>CAWUIH010000040.1:0-14206 GCA_963922495.1 uncultured Coxiellaceae bacterium | reverse complement strand
TATAGAAAAAGTTGAAAATCGTGGCGGTGCTGCAAAAGTCTGTGGCGCGGGTACTGTTGAGGGAGACAACGCCGGTGTGGTTGTTGCTCTAGTGGAGCAGCCGATCGACGATTTAACAAGCGATTTTGGCTATCAACTCATGAATATTGAAATAGACCATCAAGGCACCCATGTTATTTAAATCAACAGCACCAGGAAGCATGATGCTGTGCGGCGAATACGCAGTGTTACATGGAAAAACCGCATTGGTAACCGCAATTAATAAAACATTGACCGTAGCTATCAACCCACGCAAAGATAACGTGATCACTATCCAGTCTTGCTTGGGTAATTACCAAACCACAAAAAGCAATTTAACCCTAAAAAAACCCTTTCAATTTGTGCTATCGGCACTAAAACAAATATCACTCCCTTCTGGTTGTGATATCTCGATTGTTTCTGAAATCAATCCGTTGATGGGTTTAGGCAGTTCTGCTGCCGTGACCATTGCCACTCTCGGTGCAATCAATGCATGGCTTGAATGTAATAACCACTCTCATCATCAGTTATGGCAACTAGCTAAAAAATCTATTCACGCCGTACAAGGCGGAGGTTCAGGAGCCGATTTAGCAGCCAGTTTGTGGGGGGGTATTGTTGCAATAAAAACCAGCCCCTTAACAATCCAAACCTTTGCAGAATCCTTGCCTTTAAGCGTCATTTATTCAGGAAATAAACTGCCGACAGCAGATGCGATTCAAAGCATATCCGCAAGAAACACTGATGATAATAAATTTTTTACGGAATTATACCAACGATTAGATGCACTGTCGTTGCAGGCTATTCCCGCAATTAAAATGCAGAATTTACAACAGCTAGGAGTTATATTTAATAGCGCTCAAGGTTGTATGCAGCAACTCGGCGTTAGTAATGCTATGATTGATAGCTTGATTGCTACGTTGCGACAACAACCCCAGGTTTATGGCGCTAAAATTTCTGGTAGCGGTTTGGGAGATTGCGTCATTGCTGTGGGTGCGCTTAAAAAAAATATATTTCCCCGTAACAGAAACGATGCAGAAATGGGGGTTTTACAACTTAATATTGCCATCACATCACGGGGGATGACTGTTGACTCAACGCTATAATATTTTTTCTCAACTCATTCCATCGTGTGATCGTCTACCAATCGGCAATCGCGGTCAGGCTTTTTGCCCCTCCAATATTGCCTTGTGTAAATATTGGGGCAAACGCAATCTTGATCTCAATTTACCGGTTAATTCCAGTCTTTCAGTTTCCTTGGGAAATAAAGGGGCACAGGCTACCATTACATCTTGTGAGAAAAATCATACCATCATTGTTAACAACCAACCTAAATCGATTACCTCTATTTCCGAATACCTCGATGCGATTTCCACTATTACGCGAACGCAATACCATTTAGAACTAACCATTAATATTCCTATCGCCGCTGGTCTCGCCTCTTCTGCCTGCATATTCGCTGCCATTGCCTGTGCACTAAATGATTTGCATCAATGGCGACTGCCCACTAGAAAATTATCAATTTTAGCACGACTGGGCAGTGGCAGCGCGGCTCGATCGATTACTCATGGTTTTGTGGAATGGCACCGCGGGAACTGTACCGATGGCATGGATAGTTTTGGCAATCCACTACCCGATTTATGGCCTGAGTTATGTATCGGTTTATTGATTATCAGTGACCAAACCAAAAGCGTCGGCTCGCGTGCAGGGATGCAGCGTACCGTCACCACCTCTGACTATTATGCCGCTTGGCCGCAAAAAGCCGCAATAGATCTCACTAGGTTAAAAATCGCCATTCAAAATCGTGACTTTGAACTCTTGGGACAAACCGCAGAATCCAATGCACTTGCCATGCACGCTACAATGGCTACCGCTTGGCCACCACTCAATTATTGCCTACCACAAACCCTGGCAATGATAAAACAAGTGTGGTCATTGCGCGATTCAGGGTTGGCGATTTACTTCACCCAAGATGCCGGCCCTAATATAAAATTATTGTTCTTAAAACCACTTTTAAATCACATTACCAACTATTTTCCACAGGTAGATGTTATTACACCCTTTTCAGAGAATCTTACCAATGAAAGATAAAGAATACGTCATATTAGTCGACAAACAGGATCGTGCGCTTGGGACTGCAGAAAAATTAGCAGCGCATCAAAGCGGGCAATTACATCGTGCTTTTTCGGTATTTATTTTTTACAAAGTTGCTGAAACTTTTGAACTATTGTTGCAACAGCGCCATCCCAATAAATATCATAGTGGTGGATTATGGACTAATACCTGTTGTAGCCACCCACGACCTGGGGAATCGATTATCGCTGCCGCTGAACGACGTTTGTTTGAAGAAATGGGTATGAAAGTTGCACTAAAAGCAGTGGGTTCATTCGTCTATTCTCAACCTGTTTCCACACAATTAACCGAACATGAGTTTGATCACATTTTAATCGGAATCGCACAAACTCGCCACTACCAATTGAATACAAACGAAGCAATCAACGCACGTTGGATTAATTTAAAAAATTTATCCTATGAATTAAAACACCAACCTGATAGATACACGGTTTGGTTTCAGGAAGCATTTAATCTAGCATTAGCTTCACTGTAACCGGATAAAGCCCATAGCATTTTCAATCCCACGAGAAATTTAATCTTCACTTAATTAAATTATACTTAATGGCTTAGGAAATGTGGATATAATGAGCATATTAAATATTCCATTTACTTAATAATATATAAAAAAATAGGAGATATATAATGGAAGCAAAAGATTCAGCGCTAGGAAAATCATTATTAGAGGGAGAAGGAAACCAACCAGAATTAAAAGGTACTGATGCTGATGATCTCGAAGCACAGAGAGATCCCATTACAGAACAACTTGAAAATGACCAAGATAGAGCTCCTAACATATCTGATAATATACCAGAAAAAGATTCTGGAGAAGTTGATGGCGAAGATCTGGCGGCTATGTTCGGAGAAGCAGGAGGTGCTGGCGAGGGTCAGATAGGTACCGCTGATAAGCATTCCGATCAAGCACGACTTGAACAACAATTAAGAGCAAAATCAGAAGCAAGAATAAGAGCCGCGACAAAGGTAAATCCTCCTCTTAATGCAGATGCAGATACCAAAGATGACTTAGATCCAGAAAACCCAGGATTTGGTGGTGGTTATGGTCCCTTAGCGCAAGGGGAGGATTCTAAAGAGCCGCCAGTTCTTACCGTCATTCCCAGCGCACAACCGGCTTATAGCAGGTACTTAGAATGGGGTTACAACGTATTTCTTGTCGGAACCGTCATATTCAATGTTAGCGGTGAAGCACAGTTAGGCAACCTGCATAACTATCTCTTACAGTTTACGCATTGGGGTCTCCTTGGCTTGGTAGTTACCCAAGGGCTTGCAACAGTACCGCAATTACTTAAGCCTGAGTGGGATTTAAATCAGAAACCTGGGATGGAATATTTAAAATCCAAGATGTTAGCAATGGGTGGCACCATCGCAACCATGTACTTTTCATGGCTACGTGATAATAAAAAAGACTCTGAAAATATGTATGATGATTTCAGCATTTATGTCACTCATTCTACTCTTTGGGCGCTTTATTTAGTTAAGCATATTATAAATAGAGAAAAAACTATTGCATGGCTCGGAATTGACTATTCTGTTGCACCTTTCAAATGCAACAAACCATCTCTGGATCTGTGGATGCTCGCTGCGTTGTCAGCAATTGCTGTAGCGTATACAGTGACTACCGTTGGGTATCAATGCGCCACTGGTGATGAAAGTCTTTACGATGGTGCTATCGCTTGGAACACTCACCCGGGTGACACGTCAGCATTCTTTATTGTTTCGCTACTGGTAATGTTAGGCATAAACGCAGTAATGCCCACGATTACCAAAGCACCTGAGGGACTGCGAAGCTGTTACGATCGTTTACTCGGTCGCACCGAAAATAATGAGGTAGAGCCCGTGATGCAGCATGTTGGTGACGAGGAAACTCGCGCTACCAGTAGTTGTAGTAATTGGTGTGATCGGTTATTCCGTCTAGCAGTAAGAAGTGAAGGAAATGAGAATCTTATTGATGGTGGTGGCGAGGAGACTCGTCAAAATCGTAGCAGCAGTATTGAACATGATTCTGGGGATAATCCCGGGGCGTTTAATCTATAAGGACATAAGCCTTGCCTTCAACTGAAAGTAATTCCCAACCATTCATTGCTACTGAAGCATATAAAAAGGCCATTGATTTCCAATGGCCACCACTGCAGCTTTACATTCATAAAGGCGCCGTGGCTGTGGTTTGGCCAACAGCAATAGCAATAACCATCGCCCTCGTCTACGAGGGCGGTGCTTTTATTGGACAAGCTCCTTTCCATTTAACGATTATTTCCACATTATTGACATTAGCCACGAAAACCCTCTTTACGCGTTACGATTACAATAAAATTTTTCAACAAATAAATTGCTTTAGCAATGCTGTTTCTTTCTCAGTCTGTGTAATGTATTGGCCCTTTGTGTTCCGAAGAGAACACCTGGGAACTAATAAACCACTAGTATTATTTGCTACCTCGGTGTTGCACGCGATTTTGCCTGCAGCGAATGTGTTGCACCATTTCGCCTTCAGTCTGCCTCACCAACCAATCATTCAATGCTACCCAAAACCCTCTATTAATCCCAAGATACTACTTTTTTATTCAGCTTTTACAGCAACGTACGCTGGGTGGACTGCAGTATATACCAGCGCAATTGCTGATCACGGCTTATATCACGGCTATATCGATTGGAACAATAGGCCGTGGGGAACAACCGCCTTTATGCTGGCAGCTCTTGGCGTAGCTTGTTTCTTTAACAGCGTATCACCTCTCCTTTCCAGATTAGTAATCAAAAAATATGCCAACCCCAGGCAGCAAAGTTTTTTCAACGCTTATAAACACCCTAGCTCCCATCAATCGGATGATGATTACAAGTTAGAAGTTGTGGTTGAAGAACATGAGGGTCCAGCCCTCTCAAATGCCTAACCCCCTCTTAATGAATAAGCTGAGTAAGGCAAAAATAGGAATTGCGGCAAGAATACTATCCGCGCGGTCTAAAATACCACCATGTCCAGGCAACAAGCTTCCAGAATCTTTGACATGGGCTAAACGCTTTAACATACTCTCAAACAAATCCCCGTACAATGTAAACAACACTGTAATCGGGCATAGAATAAAAATGATATATAGTTGGTAACAACTGGCATTGATATTCAGATGTGAACTAAAAGCCGTAATCACTGCAACTATCCATGCCAGTAAAAAGCCGCCCCACAAGCCTTCCCACGTTTTATTTGGGCTAACGCGGGGAATTATTTTATGTTTTCCCCAGCAGCGCCCAGCGATATAAGCACCCGTGTCTGTAGCCCACACCAATAACAATCCAAACAACAACCAGTTTGCCCCTCCCAAAACATGACGCACCAATAAAATCGCAGTCCAGCAACAACTGATAATTATCAATCCGGCGAGTGCTTGAATGGTTTTGCATTGAAAACCGAGTGGCGTACCGCCTTTTGCATAAGTGATCACTGCTGCAATCGCCCATAACCAAATTAACAGGTCGATCAACAATACCCATTGAGGTGTTAGAAAATGACAAAACACAAAACATAATCCTAGCACGATGATGTAAGCAGCACGCTTTAAAATATGTTTCAACTTCATTAAACCGCACCACTCCCATGCGACACCTGCCATAACCACAGCTGCAAAAATATCAAACCATAGAGGTGGAAAAATCCATAGGACAATAATTAACAGTGGTACTAAAACTACGATGGTCATGAGGCGCTGCTTAAGCATGGTCATTCTCAATAACTTGCTCGGAAATCAAACCAAAACGACGCTCTCGCTGTTGAAAGAAGTGGATGGCCTCATCAAAGCAACTACGATTAAAATCAGGCCAATAGGTATTGGTAAAAAATAACTCGGTGTAAGCAAATTGCCACAACATAAAATTGCTAAGTCGTTGCTCACCACTGGTACGGATTAATAAGTCCGGCTCTGGGCAATCAGCAAGAGAAATGAACGGATGGAAAGTCTCAGGGGTGATTTCATCAGGTGTTAAAAGACCTCGCTGTACACTTTGAGCGACTTTACGTGCGGCTTGCGCAATATCCCAACGACCGCTGTAATTAACGGCAATATTTAACTTTAATCCTGTATTAGATGCCATCATCACCTCAGCTTCGTTAATTTTTTGCTGTAATTTTAAGCTTAAGCTACTAATTTCGCCAAATACTTTCAAGCGCACTTTGTTTTTATGCAATTCAACAATATGTTTTTCCAGTGTGTCTAGAAACAACGACATCAGAAAATTAACTTCTTGAGCAGGTCGAGAGCGGTTTTCAAGGCTAAATGCGAATAAGCTCAAGGTATTTAAATTGAGTTCTAAGGCATATTCAACGATATCACGCACTATTTTGGCACCTGCTCGATGTCCGGCAATACGTACTAAACCGCGTTGCTTGGCCCACCGACCATTGCCATCCATAACAATAGCAACATGTTGCGGTAATAGATTCATTTGAAAAACTATACAGTCATTAAATCTGCTTCTTTTTTTGAAGCTATTTCATCCACCTTTATGATAAAGGAATCCGTTACTTTTTGAATATCTGCCTCAGCGCGATGTGCTTGATCTTCGGTAATCTCTTTCTCTTTTTGCAACTCTTTGAAGTCACCATTGGCTTCACGCCGAATATTACGAATGGCAACTCTGGCTTTTTCAGCCTCATCTCGTACCACTCGCGCAAGATCACGTCGCCGTTCTTCCGTCAAAGCAGGTAACGGAACGCGGATAACCATACTCGCAGACATCGGATTTAATCCCAAGTCAGAATTTTGAATTGCTTTCTCGATAGGACCAATCATCGCTTTTTCCCATGGAGTTATCGTCAACGTTCGAGCACCTTCAACAGCAACTGTCGCAACTTGATTAAGTGGTGTATCATTATCGTAATACTTCACTTTGATATGCTCTAACAAACTCGGGTGAGCGCGCCCAGTTCTTAACTTAGTTAATTCGTTATTAAATGCTACAATCGTTTTATCCATACGACTACGCGCATCGTCAATAATGTCATTGATCATTAGTACCTCCGGAATCAACAAGTGTACCCTCTTTTTTGCTGGTAATGACACGCAACAACGAACCTGTATTATTAATGTTAAAGACTCTAAGTGGTAAATCATGATCACGACACTGACAAAAAGCAGCTAGGTCCATTACAGCCAACTCTTTTTCTAAAGCCTGCTGATAAGTCAAATGCCTATATAATGTAGCCTGCGGGTTTTTTCTAGGATCATCGGAATAGACCCCATCAACGTTAGTTGCCTTCAAAACAACATCCGCATCAATTTCAATACCGCGCAGACTCGCTGCAGAATCCGTGGTGACGAGTGGATTACCTGTACCTGCAGAAAAAATCACAATTCGCCGCTGCTCAAGGTGGTGAATAGCCTTGCGTTGATGGAAAGGGTCCGTTACACCATTCATGGAAATAGCTGAAAGTATGCGAACCGGCAAATCAGTTCGCTCAAAAGCATCGCGCAATGCTAACGCATTCATGACGGTTCCCAACATCCCCATATAATCACCAGTGATACGGCGGATACCAGCTTCTTGCAACGCAGCTCCACGAAAAAAATTACCACCACCGATAACGATGGCCACTTCAACACCAAGTTGATAGACAGCAGCGACATCACGAGCCATGCGATCTAAGACCTGCGGGTCAATGGCGTGAAGTCCTTGACCCATGAGTACTTCACCACTCATTTTAAGCAACACACGACGATAAAGTGGTTGCGCCGCTGCCACCATTAGCTATTTCCCTTTACTTGAGCCATCACCTCTTCGGCAAAATCTTGTGTTTCTTTCTCAATTCCTTCACCAACTTCAAAGCGAACAAACGCTTCCACCTTTGCCCCAGCCTGCTGTAGTAAATCACCAACTGTGTGTTCTGGCGTTTTAACGAAAGGCTGATTAATTAAGGTCACTTCTTTAAGATATTTTTTCAGACGGCCTGCGATCATTTTTTCGATGATCTCTTCGGATTTACCACTTTTACGTGCATCGTGCACAAAAATTTCTTTTTCTCTTGCAATCAACTCCGGAGATACACCGGTTTCGTCAATTGCGTTGGGATTAGCAGCGGCAATATGCATCGCGATATCTCTTGCTAACTTAGGATCAGCTTGATCAATCGCTACAATAACGCCAATTCGTTTCGATTGCCCATGTATGTAGTGTCCTACGATACCAGAGGATTGCAGAGCAGCTGTCCGCCGTAGCTGGATATTTTCACCAATTGTACTGATCAGCGTTTTACGCTTTTCGTCAAGGCTTTCCTCACTGCCACTGGTTCCGGCGGATAATGCCATGGTTGAAGCAACGTCAGTAGATTGTGCTGCTAAACCGCGTTGCGCGACTAAAACAGCAAATTCATTGAAACTCTGGTCACGACCAACAAAGTCCGTTTCGCAATTTATTTCAATCATGAACGCTTGCTTTTGATCAGTAGTAGTTGCAACGACTACAACGCCTTCCGCAGCGGTTTTACCGGCACGCTTAGCAGCCTTCACTTCACCAGCCTTACGCAACACATCAATGGCTTTTTCGATATTACCATCAGCTTCTTGTAAAGCTTTTTTGCATGCCATCATAGCAGCACCACTACGCTCACGTAGTTCTTTTACCATTGCGGCAGTAATTGTTGTCATTATTTCTCCTCGGATTTTTTTTCGCTGACGGTGGCGGTGGCGCCAACCGACTCTTTACTTTGTTCTGCAGCGTCTGCGGTAGTATTAGTAGCCTTCTTAGCTTTAGCTGTAGTGGATTTTTCAGCTTGTGAAGCTTTCGCTGTTTCGGCCACTTTTGCCTTCTTGGTTACAATTTTCTGAGTCTTAATTTGTTTCTCTTTACTTTCCGCTTTTTCTTTGGCTTCTGCTGCTTTTGCTAACTCCAAAACTCCGCGAGCTTCTATAATTGTGTCGGCAACCGCTTTACAATAAAAACGGATAGCACGGATAGCATCGTCATTACCTGGAATGGCATAATCAATTCCTTCAGGATTTGAATTGGTATCAACAATAGCGATAACCGGAATTCCAAGACGCTGCGCTTCCTGAACGGCAATTTTTTCGTGACCAACATCGATGACAAACAAAACATCTGGTAAGCCACCCATATTCTTGATACCAGCTAAGTTAGCAGAAAGTTTATCTTTTTCACGCATCAAGTTAAGAATTTCTTTCTTAGTCATACCAGCCAAGCTATCTTCATTAGCAATTTTTTCTTCTAAGTCCTTCAGACGCTTGATGGATTGACGAATGGTTTTGTAATTAGTCAGCATGCCGCCTAACCAACGGTAATCAACAAACGGCATTCCAGAGCGAGTACCTTCCTCTTTCACTACTTCTCGTGCTGCAAACTTAGTGCCTACAAAAAGTACTTTTCCACGATTAGAAATAGTATTTGTAACTACTTTCAATGCTTCTCGAAAGCGCGGTAACGTTTCTTCAAGATTAATGATATGAATTTTATGGCGTGATCCATAAATAAATGGTGCCATTTTAGGATTCCAATATCGAACTTGGTGACCAAAATGAACGCCCGCTTCAAGCATTTGACGCATCGTAACTTCAGACATATTTTTCTCCGGGTTGATCTTCCACTTTCCCCATGACCCGACCTTGCAAAATCAGACACAAGGCACCCGAAATCATGTGTCGGAAAGTGTGTGTATTTGTATAGCGTGAGGCACATTTATATCATAACCTTGCTACACGAACAAGCTAAAAGGCCTTTTTGACCTTGCGCCAACGTACTCAGAGAGCCTATACTGCGCTTCATGTCTGCTTCAATCAAAACAACCGAAGAATTTGAAAAAATGCGTGTCGCAGGGCGCCTCGCCGCAGAGGTGCTTGAGATGATTGCAACACATATCAAACCAGGTGTTACTACCAATCAACTGAACACTATCTGCCACGATTATATTGTTAACGAGCAACACGCTATACCGGCCCCACTGAATTACCACGGCTTTCCAAAATCAATTTGCACTTCAGTCAATCATGTCGTTTGCCACGGCATCCCAAATGATAAGAAGTTAAAAGTGGGTGATATAGTTAACATCGACGTTACTGTTATCAAAGATGGCTACCACGGCGACACTAGTAAAATGTTCGCTGTTGGCAAAATACCTTGTTTTGCTGAGAGGTTAATCAAAATCACTCAAGAATGCTTGTATCTAGGCATAGAAATGGTGAAACCAGGGATCCATCTCGGCGATATTGGTGCTGCGATTCAAAAATACGCTGAAAAAAACCATTATACGATTGTGCGCGAATACTGTGGACACGGCATTGGCACTGTTTTTCATGAACCAGAAATTCAGGTGTTGCACTATGGTGAGCAAGGTACAGGACTAACTTTGAAACCAGGAATGACTTTTACCATAGAACCGATGGTCAACGCGGGCAAACGTCATGTAAAGTTATTACATGACGGCTGGACTGTTATTACTAAAGACAAGCGACTGTCTGCACAGTGGGAACACACCATCGGCGTGACAGATGACGGCTATGAAATTTTTACTCACCGTAGTGAGGAGTCGTTGTTATAAACAATCACGAATTGCGATAATTATCATCAGCTACAAGCCCAGTAATTAATTTGACCAGCACAATTGCACTCTTTCGATACGAAACCACGAGCTTCTAATAACTACCTTTACAAAGTTAGTAAATTTTTGCTCATCCACCAGCCCCCACAGCTTTATACTCATCAATAGCAACTACACTTGAAGTCTCCGTACCAACATCTTCTATTACAGGAACTAAATCCCAAAAGGAATAACAGTCGCGTGCTCGCATTTCTTGAATGCCAAAAAATGCACATACTTTTCGATATAAGTATCCTGAACACACTTCAATGGAAGAAAAAATTCCAAGAACAAAAACACATGAGATGACAATAATATAATACTTTAAAATGTTTTCATGATCATTCTCACAAATATGAATACAATTCCAAGCAAACTCTGTCATATTAGCTATATTTCGAGGCTTTGGACAACTCAAGATATCTTTGTCTCTATGTTTATTGTAGTAATCACAGATATCCGTTTTTCCCTTATTCTGAGGGATGAACTGCCCAAACACTTGAATACAAGTTTTGTTAAAGTTACCGTGACAATCAACCTCGGTGTTTTTCCAGTCGCTATCATAAGCTCGAACTTCCAAGGACTCAAATACCAATATTAATATGGTAACCGCAAGTGCTGAGGAGCAGCCGAGAATAATGAAAGAAAAGTACCAACCACGGTGGAATTTTTCAGCAGTGAAACACGGTTCCACATATTGCTGAGAACCGCAATCACTGAAAATGTCCCTAGGTACTGGCTGAGATCCTTCCGGATTCTCGGGTTGCTTTTCTGAATTTTCAACCAATTTCATTTCCAAAGTATTGTTTTCAGGCATCTGATTTATGACCTCTATAATTAATAAATTTTTGATTCTAGAGAAATTGAGGCAAGATAAAAGCAATCTAATCAAAATAATTAGCAATTAAGAAATGATTATATAGCAAAAGCCGTTGAGCACGATTAAATCACATAACCGATTGATTTATATTTAGCAATGAAAGTTGTCACAGTCACCTGGTTGGTGATGGAAAGAATCTTTCATATGGCGGGATGCATCAAGATGGCGTGCCAGAAATCGTGGCCCAAGCGCTTTTTCTAAGATCATAGCCACTTCGATAATGTAAATAGAATAAGCCACGAGAAAATTGCTGCCAGTAAATCATCCAACATTACCCCAATCCCACCATGAATATGTTTATCCACCCAACGAATCGGCCACGGTTTCCACATATCGAAGACACGAAATAGAAAAAATCCCCCCCACAAAAAGTACGCTGTATGTGGAATAGCAATCATCACGAATAAAAAACTAGCGATTTCATCCCACACTGCAGCCGGATGGTCATCTGTACCAAAACGTTTATTCGCAAAATCACACAGGAAGATGCCTACAATAAAAAACCATATAGCGACTACGCAATACCACAATAACGATAATTTACTGAGCAACAGAAAAAAAACGACGCCAAGCAATGTTCCACAAGTACCAGGCAAAATAGGCATCGCTCCAACGCCAAAACCACAAGCAATAAACACCAATGGATCTCGCCACACGATTGGTGGAACATGATTAATTTTTTTGGAAATGTTCATAGCCTCTTTGGGTGATAGTCACGCAGTGATTATGTTGATCCAACACCTTAATTTCTGATCCTGTAGTCACTGTGCCAATACGAGTAATTGGGCACGCAAGTTTTTCTGAAATAGTCATGAGTTGCTTATGGTTGTGAGGGTTAGCACTAAAACAAATTTCAAAATCTTCGCCAGCACTTAAGGCCAGTTGTTGTGCTTGTGCAAGCTCAGTAGCATCCAATAGTGCTGGTGACAATGGTAATTGCGACAGCTGAATTTCAGCACCACATGCCGATTGATGCATCATTTTTTCTAAATCAGCAATTAATCCATCAGAAATATCAATTGCAGCACTAGCCAACGTAGATAATTTCAATCCCATGTCAACGCGAGGTGTTGGATAAGACAAGCGATTCTGCAAGTAATCGTTACAGTTCACATTTTTTTGTAATTTTTGCTGCAGTGCAAAACCCGCATCACCAAGATTACCCGTCACATAGATACTATCACCGACTGTCGCACCAGAGCGACGTATTGCCTGCCGCGACCTTACGAGCCCATTAGCCACTACAGAAACCGACAACGGACCCTGAGTGATATCACCACCTACTAACGTGACTTTGAATTGATCTGCTAAAGTAAAGAAACCATCATAAAAACGAGTTATCCATTGCTCATCAGCGACTGGCAACGTCAACGAAATCAAAGCAGTATGAGGATACGCGCCCATCGCTGCAAGATCACTGAGACTGACCGCGAGTGATTTATAGCCAAGGCCCTGCGGATCATCGCCAGGCAAAAAGTGCGTTCCCGACACCATGGTATCGATGGTGGTAACAATATGCCGTCCTGAAGGCACTGAAAACTCTGCTGCATCATCACCGATTCCAATAAAAATATCTGGAGCGAGTTTGACACGCTGTTTAATAAGAGAATCGATGATTTCAAATTCAGTTTTTGACATGCGACGAGTTTAGCACCAAATCACATGTCGTTAAAAACCATTATCACCACGATTTCACAATTATTCCGTATTGCAATCAGGTCTCAATCGATTGATATATTTTACAGGCCTGCTTCATGAAATCACTTTGCCCTACTTTTGTAATTAATTCAATTTTAGTCTTGCAATCCAACTTTTCACGTAGATTTCTAACGTAAAACTCAATTGTTCTGATCGACAAATCTAACTTTTCAGATGCTTTGAGATTCGTAGTACCACGGACGATCACTGCTAAACATTGTGCCTCACGTCGGGTTAACTGAATATCTTCATAAGGATGACCAACGAAATATTTAACGCGCTTAGTCTGCTTTCTCTTTTGCTCTTGGATATCAATTTGTCTACTGGTTAAATATTTTTTGTTCTGAAAATTTGCAATACCACCTATGTAAAACTGACGAAACTTTTCGGGATTTTTGTGCCTATTCTCAAATGCTTTGGCTATTTCATCACAAAAACTGACTGGGTTTTTGATTGCCATTTAGAATCTCCTTTCAGAAAATTAATTAATCAAGGTTTTTCATATCAGGATACGCATAATATTCCATGATAGCTATACCGTATAAGTATTAAGAAAGGATTAATTGCATGAAATAATCAACGTAATCTGTGAGAGATAGTAACATTTTAATAGAAATATAGTTCAACTGCCTACTAGGCTCAAAAAAAATTAACATGATCGCAGGCTTGTGTGATAAGCAATTGTAAGCCTCTTTTACGTTTGAAGGCTACCGCAATACGGCAAAATTTGAGACATACATTCAAAAGGTATTGGTTCCAAAATTAGCATTAGGAATGCACATTATCCTAGAAAAAGCATATCACTTGAACAATATAAACACACAACAGCACAATCCTTATACAAAGCCATAAATAAAATACCGATAAAAAACTCGGCCCCAAGGGACCGAGTTTTTAGAAGAGGTTGAATTGCTTGC
>CAWUIH010000039.1:0-14501 GCA_963922495.1 uncultured Coxiellaceae bacterium | reverse complement strand
AATTGTAGATACATTTTTCTCAGTTTATGAGTTTGTCGCACCAAATGAGCGTGACGAATGGTAGCGTGTCGGTTCAATGCTATATGACTATGATGACGTGAATGGCGATGATCAAATGATGTGATCGCACGAACATCAACATGGGCAGTCCCCTTGCTCGCAAAACCAAGTTTAACGGCTGCAGCATAAGAAAGATCGATGATACGACGTCTATCACTTACAAAAGGCCCTCGATCATCAACTTTAACGATCACGGATCGACCGTTATCTAAGTTTCTGACTCGTACGTAGCAGGGGATTGGTAATTCTCGATTTGCAGCTGTCATGCCAAGCATATTGTATACCTCGCCTGTCGAGGTTAGTTGGCCATTGAAGCGCGTGCCATACCATGAGGCAATACCTCGACGGTGATAACCTTTTGGGGAACGAAGTACGTAGTATCGCTTGCCACGTACCACATAGGAGCGTGGGTTAATAGCCTTTTTTCTTTTAAGCGGATGCGGTTTAGGGTTGTGAATTTTGTTTGCATCTACATAATAATGTGGAGGGCCATCGTGCTTGGAGGCGGAACAACTGCCAAGGCAAAGTAACATCAATGCCCCTGTAACAGCAGATAAAGTTCTGTAAAATATCCTTGTCAACATGACAATATTATTGACAGAACAAACCCAATCTGCAAGTCTAAAATAGTCATTTTGACTAAAAAAATAAATTGTGTTGTAGCCGAACAGATGTAATAAGAATTTTATAAAGCAGTAATATACTCTCTAATTATGGAAAACTGATGGCAAAATTAAATTTTTTCTATGGCATTCATAGTGTCGAAGCCCTACTGGGAAGTCAAGCGACTCATATTACTGAAGTGTTTGTACTGAAAAATCGTGATAGTGAAAGGATTAAGCGAATCATTGCTCTTGCTGAAGATGCTGCAATACACATTACTCGCTTATCTCGACGAGATATGGACAAATTAGTTGATTCATCACATCATCAGGGAATTGCAGTGACAAGCAAACACTTTAAAGAGTTTGATGAAAAGACCTTAGAAGCTTTGTTGGTGCAACAACAGCTGCAGCAGAAATTATTTTTGGTATTAGACGGCGTGCAAGATCCTCACAATTTGGGAGCTTGTTTACGCAGTGCTAATGCTTTTGGTGCGCAAGCGGTAATTATTCCTAGAAATCGAGCAGTGGGATTGACTGCTACAGTAAGAAAAGTTGCTTCGGGAGCAGACGTAAGCACCCCTGTGATTCGAGTCACTAATTTGGCGCGCACATTACGAACGTTGCAAGAAAAAGGAATATGGATTGTGGGTGCTAGTACAGACTGTGATACTCCCATCAAAGACATTGATTTTACCAGTGATATCGCACTGGTGTTGGGAAGTGAAGGTAGTGGGCTACGTCATTTAACGCAGTCACATTGCGACTTCTTGGCTCATATTCCAATACGTGGTTGTATTGAGAGTTTGAATGTATCAGTTGCAGCAGCGATCGCCTTATATGAGGTGCAGAGACAGCGTTCTCTTTAATTCTTTAGAATGCTTGTGGAATCCGATCTGTTAGCTCTTTGAGAGCCTGTTTCTGTTGGATGAATAATTGATCATGTTTTTTGGTAATTTCAGTCAATTCATTTTTAAATTTTTTGATATATGGGTTTATTTCTGCAGTAGTATGCGGTAGCTGCTGTCTACTCAGTGAGCTGTGGATTGCTAAATAAATTTTAAAATGAAAATACACGCCAATATCCATTGTTTTGTGTTTTGGCATCGGGATATTTAAATCAAGAAAACGACCTGTCAGTTCCGAATAGGGTTCATTCGCTTTAAATTGCTCCATCTCCATATCAGTGAGAGTAATACTTTGCGCCATTAAACTCATTAAAAGTTGTGAGGTCGCATTTTGAAAATGCGCTTTGTGTGCTTCATAATGGGATTTAATGAGTGCTTCAAGCTCTTTTTGAGGTTTATCGATTTCACCGATTGTCAGTTTCACTAATTGTGTCTCAGAAATCAGGCTCTCACGACTGTTTTCTTTAAAATTATCATCCTGTGATACAGTGAGTAAGTAGCGTAATTTGGCAAATTTTGTATGGGCGGTCAGATGAGGTCTGAAAAACCATTCCAAAGGTCCGTTGAGAGCATCGCTAATTTGCCGATCAGAAAGTAGGGTGGGTGTATAACTGTTTTCAGATTTTTTAAGCTGATCTTTAACGAGCTCTGTGGCCTCGGTAATAATATCACAAATTACTTGCCAATCGTTAATCAGCGCTTTACTATCGGTTGACAAAAAAAATGAGTCAGTCATCAGTCTCAACGTGCTAAATTTATCAACAATATACCATCGTCACCATAGAATATCCATCGCGCCATGAAAAACTTAGAAGAAATTGTTAATCTATCGAATATAAAGGATTTTTTAGGCTGTGAGACGCCTTCAAATTGGTTGCGAGCAGCACAAATTCAATTGCCCGTTTTATTAATTGATCACGCACATTGTGAAAAGAAAGCGGCATCAACTGCACTCGGATTTATCTTTCGTTATCCAGATCGCAATATTTTGGTGCATCAAATGTCGCGCTTTGCCAGGGAGGAGCTACGTCACTTTGAAAAAGTATTGTATGTACTGGAGAAAAGAGGAATTGTTTTTAATCACCTGGCACCATCGAAGTATGCACAGCAAATGCATCATTGTATTCGTTCTCAAGAGCCTTTTCAGCTCATCGACCGCCTGATTGTGGCTGCATTTATTGAGGCAAGATCCTGCGAGCGTTTTGCTCAAGTCGCACCATTGTTAGAGAATGATTTAGAACGTTTTTACCAAGGGCTATTGGCAGCTGAAGCTAGACATTTTGAGGTATATTTAGATTTGGCACACCAATTATCACCTCAACCCATCGATGAACGTGTTACGTTTTTTCGCAAGCTAGAAAAAAAATTTATTATGTCGCCCGATCCCTGTTTTCGCTTTCATAGCGGTATTCCAATCAGTTGACGTTAACTGATTTCCGAAGTTAATTCTCGCTGTAATTGCAAACAATGCTCGGTGAATTGTTTAGTAATTTTTTCACTGTAAGGATTATATTTTTGTATATCTGAAAACAAATCCCAAGTATCGTTGCAGGTTAAGTCCATCACCTCTAGCAAACGATCATAACCCAAAGTGTCGATTTCCGTGCTTCGCGCACTGAGAGCTTCTAGTGCTCGACCGATAAAATGTGTTAATGCCTGTGATTTTGCTGAAAATTTGTCATGCTGGTCAGGTGTCATAATCACCACACGAAAATCTCTATGTGTAAAGTAACTTTTCCAGTACTCAAAAATATGATGCGTATCGCGTGCAGGATGCATCATGATTTTTAATTCATCATCTTCGTTAATCGAATCAGGCCCGAAAATAGGATGGGTTGCAATGATACCAACATAAGGGGGTAAGTAGGTTTTCATGATTTCAACCGGATAGAGTTTAACTGAACAGGTATCTATCAAAGTTGAATCTTCTGAAAGCAATGGTGCGATAGTATTAATAGTATTAGAAAAATTATTAATAGGCACTGTTATAAATATCGTTCGTAGCTTAGCAACTGTCTCTAAGTTAACAAATTTGATATAGGGGTGCTGATCTTGTAGTTCGATATCGTACACGAAAACGTCACAATCATGAGACAATATTTCTGCTAATAAACTACCAAATCGTCCGTAGCCTACAATACCAACTTTATTTTTTATTGTTGCTCTCATAAGGTGTTATAGTCAAATTTTGTTGACGCCTTGTCCTAATTGCATTTGCAAACTGTTCAAATACTAAGACAGTCTCATCCCAGGAAATACAACCGTCCGTAATGCTTTTACCATATTCCAATGATTTGCCGGATTCAAGCTTTTGTTGCCCTGCAAGCAAATTACTTTCAATCATCGCCCCAACAATATGGTTATTACCCGCTGTTAGCTGTTGGCATAATGAATTGACAACCAAAGTCTGACGTTTATAGTCTTTACGACTGTTACCATGACTACAATCTACCATAATACTCAATGGTAATTGAGCTTTGCGCAACCGAGATACCGTCCCGGTGATAGATTCTGGATCGTGGTTGGTATTGTGATTGGAACCCCTAAGTATGATATGTGTATCTTGATTACCATCAGTACTCAAAATAGAAGCAATTCCTTGCTCAGATACCCCCAGAAAATGATGAGGCTTATTGGCTGCTTTTACAGCATCAATAGCAATTTGAACGTTACCAGTGGTACTATTTTTAAACCCAACGGGCATGGATAGACCTGACGCTAGTTCGCGGTGGATTTGGCTTTCAGTCGTTCTGGCGCCGATAGCAGACCACGAAATACAATCTGAAATGTACTGAGGGATAATAGTATCCAGAAATTCACTACCTGTCGGAATGCCAAGTGAATTGATGTCTAGCAATAGCTTGCGCGCAATATGCAAACCTTCATTGATTCTAAAACTACTATCTAAGTGAGGATCATTAATAAGGCCTTTCCAACCGATGGTAGTACGCGGCTTTTCAAAGTAAACACGCATGATGATGTGTAAGTCGTTGATATATTTATTTTTAACTTTTTGCAATCGGGTAGCATATTCCATAGCAGCAATCGGATCATGGATCGAGCAGGGACCAACAACCAAGATGAGTCGATCATCTTGGTGATGGATAATAGCACTTGCCGCTTGACGAGCAGTAGTGATTGTTTTAGCAATTGAATCATTTGATGGTAATGACTGTCGCAATAACGCAGGAAGCGTAAGCGCATGAAGTGCTTTAATTCTTAAGTTTTCTATATATTTTGCCATGGACAACCTGCTTGAACCCGAGATAAACTTATAAAATAACAATCAGTACGATTAAGAATGTACTTGTGAATAAACATAAAGTAGTTCGTGCACTGTAGATTGTCAATAACATTAGCTTTCATTCACGTGAGCCTTCGTGTTAATCTAGTGTTGTAATTAGTAACATTAGGATTTATAAATGAAAACGGACCTTGATTTTCTGTTAAAAACCCTTTTAATCACCGCAACTTGCTGCCTACCGTTTGCTTGTACTCATCGGGAGAGGTCATAAATGAATGGCATAACTACAAATGTTTTGCGACAAGCCCAGATAATAAGGTGACAGGCGAAGGCTGGTCAACTAATCGAGATAAAGCTGGGCTTAACGCATTGCACAAATCTCATGATAAAAACAAGAATCCCAAAGTATATTATATACAAGCCTATCAACAAGGCTGAACTGATTGACAAATAAGCAACATTATTGATTAAACAATGAGAACACCGTGTGAGGTTATGCCTGTGAACAGAAAATTAATAATTATCGGCCTAACAGCCATAGCTGGAATGTCGCTTTGCCTATCTTTGGATGGTTGTGATCAGCGTCCGCCGTCTTCTCTGAAATCAAGACATGTTTTACCGCCGCCTCCACCTTCAACCAATAGAATTGAATGTTTTGTACGCGATCGCAAAAGTGACGGTGTTTGGAGTGCCGTTGCTCCAACGGTTTTTAGTGCTAAATCGCATGCATTCCAGCGATGTCGTCATTTGAATAGCAGGCCTGAAAGTTGCTACTTTGATCGTTGTCAGCCGGCTTAATCAGAATCACACCAATTGGGACGTCGTTTTTCAAGAAATGCCGTTAATCCTTCTCTAGCATCATGGCTATTTCTTGCTTCCACCAAAAGTTGCGTTGTTCTATCGATCATAATCTTGTCGATAGGGTACATAGCCCGCAGTAACTGTTTTGTGGCAGTGATAGCTTGAGGAGATAGCTGCAGCAGATTAGCAATGAGTGTATTGACTTGGGTATCTATTTCATCGTAACTAAGAGTATGTGTAATAAGCCCCTCTTGTTGTGCCTGCCGTGCAGAAAAGGTTTCTGAGGATAAAAAATAACGTCTTGCACTTCTAAAACCCATGTTTCGGATAATGTATGGCGCAATAATTGCAGGCATCAAACCAAGTTTTAATTCTGAGAAACAAAACAATGCATCATGCGATGCTATAACAAAATCACTACAGGCAACGATACCCAACGCTCCTCCTATTACACGGCCATGAGTAATCGTAATAATCGGTTTTGAGCAATGATCTATCTTACAAAAAAAATCTGCTAATAAATTCGCATCTAATTGATTTTCAGCATCAGGAGCGAAAGCCATATTTTTCATCCAGGCGATGTCTGCCCCAGCAGAAAAATGTTTACCATTGGCTTTTAATAGCACCAGACGGATCGCAGCATCTTTTTCGATGTATTGGAGATGAGTCAATATTTCCAAAATAAATTCAGGATTAAATGCGTTATACTGATGAGGGCGGTTTAAGGTAAGCGTCGCAATTGCATTGTTGACATGAAATTTAGTATATTTCATTGTAGGTTATTACATCCTTAGCACACCAACTTGAGTGTCTTTAGTAGGGTTTTGATAGACAATTTTCAGACAGATTGCGGCAATTCCTCTTGTTTGATGAGGCAAGATAATACCATCATCCCATAATCTCGCGGTTGAATAAATTGCCTGAGATTGCTTTTCATATTTTTGCTGCATTTGAATTTTAAAACTTTCTTCATCCTCTAAACTCCAATGCTTTCCATTGCGATTTAGACTGTTTCGCTTAATATCAGCCAAAACACTTGCTGCTTGATTGCCACCCATCACCCCAATTTTCGCATTAGGCCACATGAATAAAAAATGAGGATTATAACTACGACCACACATAGCATAATTTCCCGCACCATAGCTGTTACCAATGATAATTGTAATCTTTGGGACTGCACTACAGGCCAGCACATGGACCATTTTAGCACCATGTTTTGCAATGCCGTGCATCTCAGCATGCTTACCGACCATAAATCCATTAATATTTTGTAAAAACAGCAATGGAATTCTGCGTTGCGAACATAATTCAATAAAGTGTGCACCTTTTAGTGCAGAATCTGAAAAAAGAATTCCATTATTAGCAATAATTCCTACTGCAAAACCATCAATATGAGCAAATCCGCATACTAAAGACTGACCGTAGTATTGCTTGAATTCACTAAATTCAGCAGCATCAATTATTCTCATAATTACTTCACGAACATCATAAGGATGGCGTGGATCTGCAGAAACAATTCCATTAAGCTCGGTTGTCGAAAATGAATTATGACGCGAAGCTATTTTTGCAATTGAAGCAGTGTGTGAAGGAATATTGGCAATGATTTCTCGTGTTTGTTGCAACGCATGATCGTCGTCTTCAACGAGATAATCGGCAACACCAGATTTGCGGCAATGCAAATCTGCTCCACCTAGCTGTTCTGAACTGACAGTCTCACCGATGGCTACTTTAACTAGCGGTGGGCCAGCTAAAAATATAGTAGCTTGTTCTCTTACCATTACCACTTGATCAGCCATCGCTGGAACATAAGCGCCACCTGCTGTGCATGATCCCATCACAACTGCTATTTGTGGAATATTTTTAGCCGACATGCGCGCTTGATTATAAAAAATTCTGCCAAAATGATCTCGATCTGGAAAAACTTCGTGTTGTAATGGTAAAAATGCTCCACCTGAATCAACTAAATAGACGCAAGGCAGAAAATTCTGCTCTGCAATCTCTTGCGCGCGTAAATGTTTTTTCACTGTAATTGGATAATAAGCTCCACCTTTAACGGTGGCATCATTGGCAATAATGACGCAAAGGGTTTGATGAATGTACCCAATGCCGGTGATAATACCAGCTGAGGCAATATTTTCTTCATACAATTCATAGCCAGCCAGTGCTGAAAATTCCAAAAATTTAGTGTCATTATCGATTAAACGCCTAATGCGCTCCCTAACAAACAGCTTCCCCTGTTGATGCAAACGCTGATGTGCTTTTTCAGTTCCACCTTTTTGAACCAGCTTTAATGCTTTTTCATACTGATGAACATGTTGTTGCATTAAATCATTATTATTTTTAAATTTACTACTTTTTAAATCAATTTTAGAAATAAGCTGCGTCATTTTTCGTCACTAGATAGTTTTGAATAATTCTCGCCCAATAATCATGCGACGAATTTCAGAAGTGCCTGCACCGATTTCATATAATTTTGCGTCTCGTAATAAACGGCCAACGGGAAAATCATTAATGTATCCATTGCCGCCTAAACATTGGATTGCTTGTAATGCTAATTCAGTTGCCTGTTCAGAACAAAACATTAAAACGCTGGCTGCATCTTGGGAAGTTATTTGATTATTGTCAGCCGCCTGAGCTACCGCATACGTATAAGCACGACTTGCGTTCAACGAAGTATACATATCCGCAATTTTGCCTTGCATCAACTGAAATTCTCCAATGTACTTATCAAATTGTCGACGCTGTTTGGTGTAGGGTAATACGATATCCAGACAGTTTTGCATAATACCCAGTGGACCACCACTTAATATCAGCCTTTCAGTATCGAGACCAGACATCATCACTGCAATGCCCCCATTAACTTGCCCAAGAACATTTTCTTTAGGTACTTTGCAATTGTTAAATACGAGTTCACAAGTGTCCGAACCACGCATCCCAAGCTTGTCAAGTTTCTGTGCCGTTTTGAATCCAGGCATTCCCCTTTCAACAATAAAAGCGGTAATACCACGTGCATGTGCTTCTGGCATAGTTTTTGCATAAACAATAATGACATCTGCTTCTGGACCATTGGTAGTCCACATCTTATTACCTTGCAACACAAAATACTGTGATTGTTCTGTGGCTTGCAGCCGCATACTGACAATATCAGAACCCGCTTCAGTTTCACTCATGGCTAGAGCACCCACATGCTCTCCAGTAAGTAGTTTCGGCAGATAACGCCGACATTGTGCCTCATTACCATGGATTGCCAACTGATTGACGCATAAATTTGAGTGGGCACCATAGCTGAGGCCAACTGATGCCGATGCACGACTGATTTCCTCCATAGCGATGACATGCGCTAAATACCCTAAATTGGAACCATTGTATTGCCTAGGGACGGTAATACCTAATACACCTAATTCTCCCATTTTAGGCCAAAGTTGGCGAGGGAACTGGTTTGAACGGTCGATCTCATCCGCTATTGGTTTAATTTCCGCTTGAGCAAAATCATAAACCGATTGGCGAAGCAACGCGATGGTGTCATCAAACTGGAAATTACAGCCATGAATCATGTTATCATTACCTCTTGTTAGATCGAGTATTGTAACCATTCAATGGAGAATATAACAGCAATGAATATGGCGAAAACGACGCTTCTCACTTATTAATATATACATTGTTGTAGAAAGAGTGTGTTATGGAAACATCTTTTGGATTTACATATTTATAAAATCTCATAATGCCAAGCTGCATATATGATCAAATGAATGTTGTGTTTATTAGAAAATGACTATTTATAAATTTTTTCGACCGCTACTTTTTTTGTTAGGGCCTGAGCAAGCGCATCAACTCGTCATCTATCTGTTGCAGATTTTTTACCCACCTGCAGTGGTTGCAAAAAAATTACAGCAACAAAAAAAAATGCCTATCAAGGCTTTAGGACTGGAATTCCCCAATCCAGTAGGTATTGCCGCGGGTCTCGACAAGAATGGGGATTGCATGGATAACTTATTTGGGTTGGGAGTTGGGTTTGTTGAAGTCGGTGCTGTAACACCTAAACCTCAAGCTGGAAATGCCAAGCCACGAGTTTTCCGGCTAGCTGCCGCAAATGCATTGATCAATCGCATGGGTTTTAATAATTTAGGTGTCGATCACCTCATTCAGCAGTTTAAACAACGTAAACTCCAAGGGATCGTGGGCGTAAACATAGGTAAAAATCGCGACACCACCATTGAGGAGGCTGTCAGCGATTATTTGCTCTCTTATCGTAAATTGTATCCGTATGCCAGTTACGTCTCTATCAATGTCTCGTCACCAAATACCCCAGGTCTGCGGCAATTGCAACGTCGCGAAAACTTAGCGGCATTACTCGATAATCTCAAAAGCGAGCAGAAAAAACTGCGAGCACAGCAGCAGCGTCATGTACCGTTACTGCTAAAAATCTGCCCAGACAACAACAAAGAACTTCATCAAGTTGTTGAATTAATAAAGAAATATCAGATAGAAGGAATCATTGCAGTAAATACTACTGTGCGTAGAGACATTGTTTCAAATATTCCACACTCTGCTTGCAATGAAGTCGGTGGTTTAAGCGGCAAGCCATTACTACCACTGGCAGTTGACACCATCAAAGTATTGCGAAACCAACTGGGTGCCGAGTTTCCAATTATCGGGGTAGGGGGCATTCAATCTCCAGAAGATGCACAGCAATTATTGAACGCTGGTGCAACATTGTTACAACTGTACACCGGTTTAATTTATCAAGGTCCCAGTCTGCCTCAAATGATTCTCAATACCTTAAGTCGCTAGAGACTTGATCATTTATTAATCTTTATTTAAGATGCTAGCACTATTATTATCCATAATTTTAAGTTTCTATTAACAAGCATTGTAGTTAAGCTATGAAAGTTGCAAAAAGCACTGTAAATTATTCATTGACCAGCTATGTCGACCAAACGACTTATGTCATTTTAGGTCTCATGTCGTTGCTTTATATCATTGGTGCAGCACAAATATCAATTAATCAACTATTATAGGCTATCACGGCTACTATAACATACCTATTCGTTTCGTATACTACTCACCACTGATTATTGCATTGTTCATTGGCGCTTCTTCGGTCCTCAGACACGCTCCACCTGAGAAGGCGTTGTTACGCATGGCATTTTATGTGCGCTCCACAAGTTTGCTGCTATTGCTAGGGCTTGGATTATCAATATTTGTAATGGGTGGGCAGTACACACCGTTTCATCAACACGATATTGACATTGCCCGCCTAGATCACCTAATGCACTTTAATATTATCGTCGTAATGAATTGGGTAGCGCAGCATCCAATATTGCATAAAATTTTGCGGAATTTTTATTTTAGTCTAGGTCCAGAATCGTTAATTCTGGCATTTTTATCCCCATTATTTGCTGATCGACGGATTTTTAATGCTTTTGTGATTGGAATTATTATTGCTTCACTGATCGGTTTTTTTATTTATTACTTTTTTCCTACAGTGGGTCCTCCTGAAATTTATCACAGCCCGTATTTCCCAAGAGACGCAGTCACTATTGTCAAGCACTTTGTTGAATTGCATCACTACAAAATCGTTAGCAACATGAACGGTGGTTTAATCTCATTTCCATCTTATCATGTCATTTACTGCTGTTTAATTATTTATCCTTTCTACCGTATCAAATGGTTGTTTTATCCATTAGTAATTATCAATTTGATTATCGTTACTGCCGCTCTGGTACTTGGTTGGCATTACTTAACTGATATCCTCGGTGGATTTGTAATTTCGGCGTTAGTGATTTTTTTGACGCAAAAAATCATTAACGTCTGCAGTGACGTACTTGAAGCTTAGCGAATTTTTTAGTTGTTACCGAATGGATTCGGTGCCCCGCTTTCAAGAAGAGCTGCGTCAACGTCACTACGAAGTTTTTTACAACCGAAGAACGAACCAATTACCGATATAGATTTTCTCGACCCTCCTATGACTGCATTATAAAAACCAACGCCATTGGGAATACCTAAGAAAGCGAACAATCCAGCATACACTAATATACGCGTGCGAAATGAAATTTGCGCCGAAAACCGCTCTTCGTCACCAGGATAAAACATGTCAATAAACTCAATCGCACCGGTGGGCTGAATTAAAGAATGTAAGAGGCTTGAAAATATTGCCATGTAAGTAGAGGTCGCTTTGAAATTCGGAAAGCCGCCTTGCTCAGCATTTTTTAACGTAAGTCGTAATTCTGTATTGGCCTCATAGCACGTTGCAGGTAATGCCCACACAGAGGCAACAATTAGTCTAATAAAGATTGCTAAACCATTATTTAAAGAGCTGAGAGGCAACAGCTCAATATACGATGAAATTGGCAAAATAAACTGACAGTAGTGACCAACCACAATACCAAATATCAGATATGAGGCAATGCCTTTGGAACGACAAGATAGTTTTTGAAATAACTGCCTGCAGCTGTCGTCAGCATGTGCGTGATGCGTGTGAAATTTATAATTCATAAATGTATTTACCAAGGCAAAATAGGCGGACACGGTATAGATAGCAGCATCAGGAATTTCAGAGAAGTGAGACAATAACAGGTTCATGCCTCTAAAAGTCAGTATCCCAAAGGTAGCGCCGATTGACAAAAATTCAACGGCTGACGAGCACCGACTGTGATGATGATGGTGGTCTTGATGATCATGTCGTTGTACTGTGCTTGCGACACTTTCTTCTGCATCACCGCGGGGAAGTGATTCGTAACCGTCATTGGAGTTTTTTTTGGTTGCATTAGCCAAATTCGATAAAGCATTATTCTCTGTGTGAACACCTCCTTCTTTAAGAGCCTCTGACATGACTTGCCCCGAGGAAGCAGTTCCTTTCTTGCTATCCAGATTTTTTTGGTCAATAAGTATCGTATTTCCATGGTGATGGTGATGGTGATGGTGATGGTGATGATCATCTGTTTGGTTAACATACCCCATCATCGTTGTCGCCAACAAGCAATCAGCTGCACATAGCGCTGCAAAAGTAGCCCACGCTGTGGTCCCTAACTCATCAACTTCTTTTTGGTCGGCGATAAATGCTAATGTCTTTGCAATAACAAATACATCGAGTGCAGCCAGAGCCACGGTTTGGCTGGCGGTTAAAACAGGGGTTAAAAAATAAGAAACTAGTTTTGGAAAGGTTTCTCTCATATCGTTGAAACTCCATTGAGTGTTATAAATTATTGAATTTTAAATTATATAATGATAATCATTCTCATTTGGATTATGCTTGATGGCTGTAATTTTAGATACTTTTTTACACAAATTAATTTTTTTTTAAGGAATTGCTATGATTAGGATTTTTGTTGCTATATTAGCCTATTTGTCATTTTTATGGATGTCACCCGTTTTCGCACAAACATTTACAGCTAACACCAATTATAGTGTGTGTTTTACACCACAGCAAAATTGCACCTCGGAAATTGTTGCATTAATCAATTCAGCCAAGAAAAATATTTATATTCAGGCTTACAGTTTTACATCACGAGCAATCGCAAAAGCACTAGTACGTGCTTTCAAAAGGGGAGTAACCGTCAAAGTGATCGTGGATCGTAGTGAGTTGGATCGGCAACATTTTTCATTGTACGGTTATCTGAAACGATATCATATTCCAATGTGGTGTGATGATACGGTTTCTATCGCACATAATAAAGTGATTATCGTTGATCGTTTGACAGTAGAAACAGGGTCATTTAATTTTACCTACGCGGCACAGCACTATAATGCAGAGAATATCCTGATCGTACATGATCAACGATTAGCCACATCGTATTATCAAAACTGGCTTAAACGCGTGAGACTATCGCATCCAGTTTGAGTAGAAGTATTCGCTTCCTCATTAGATAAATCGTATTATAGGAAATTAATCAACAGTTACTTATATACCACCGTCTACTTACTTTCATGGGGTTGAATATGAAACGTTTGCTTATCGTTGCTTTAAATACTCTCTGCTTATCGGTGACCATTGCTTATGCCAATGCTCGTTATTTTGTCAGTTTATCGGATTTGCATTTTGACCCTTTTACTGCTTGTCATCACACCAAATCCAGATGTGAAATTGTAAAAAAATTAATAGCCAGCCCTGTAAGGGATTGGGCAGATATTTTTCAACAACAAGGTGTTCAAAGCTTCAGCACTTATGGTAAGGATACAAATTATAAGCTATTAGTTTCTGTATTGCATGAGTCACAAAAACTGCAGCTCAAATATCACGCTGATTTTGTATTATTGCTCGGTGATTTCTTAGCCCATGCATTTCGTGAGAAATACACTTTTTATAGCAAGGAAGCTACTCGGGCGGGCTATCAACAGTTTGTATCTAAAACATTATTGTTTATTGCATACGAAATTAAGTCATATCTTCCAAATACTGCAGTATATCCAGTTTTAGGAAACAATGATTCTTTTGATGGTGACTACTATAATCCGATTGATGGAAAATTTTATAAATTTTTTGCAACTGCATTTTCAAACTTAATCTTAGATACTAATAACCGAAAACGTTTCACAGCATCGTTTCCCACTGCTGGATATTACTCCGTAACGAATACAGGCAAAAACTTAAATATTATTGGCTTAAATTCAGTACTATTTTCAAGCTTAGCACGCGGCAATCAAAGCGACTCAGCCGCAAGGCAGCAGTTACTTTGGTTACGGAATCAATTACAACAAGCTAAAAAAAACAACACTACAGTTTATTTAGCATTTCATATACCCGCAGGTGTAGACCCTTACACTAGCTATCAACACAAGAAAACAAGCTTGTTTTGGAGAAATAAACGCCTGAATCAGTTTTTATTGATCTTACATGATTTCCCAAACACTATTTTAGGAATTTTCACAGGCCATATGCATATGGAT
>CAWUIH010000038.1:0-15377 GCA_963922495.1 uncultured Coxiellaceae bacterium | reverse complement strand
ATCAGAATATGATTTTCTATATTTTCAATAGGTTAGAGAAATTTCCGTCAAAGTCAGGAAAATCTACAACTAATACTTCTCTGGACGAATTTCATTGAGTAATTTATGCAGCACTGCGTTGACAAATTTATGCCCTTGCTCGGAGCCAAACTCTTTATTCAGCTCCAATGCTTCATTCAATATTACCTTGTAAGGGACATCTTTACGATGTAATAACTCATGGATAGCGATGCGTAACACTGAAAGCTCTATGGGGTTCAATTCACTAATAGCACGATCCAAATGTGGTGTCATTAATTCGTCAATGATTGTTACGTGCTGAATAGAGCCTTTCAGTAAATCATCAAAGTATGCCTTATCAGCATCACTGAGATTATGCTCTTCATAAAATGATTTGAGCGCCTCACTAGCATTTTGTTGATGATGTAGCCATTGATAATGGGCTTGCAAGGCATAGCGTCTGGCATTATGTCTTTTTTGTTGTCGATTCATATTAATCAGTTTGTTGCTTTTTTAGTCGGCGAATCTCTTCTCGAAATTCTTGTACGTCCTGAAAGCTACGATATACTGAAGCAAACCGTACATACGCCACCTCATCCAGTTGACGCAACTCATCCATGACTAATTTACCGAGCGTTTTAGAACTAACCTCCCGTTCTCCAGAAGCACGCAAGTGATGATAAATATGTTGAATGGCTTGCTCAATTTGCTCAGTGCTAATGGGTCTCTTTTCTAATGCTTTAGCAAGGCCACTACGTAAGCGCTCATCATCAAAATCGACACGACTACCATCGCGCTTAATAATGCGTGGTAAATTCAATTCCGCAGTTTCAAAAGTTGTAAATCGTTCAAGACAACGCATACATTGTCTTCGGCGCCGCACTTGCATTCCTTCATCTACCAGACGCGAATCAATGACTTTGGTATCTTGCGCTTGACAAAAGGGACAATACATCAGCTACACACAACTGCATTGCTATAAACAGGAAATTCTTTACACAATGATTTAACCTGTTTCTTTACGGCTTCATGAACATTATTACTGTCAACGTTATCAAGAACGTCACAAATCAAATGCGCTAACTGCTGTGATTGCGACTCTGCAAACCCTCGCGTGGTAATCGCTGGTGTCCCCAAACGCAGACCACTGGTTACAAATGGTGAACGTTTTTCCCCAGGCACTGTGTTTTTGTTGGTGGTGATATGGGCTTTACTTAAAGCTTCTTCAGCATCTTTCCCACTAAATTCCTTATCCAAAAAACTCACGAGTAATAGATGGTTTTCCGTACCACCTGATACTACATCATAACCACGTTCGATAATAGTTTGCGCCATAATTTGTGCATTTTTAATGACTTGTGCGCTGTATTGTTTAAATTCTAATGACATCGCTTCCTTAAAAGCCACCGCTTTTGCGGCAATAACATGCATTAACGGGCCACCTTGCATGCCTGGAAAAACTGCCGAATTTAATTTCTTATGCAATTTGTCGTTTTCTTTTGCCAAAATCAGTCCACCTCTAGGACCCCGCAATGTCTTATGAGTCGTCGTCGTCGTAACATCTGCAATATTCACTGGTGAAGGATACACTCCAGCAGCAACTAATCCTGCCACATGAGCAATATCTGTCATAAAATAAGCACCCATACTATCCGCAATATCTCGAAAACGTTGCCAATCCAACACACCAGAAAAAGCAGAAAAACCCGCCACGATAAGCTTAGGTTTGTGATTTTTAGCCAATGTTTCAATTTGTGAATAGTCGATGTCGCCCTCAGGACTCAAACCATAATGAATCCCTTGGTAAAATTTTCCTGAAAAATTAACCGAGGAACCATGAGTTAAATGGCCACCGTGCGACAAATCCAATGCAAGCATCGTGTCACCTGGTTGCATTAGCGCCATAAAAACAGCAGCGTTAGCTTGAGAACCGGAATGGGGTTGCACATTTGCATAGGCAGCACCAAACAGTTGCTTAGCTCGGTCAATAGCTAACTGTTCCGCAATATCAACGTATTCACAACCACCGTAATAACGCTTCCCTGGGTAACCTTCAGCGTATTTATTGGTTAAAACCGAACCCTGCAACTGCATCACATGGGGACTGGTGTAGTTTTCAGAAGCAATTAATTCGATATGATCTTCCTGACGTTGTTGTTCTTGATCGAGTGCACGCCACAATTCTGGATCAAATTCGCTAAGTTTGGGTTCTAAGTTAAACATTAAATGTTCTCCTGATGAAAAACGTGTTGAAGCCGTATCTTACATGACCTGGAAAACCTGTTGCAATTTATCAACTGCAGATATTTCCATTCCACTTAATTTTTTTCTGGGAGCATTGGCTTTTGGAACAATAGCGCGTTTAAAGCCATGTTTTAGCGCCTCCTTAATTCGCTCCTGGCCACTTGGCACCGGACGGATCTCACCTGCCAAACCCACCTCACCGAAAACAATTAAGTCAGCAGGTAATGGTTGACTTCTGAGACTCGATAACACAGCCAGTAACAATGGTAAATCTGCTCCAGTTTCCATTATACGCAAGCCACCCACTGCATTCACGAAAATATCCTGATCATAAGTCGCCACACCACCATGACGTTGCAACGTTGCTAACAACATTGACAAGCGATTTTGCTCCAAGCCGACCGTGACACGTCGTGGATTTGCAATATGACTCTCCGCCACCAATGCTTGCAATTCTATCAACAATGGACGACTACCTTCCCAAATAACGGTGATGACACTCCCCGCAGCTGGTTGTTCATATCGTGATAAGAAAATCGCGGATGGATTACTCACTTCCTTTAAACCGGCGTCTGTCATAGCAAAAACACCAATTTCATTGACAGCACCAAAGCGATTTTTCACAGCACGAATCACTCGAAAACGACTGTCATTGCGACCCTCAAAATACAACACAGCATCAACCATATGCTCTAGCACTCGTGGACCGGCAATAGCACCTTCTTTGGTAACATGGCCAACAAAAAATAATGCGATACCTTTTTGTTTCGCAAATTGCACCAAACGTGCTGCGCTTTCGCGCACCTGGCTTACACCACCCGGCGCAGCAGTAACCATGTCGGTGTAAATCGTTTGAATCGAATCAACCACCATGATTTTCGGGATTAATTTATCTACAGTTGCTAATATGCGTTCCACATTAGTTTCTGCCAGCAAGGTCAAATCGTCAGTGTTCAGATGCAAACGTTCAGCACGCATTGCGATTTGCTGTAATGATTCTTCACCGGAAACATACAACGAAGGGTAATGTTGACTCAACTGTGCCACAATCTGTAATAATACTGTAGACTTACCAACCCCAGGGTCACCACCGATAAGTACAACCGAGTCAGTTACAATACCGCCACCCAAAACATGATCAAATTCAGGTAATCCCGTGGTAATTCGCTGCTGCGGAGTCATTTCGACATCACTTAATCGCGTTGGCTTCGACAGTACTCCCGAAAAGCCAGAGAGTCGAGAATGATCGGATACGGGGTTGCTGGTTTCTTGCTGAATAGTATTCCATTCACCACAATCACGGCACTGGCCTTGCCATTGCGAATACTGTGATCCACAAGCGCTACAACAGAAAATCGTTTTGGTTTTTGGCATCCTAACCCTTTAACAATGGCGCTAATTCTACAGCACCATAACTGATGATAAAATCTGCTCCAGCACGCTTAATTGCCAATACACTTTCGAACAATGCTGCCTGCTCATCCAGCCAACCTTGGCTTGCAGCGGCTTTAATCATGGCATATTCGCCACTAACGTGATAAGCACCCAGTGGTACTTCCGGGAAGCGCTGTTTCACGCGATAAATGACATCGAGATAAGTATGAGCGGGTTTCACCATAAGCATATCCGCAGCCTCCTCGATATCTTGAATCACTTCACGCAAAGCAGTTTTGGCGTTTGCTGGATTCATCTGATGACTACGGCGATCCCCAAATTGCGGTGCACCCTCAGCAGCTTCACGAAATGGACCATAGAATGCAGAGCTATATTTGATAGCATAACTCAAGATAACAACATTCGAAAAGCCCGCTTGGTCTAAGCCCGCTCGAATAGCGGCTATCGCACCATCCATCATACCACTGGGTGCAATCACATCAGCTCCAGCTTCGGCCAAACTGATGGCTTGTTTCACCAACAACGATAAGGTCTGGTCATTGTGAATCACCGCATCACCCTTGCTATCCTTGACGATCAAACCACAATGACCATGATTGGTATATTCACACAGACATAGATCGGCGATAATCAACAAGTCAGGACTATATTGCTTAAGTATACTGATACCACGCTGCACCACCCCGTCGGTTGATAAAGCAGACGATCCACTTTCATCCTTAAAGGTAGGGATACCAAACAGCAACACGCCTGGAATACCTGCTTGCAACAAGGGAGCTACCGCTTCACTTAATTGATTGAGTGGCCACTGGAAATGACCTGGCATGGAACTGATCGGATGCTTATCATCAATACCCTCTTTAACGAACAACGGCAAAACAAGGTCTTTCACTGACAGTCGATTTTCAGTGATTAAGTCTCGCAATTGTCTGTGTTGACGTAAACGCCGCAGACGAACCACAGGAGTTGGAATTTCTAAACCAGTTTCTCGTTCAGTTTTCATCTTAATAAATAGAAGAAGAGCCAGCTTGAAGTCTAGCTCTCTATGATTTGATACGCAATACGCTATTTAATAATTTTCCATTGACCATCTGGCTGACGACAGGCAGTACCATAGGCTTTATGAATTTTACCACCAATCACGATGGTAGTTTGGAACTCACGACAATATTCATCGTTACGATGATATTGTCGGGTGGGGCGAACAGTGTAGGTCGCATCATTATTCGACCAGGTTGTTTCCTCACCAACGGGAGTCGTTGTCACTGCTTGAGCCATGTTTGCCCGGTCTCTTGCATCCATGTGCTGACCAACAGCATTTCCAATTACACCACCAACCAAAGCTCCTCCGAGAATCCCAATGATTGAACCTTGACCGTGAAATAGTGCTGCACCCAACAAACCACCTGCGGCAGCACCGGTTACAGTCGCTCCAGGAACGTTGTTACCTGGAGTACAACCCGTCAATAGTGAAGCACCTAAAATGGTGGAAGCACCAAATACCGCAATCACAGAACGTTTTTTCATAGCTAATCTCTTATAATGTTATTCTAACCAGCAAAATGCCTTGCACATCAAGTACTAAAAAATCACTAGTGAGTAGTAATTTTACAGACATCAATGTAAATGTCCATTCAATCATGAAGAGAGACCCGCTTACAGTCAAAATTATTTTTGACGCGAACCACACAACAGTTATAATTAAGATTGTATCCACTACGCTGGATAACCAATGACATAATGGAGAAATGGAAATGTCCTCACTGACCGACACACTACAGTCCTTCCGCAATCATTTTCCACAAACCACACAGCGACTGCTGTTGATGATCGGCATTCCAGTGGCATTGTACGGATTGATGGTCGCACTCAGTTGGCTCAGCATCAGTATTGTCAAAGATTGGTACATTAGCTTCGCCTGGATTCTAGGCATCATACTAGCGATTCGATACTATTTTTACGATTTAAAGCTGGCTAGCACAATGACAGTAGTGCTATTCATTTTTGCACTTGTTGCCACAGTCACCGGCTATCCCAAACCAAGCCCCAGCAGTATCGTGATCTTTTTAATCTTCTTCCTGGGTGGTTTAGCATTATTATTCATTGCCTTCACAATGAACAAAGAAAAAAAATTGATCATCCCGAATATTAAACATATTATATTTATGCCATTATATTTTACGATTGAGTGTCTCGTATATTTTGGAGCCGGCAGTCGTTTTGGTTTAGAATCAAAACCCACAAAAAGTGCCCAATCTATGGTGGAAAATAAAGTTGATTCGCTTAATCAAAAAAATAATAGCGATGAGATTGACAAAAGTAGCACTAACACCCAATCAGATAAAAAACATTAAATAAATTCCTACAATTAAGACTGTGGTGCTTTTTCTGCGACCGCATATAAAATATTTGATGGTATTCATGTGAAATTCGTCGTCTAATTCACCAAATAAGGTTTTGTACAGCCAGAGTTACATTACCAACCCTTAATTAAACACCACAGAATTGAAACAAAAAGTCTTAAAGCAGAAAAAATTTGGAGCAGCAACTCTAAATTTACAAAAGATTAAATGGAGCTGACACAAGCTGTGCTAAACGGCGATGGAAAGTACGAAACCCCTAAAGGTGTAAAACACCCGTTGTTAACAATTTTTAATCAATCCATAAGATTTTCTTAAGGGACTTTTTTAATTTGATCAGATATTATCTTATTAATTTAGTTCATTGAGCGAACTAACGATTCGTTAATAACGTGTCCAAGCTATCAGAAATATAGTGCAGCCCTGAGATAGTCGAGATTCGCAAAATATGATGCCATTTTGTAATTGTCGAAAAGTAGGTTATAAGTCAGTTTATTCTGCACTGAATTCACTCGGCAGGGCTATTGGGATTAGTTATGGTTGGTAGTCATCAGCTGAAATGTGTGTACACGACTTGAAAAGGTAAAAAAAGGTGATGGGCGCTTTCGGTTAATTTCCGTGAATTGTTCTGTACGACTTGTCGCAACCTTTAATTAATTTGGATTGGTAAAGAAATTAACCGAGCTACTACATTTGTCATGTATCTCTCGAATGCACTGTGATGAATAGATTTAGAACAAATACCGAGAGGGAACCATCACACACACAGAAAGCCAGGTGGTTAAGTGAAATTCAGCAGGGCATGTTGTATGACATGCGGTTACACCAAACCACCGACGAAATCTATTATAATTCACAGATTATTCTAACCTTTAAAATAGTATTATTTGAGAAGATTTTAGAACAAGCATGGTCCGTAGTAATGAATGACCACCGCGATGTGTTCAGTCTGGCTATCTCTGACAGTCGTCATGATTCCACATACCTTGTCTTAGATTCGATTGACTTACCAATCCGTTGTTGTGACTTAACTTGCTACTCTCTAACAACGCAAACTAATCTACTGAATTCACTATTGACGGAAGATATCAATAAACCATTTAACATGGAAAAGCCGCCGCTGATGCGAGTTACATTGGTTCGTTTAAGTAATTCACGCAACACCTTGGTTTGGACAAAGCATCATCTACTGATGGATGGAATGGGTTCCTTTTTAACATTGAAGCGTGTTTTTGCTGAATATTATCGATTACTGAACACAGGCTTCCCATTAAAAAATTATTCGGTGCCCACACATCCCACGATATCCGTGGTGGAGTCACCAAAAGAAAGGAATTATTGGCAGCGCATACGCACGATTCATCAAAAAGCCGCCTACCTTTTTTCATCGGAAAAGCTGATCAAAAAATGCAGTCAATATCAAATTAAAGAATACAGATTTCAAATAGGAGGGAAAGTCTATCAGCAAATAAACACGTATATTGATCAACACTCTCTTACACTATCAATATTACTCCAAGCCGCATTAGCAATCACCTTATCAGTATACACCAACGCCAACCATGTCGCTTTTGGTATGGTACGCAGATTCCCCCATCGAGAACGTTATGGTATCGGTCTTTTCACCAATACTCTCCCCGTCGCAATGGAAATTCCTGTTGATGGTGATTTGAGAGATTTTTTACGATCTATTTTAGAAAATAATTTAAGCATCCGTCATTTTTGTAAAACACCACTGCGAAATATTAAAAAGATGGGTAACTTTTCCGATGAAAAACCTTTGTTTCAAGTGCTGCTTGATTACAAGCCGCAATCATTAGATATACTGCTTAACGAATTATATCCTGATATGCAGTGCCAATCTGAGTTTCACTTGAAGATACCTTACCCATTCACTGTTGAAATCGTTAATAGAAATACTGAACTCACAATCACCTTATCGTATGATAAAACGTTATTTAACGGAGCAGACATCAAACGCATTTTTGCCACATATTCTCGCTTATTACGCACGATCGTCAACGGGAGCATTCGTCGGCTGTCGGATATTAAGACGCTTAGTCAACACGAATTTCAGCAGATAGCGATTCATTGGAACGGAACCCAGGATAGACCATCTGTTCAGAAAACACTGCACGAATATATTGAATATCATGCCAAATATAACGGTGATAAGTCAGCAATTATTCACGGTCAAAAACAGCTGACTTACCGAAATTTAAATAGATCCGCTAATCAATTAGCGCGCTATTTGCAATCCCAAGGCATTGGTAACGAAACACCGGTTGCTATCGGTATTAATTCGTCTTTTATGCGATATATCGGTTTATTGGCAATTTTAAAATGTGGTGCAACGCTTGTGCCTTTAGATACAAAATATCCTCGTACACGGATAGCCGCAATGTTACGTGTGTCTCATACGAAATATATCCTCACTACTTCCACATTTTCACATGTGTTCGAAAAAAATTGCATATCCCTGGACTGTATTCCGATACTTAAAATGGACACTGATGTCTGGAAAACTGATAACGATACTGATCTAAATCACCATGTACCTAAAAAATCTGCGGCATATATTGTATTCACATCAGGTAGTACAGGTATCCCAAAAGGTGTTGTGATTGAACATGAACAGTGGATCACGATGTTAGGGAGCGTTATAAAACAACTAGAGATAACCGACAAGGAAAGAATACTGCAATTAAGTGCGTTCGGATTTGATGTCTTTCAATGCGAATGGGGCTTGGCTATGCTATCTGGAGCATCGCTATGCATTTTTGAAAATACACCTTACTGTTCAAAAAAAATAATCAATGTATTACGCAACGATGCAATCAGCCTTGTTATTTGTTCCAGCTCCATTGTGATGGGATTACCGCATGTCTCGCTCCCAAAGCTCCGAAAAATAGCCCTCGGTGGTGAACCTTGCGACAAAGAAACTCTGAATTATTGGTCAACACAAGTGAAACTGTACCATATTTACGGTGTGACCGAAGCTGCGATTTGTTCAACCCTAGGAAGATATTTCCCTAATCAACCCATATTGACCATTGGAAAACCTTTGCCATTGGTTAACATTTATATTCTGAATTCACGAATGCAGCTGTGCCCAATGAATGTCGTGGGTGAAATATACATCGGTGGTGCAGGTGTGGCCAGAGGTTATTTAGATGACATGGAAACCCAAAAGCACTTTGTCTCGGTTATCGTTAACCAAAGCGCAGAGCGACTTTACAAAACCGGTGATTTAGCACGTTGGCTACCCTCTGGGGAAATTGAATTTATTGGTAGAATCGGTGATTTTATCAAAATTCGAGGGCATCGCGTTGAAGTTGCCGAAATTGAGAAGGCACTCTGTAAAATGACGGGCATTCTAAAAGCGTATGTCACCCTGACAACTGAGAATTCAAAAAAACATTTAGCGGCGTGTGTGCTTGTAGAAAATCATACGATCTCAGCAGAATCGATTAGAAAATTTCTATCATGTATTTTACCAGTCTACATGATACCTCACTACATCGCGGCAGTGGATGAAATTCCACTGACAACGAATGGTAAAATTGATCAGAAAAAAATAATTGAAATCGCCTCAATACAAATGCAACCGCACCATGCGTGTGAAAAACCAGCAACGCAGGTGGCACACAAAGCAACCGTAGACACTATCAAGCGAATTGCAGAAAATACCTTGTCTGTTCAGAATCTTTTAACAGATAAAAACTTTTTTGATTTGGGTTTCGATTCAATTTCACTGTCGACTTTTCATTTAGCTATCGAAAAATCATTTGCGACGGAATTAAATTTAATTGACCTGCTTACACACAGCACGATTGAGTCATTGGCAGAATTTATGAGCTTCAAAGGAAAAACCTAATGAGTAATAAACGTGATAAAGTGGCTATCATTGGTGCCTCTTGTCGGTTCCCGAAATCACGAGATATTACCACATTATGGAACAATTTAACGCATGGCCAAGATTGTGTGACGCATTTTCATCAATCATCTCAGGATCAAAACCACCAAAATTCTCAAATGATCACTGCTCGCGGTATATTGGACGATATCGCCTATTTTGACGCCGACTATTTCGGCATCAGCGAGCAAGATGCATCTATAATGGATCCACAGCACCGATTATTTCTCACACATGGGGTCAAAGCCGTTGAAAGTGCTGGATATGACCCCAAATCTTTAAGTGGAAAAGTGGGAGTTTTCGCGAGTGCAGCGGATAGTACGTATTTGCATCACAATTTACTTTCGAATGCCTCCTTCAGACAAAGTCACTTTGCGTATCGAACACATACTCTCACCAGTTCGGGTTTCCTCGCCACAAGAATGGCATACCTATTAAATTTTACAGGACCTTGCATCAACATCAATGTGGCATGCTCTAGCTCATTAGTGGGCGTAATTTATGCCTGCAAAGCATTAATCAACAACGATGCAGATATTTGTTTGGCAGGTGGCGTCAGCATTAAGTGCCCACAAAATAGTGACGTACTCTATAAATCAGGGGGCATTTTATCACTCGATGGCATTTGCCGACCATTCGATACTTTGGCGGCAGGCACGGTCAGTTCAAACGGTATCGGTGTCATAATGTTAAAACGGCTATCCCATGCGATTCGAGATGACGATCCTATTCTTGCGGTAATTTCAGGCTTTGCCGTTAATAACGACGGTGGCACCAAAGTCAGTTACTCCGCACCCAGTGTTGACAAGCAGTCTGAATGCATCCAGTCGGCTATCATGCGAGCAGGTGTTACCACTCACGATATTGGTTACGTGGAAGCACACGGTACAGCCACACCATTGGGTGATATGATTGAAACGCAGGCATTGAAAAATGTATTTCATGCGTGCGCTCAAAATCAGTCTTGTGCCATTGGTTCAATAAAATCAAATATTGGACACACGGATATGGCATCCGGAATTGCGGGACTCATTAAAGCTGCACTTTCTATTTATCATAAAACCCTGGTACCCACCATTCACCACGAGGTAACGAATCCGGCACTGAAATTATTGGAATCACCCTTCTACGTAAATACGACGCTCAAACCATGGCATTTGACAGGAACACAAACCAAACGAATGGCTGGAGTAAATTCCTTAGGTATTGGTGGAACTAACGCGCATCTGATACTGGAAGAATATCCACGTCGATACGATACCTCGGATATATTTGATCGCCCCACAGCACTGATACATGAAAAAAAATACTGGGTGTCGCCGACGCAACCTTGCTACTCATTACCGGCATCGACCAATACATCCACAAAACATTTCAATATCGCCTATTGGGAACTATGCCCTATAAAACAATGCACTGTGCAACCAAAAGAACGCTGGGTTGTCTTTGCCGACAGAGACCTACGATCAAGCGCTCTGATTGACCGTCTTACCAGCACTTATCAACACATCGCCATTTTATACAGGGAAAAAGGTAATGTAACGCCTGCGCAGAATACTTATCAATTCAGTTCACGTGACGCGATGGACTATTGCCATGCTAAATATTTTATACAAAACCAACTAAATCGCATTGATCATGTGGTATACCTTTGGTCCCCTGTCAATGCAACAAACACACCACTGATTGATCTAAAAAATAGCTTCCATGAAACACTTCGCGGTATGATGGATAACCGTACCACCGTGTCGTTGATTACCCAACGTGCTATTTCCCTTGGCGAAAACGAAGATACCACGCCGACCAATGCCATGACATTGGGATTTGGGCTTGTGTTAGCACAAGAATTTCGGTTGGTGTGTAGAAGCTATGATGTCGATGATACGGTATCTGGAGAAATGTTACTGAATTGCTTGTTAATGCCAAGAAACCATGAATTGTATCAGGTATTGGCTATTAGAAATAATATGCTATTTACGCGATCCATTAAGCCATGGAATCCTCATACAACGCAATCTAAAAAAATACAATCATCCTGCCATGTCATAATCATGGGTGGACTTGGTCATATTGGACTTTCCATTTCCCGATGGTTCGCTCAAAATCACCAAGCACATTTATTATTGATTGCCAATAAAAATAGCTACCCAACTGCCGAAGAATTAATCTATCCTTTACAAGGTTGCGCGCACCTTTTCTGCGATAGGTTGCGAAATCAGCTTGTCGCTATTGACCGTCAGGCGTCATCACTAAAAATAGCCTTTTGTGATGTTGTGGACTATTCAAATATAAAAAATTGTTTGAAACGTTACACAGAAAAAAACACGACGATTGATATTCTCTTTCATCTCTGTGCGAAAATCGATGATAATACCAAACACCCCATCAGTGACATCCGAAAAGAAGAAATCGCTGCACAACTGGCTCCAAAAGTCGATGGGCTCAAAAATATCAAACTACTGACCCATGATTTTGCAATTTCCAAAGTGGTTGTCTTTTCCTCGTTAGCGACATTATTGGGTGGTATCTCCATGGCGACCTACACCAGTGTGAACGCAGCTGTGGATGCGTATATCTCAACCATTCGAGATAAGAAAACACAGTGGTTATGTTTAAATTGGGAAGCGTGGCCATGGCCCCGCACGGTCAACGAATTTGACGAGCACAATTTCACGATATCTGATGAATTCGACGCTTTAAAAACCCTCGCCCTGATTATTAATCAGGTTACTGAGAATACCAAACAAATTTATGTATCATCGCAACCAGTGTGCCTCCCGCTGATTCAGCAACTCTGTGAACCCGATCGTCAACCCGAAGCTTCTGATCATATAAAACCTCTGGTCCGATTCCTTTTTTCTGATTGTTTGGGTGAAAAAACCTTAAAGGATGATGACGATTTTTTCACTCTGGGCGGTGATTCACTCTCTGCAGTAGAATTTATTGATCAAATTGAAAAGAAATTATCACTATCCATTTCCCACGAGTTTCTGTACACCCATCGAACGATCAATGCCATTACCAGAGCACTGTCGCAAAAAAAGCAGTTATCTCATAAAACAATTTTCCTCATTAACCGCAGCCACGGGAAGCCACTATTTTTGTTTCATCCCTTGAGTGGTATGAATAGCTGTTATACGACACTTTCCCAGTACCTAGAACCCGACTATGGCTGTTACTGTATTGAGGACCCAGAAATTCAATCAGGGAAAATAGTATTTGAACATTTTGATGCGATGGTCGATCACTATTATCAACAAATCAAAACCATTCAGAATGCTGGAGAATTTATTTTAGTCGGCTATTCTTTGGGTGGGTCGATTGCCCATGCGATTACAAAACGTTTAGAAAATGAGAGTATTTGCGACATTAATCTGTTTATATTGGACGGTTGGGCCTCTCATTCACACCAAGTCAAAAATCTTCATTATTTCCAGAAAGCGGCAAAAAGGCATACCCAAAAAATATTAGAAAGAGTATCGAATAAGTATCGAGAAGAGACGTTAATTACATTGTTATGGCATCGCATGCAATTACTTTTTGAGTATCAGCATGAAATCATCAATCACGACATTCATCTCATTAAAGCAGATATTGTGCTAGACGAGTATCAATCTATCGATCATCCTTGCAATCACTGGAATCGTTATACGCAAGGGGAAGTGCATGTGCATCAACTTCCTTACGACCACAATACGTTGATTAACAACAATTCTTCATTCACAATATCAAAAGTTATTCGAGATACTGTAAATCACAATAGGCCGTAATTTAATATATTTTAAAACGGAGCATCATATGAAAACTGTTCAAGTATTTAATTCAGTAATACCGCTTACAATTGAAGGTGACGGCTCACTACCGCTACTAGTTATCGGGCCAGCCAGTCTATTTCAAAAAAACAAAATGCTCCCATCAGAGATGAGGAAAATATATACCATTTATTATGTTGATATATTTTCTGAGAAGATTAAATTATCAACAGACCAAATTAAATCTTTAACGTGGGAGAATTTTTTTGCAGTCCTTGATGACATTAAACGACAGCTCGGAATCGCTAAAATAGCACTATTCGCGCATTCAGCAATGGGAATTCTCGCGTATGAGTATGCACGACGCAACCCAAATCAAGTATCGTCATTAATCTTAGTAGCAACGTCACCGATTTGGACGAACACAAAGAAAAAAAATTCGGAGGTTTTTTTCAAACATAACGCATCACAATATAAAATCACACAACGTGAAAATGACGAGAAAAAATTTAGCGATAAGAAATCGCAAAACAAACGTGAAGCATTTATAAACCAGTATGTATCCAGAAGAACAGAATTCTTCTTCAATCCCCAAAGCCCACTTGCATCGGAAAAAATGTGGGGAAATATTTATCATCACATGAACTTAGTTTCTCGATATTTTTCTCTATTACAGGGATACCGCATTGAGCCCAATCGCGGTGTACCCGTACCCACTTTTCTGGCCTTAGGGATGCATGATAGTTCTACACCTTTTTTCTTGTGGACAGACGATCTGAAAAAAACTGTAGAAAAAATGTACTACTTTATTTTTGATCAGAGCGGGCACTATCCCATGGTTGAGGAACCGGAACAATTTATGAAGCAACTGGAGCAATTCGTGGATTCACACCATCCTCGCTCCTGTTGTACATTATCTTAAATGTGCCGTTGTTTAATTGAACCTCTAGTACTGTAATAGTCGTATTCCAACAGTTGTATAATATTTACAAACAGTGTATACGTATATATGCAATACTATTAAGAATAAATATTTATACTAGGAAGAGGTATATTATTGTATGTCAAATATTGAACAATCTTTAAGAAAAAAAATAGACGCACTTCGCAATGAAAACGCATCACTCAAGCGCAATATTCAGAAACTCCAGCGAATTGATTCTCAAAAAACAAAAATCGCACTTTATTTGCAAAATATTATTGAATCGTTGCCTGAATATATTTACTGGAAAGATACAAACTTTGTTTATCAAGGTTGTAATAAACAGGTTGCCGAATACCTGGGATTAAATTCACCGGAAGAGATCATCGGTAAAACCGATTATGATTTTAATTGGCAGGACAGCCGTATTCAACAATTACATGAAATTGACCAACAGATTGTTTCAAAAAAGATTCATGAGGTTGTGGAAGACGTCATACCCCGTCGTGATGGAACTGAATCTATCATGCTCACTAGTAAGTCACCCATGGTTGATAAACAGGGGCAGGCGATCGGTATTGTTGGTGTTTCTACCGATATTACTGAACTTAAAAAAACACAGCGCGAACTTGAATTATCTAACCATGAAGCACAAGCCGCCAGCCGCGCCAAATCCGAATTCATTGCGAATATGTCGCACGATATTCGCACGCCCATCACGGGTATCCTGGGCGTGATGCAAATGTTCTTGGATGAATCCGAAACTGCCGCGGCACAACTGCATCAAT
>CAWUIH010000037.1:0-15468 GCA_963922495.1 uncultured Coxiellaceae bacterium | reverse complement strand
AAAAGAGTTAACCATAAAAAAATTACAATGTTGCGCAGACTCGCCGTAAGGTTACATTGTAACTGATTTGAATGACGCTACGTACCCAATGTTTTTATTGCTAGTGCTAAACATAATGAGGGATCTGTACTCCCAGAATTAATAATAATTGCTTTTTTGGAAGTAGACTGGGAATGATTAATGCATAAAAAGTTTTATTCGCTTAAATAAAAAAGGAGCCTACCATGGCTCCTCAATTTCCTATATTTTCCTTGGAAAGTTCCCTTTTTTCCCCACATGACCTCAGCGAATCAGTCATGACCAAAATATTACCTTTTCTGTAATTGATAAAATATAGGACATTCGATGCTTGTTATGTAAGATATATCTTACAATGAATCAGATTTGAGTACTACTTACTGAGAAACTTCACCTTATTTGTGATGATGCTTAGACAGTAATGATTTTAACTTGTGAGCATAACTATAGACAATAGGGACTACTACTAAGGAAAAAAAGGTTCCAAAGAATAGTCCGCCGATGATAACGATACCAATTTGATGGCGACTATTTGCACTACCACCCTTTGAAAGCAGTAGTGGGATCGCACCGAAAATCATTGCTGCAGTGGTCATTAAAATTGGCCGTAGTCGCAAGGAGGCGGATTTTAACAGCGCTTCACGCATGTCTAACCCTTGTTCTCCGAGATTATTGGCAAATTTAGTAATGAGGATGCCATGCTTGGAAATGAGACCAATCAAAGTGACCAATCCAATATCAGTATAAATATTTAAGGAACCTCCAATGAGTTTCAAGCACGCCATCGCACCCACGATACTGAGTGGCACTCCCAGTAAGATAATGAAGGGGTCAATAAAGCTCTCAAATTGTGCTGCGAGTACCAGATAAATGAAGATTACCGCGAGTCCAAATATAATAGACATGCTACTATTCGATTCAAGAATTTGTTGCGCCATACCCAAGAAATCAAACTTATCGTTATGAGGTACGATATGTGGTAGAGTTTGTTGGAGGTAACGGATAACTGTTCCTAAATCATATCCTGCCGCCAGTTGGCCGTAAATAATCACTGAATGTTGGCGATTGAAGCGTGTTAAATCATCTTGACCTTGTGTTGGAGTAATCTTCACAAGATTACTCAAAGGGACTAATTGATTGCTTGCGGTGTTCACATAAAATTTATTAATGCTGGCGAGGCTATGTAAGTCCTTAGGTTGCGCTTGTACATAAACATTATAGGATTGCCCTTCACTATTGAAAGTAGATATTTTAGAGCCTCCCAGTAGTCCGGCAACTGTTCTATCAATATCGGCAATGCTGACGTTGAGTTTTCCTGCTAATTCACGATTGACATGCAACGTATATTGCTGGCTATCGAAAGTTAAGTTGGTGGAAAGGTCAGAAAATCCTGGATATTTTCGTAATTTTGACATCACGGTTTTCGCAGTATAATAAAGGTTTTTGTAACCGCCTGAGCTAGTAATAGTAAATTCTAGTGGGTGTTGCATATTTCCACCAAACGATGGCGCGAATGCAGTGGCACTCAACCCAGGAGTTTGCAGAATTTGGTTATTAATTTCGTTAGCGACCTGTGTAGAACTTTGTGTGCGTCTATAATAAGGTTTTAATGTCACTAAAGTTGAATTAAATGCTTCAGGGTTAGTATTTGCTAAATTAACCACGGTGGCTACATTCGGATTTTTCTCGAAAAACTGTGACACTTTGTTCTGCTGATTCGCGAGATCGGTAATACTGGAACCGCTTGAAGTTTTTGTTTCTGCAATCACAACTCCCATGTCTTCATGTGGAATGAATGCAAGCGGTAAATTTTTCCCAAAGAAATAAAAGCCACCGACACCGATTACGATTGTCACACATAAAATAATCAAGCGCTTATTGAGGATACTATTTAATAATTTCCGATAGCCGTTAGCCATGCGATCATAAAGTTTTTCAATGAATAAACCATAGCCAGTTGCTTCCTTAAATCCGCCTTTGAAAACACGAGCAGCCATCATTGGCGATAAAGTGAGAGCCACGAATCCTGAAATTAAAACAGCACCTGCCAGTGTAAATGCAAATGATCGAAAAATTTGTGCGGCCTGATTTTGTATGAGGCCTATGGGTGCATATACAGCAGCGAGTGTAATTGTCATCGCAATTACAGAAAAAGTAATTTCTTTACTGCCTCGAATGGCAGCTATAAATGGTTTTTCACCCATTTCAATATGTCGGTATATGTTTTCTAACATTACGATCGCGTCATCCACAACCAGCCCAATGGATAGTACGATAGCAAGCAAGGTGATGATATTGATGGTGAACCCTAGAAAGTACATAACGCCAAAGGTGGCTACCAAACAAACTGGAATAGTAGCGATCGGTATTGCAACGGTGCGTAGATGCCCAAGAAATAAATAAATCACGAGAATCACGCACAAAATTGAGATCAAAATTGTGGTGTAAACTTCGTGAACGGACTGATTCATGAACACCGATAAATCAAATGAATGCGTTATTTTCATCCCATAAGGTAGTGTTGGAGCGATTTGATTTAAGTAAGCGTTAATCGCTTTGGCTACAGCAATTTGGTTGGCATCGGTTGAGGCATCCACTTGCAACAAAACTCCAGGGACGCCATTCACGGTAACAATACTTTGGTCAGAGCTGTCGTTACCTATTTTGGCGTATCCAATATTTTTGACACGTACTACATGGCCATCAATATTCGAGATAATGATATTGTTGAATTGTTCCGCTGTTTGCAGCTTGGTTGCTGCGGTTATAGGATAGTCAATCGTCATTCCTTTAATTTGTCCTGCGGGTAATTCAAGGTTACTATTTGCGATAGCAGATTCGACACTCTCTACACTCAGGCCATAAGCGGCCATCTTTTGTGGATCGAGCCAAATGCGCATTGCATATTTGTCAGCACCGGTGCTCTCAACACTTGATACTCCCGGGATTTGTTCTAAATGGTCAACGATTCCATTATCCAAATAATTTAAAATACTTTGTGTAGACATCTGTGACGAAGTGAATACTACGTTCAACAAACCACCACCAAAATGTCCGGTGTCTACGATTGGAGTATCTGCATCACTCGGCAGTGTGTCGATATTTTGTGATACTTTATTACGGATTTCATTGGTGGTTTGATACAGATTAGCTCCAGAATTTAATTTCACGTCAATGACACTCATGCCCTGGTAACTATCTGACTGTATGGTGTCAATTCCTTCAACGCCACTGATAGCTTTTTCTAGTGGCGTTGTCACACTTGATTCCACAAGTTTGGCACTTGCACCAGCATAGGTAGTGCTAATCGTAATTTCATTTTTTTCGTATTTAGGCAGGAAACGGGTCTTTAGAAAGGTGAACCCCATGATTCCGACAACAATAAGAATTAAACTCAATACGATGGATAAAACCGGCCTTTTGACGCATATTTCGGATAAGTTCATGAATCCAATACCACTTTAACCGGCATCCCATCAACCACCTGATTTTGTCCTGTCGTAATGATTTGGTCTCCTGGTTTTAATCCTGCAATAATTTGGGTTTTGCTATAAGTATGTAATCCAATTTTCACTGGAACTGAAACGGCTTTACCATTTTTCACAGTGAATACGTGATAACCACTTAAGTTTGAAAATATCGCGCTTTCTGGCACCGTTATAATACCTTTCTGAATACCCAATCGTTGTTCAACGTTGACGTATTGACCTGGTTTTAGTTGGTTTTTATCATTCGAAATGAGTGCGTGAACTTCGATAGTTTGTGAGTTGGGGTCCACCAACGGAGCAATATAATTCACTGTGGCATGTATTACTTGTTTTGGTAGGAAACTGGCGGTTATGTTTACCGATTGACCGACTCTCAGTTGCGGTGCATAATTGCTTGGGAAATCATAAACAACGCGTAAATGTTGTCTATCGATTAAGGTTGTTAATTTTTGTCCTGCACCAACATAATCTCCGAGGCTAAATTGACGAGCGCTGATATATCCACTGAATGGCGCAGTAATTGTCATGTCATGCAGTAATGTCTCATCTGATTTTTTTACGGCTTGATCCTTTTCCAAAGTCACTTTGGCTTGATAAAGTTGATTTTGTAACAATAGTCCTTTTTTGTATGCATTGAAGTCGCGGTTATATTGGAGTCGGCTGGAATCAACGTCGGTTTTAGCAGCTGCAAGGTCATCACGCTGTTTGCGATCATCAAGTTGTACTAATATTGTACCAGCTTTAACGAATTGCCCATCTTTAAAACCAATGGTTTTTACATAGCCAGGCACTTTAGGACTGATGTCAGTTTCATTTTTTGCTTCCAAGTTGCCATTAGCTGTTGCAATAATTGGTATAGATGAGGTTTTGATTGTCGTCAGTTTCACAAGGATTCTATGTTGCAACATATTTTTATTGCTTTTTCTATGGCAGACCGTTGCCACTACAGCAATAACGACAACCACCAAGCAAACACCGACGATAGTGCTAATTATTTTCTTTTTGTGTGACATGATTTATTGTCCAGAACGAATTACTAAGAACATTTGCCCATTACCACGCGCTACCTTCAGTAACAACTGTCTTGGGTTAGAAGTAGCAACATCAAGCAATTTTTTCAAATTGGGTGTGTTAGTTCCATTCGCACTAATGACCACATCACCAGGAAGTAATCCACCCAACGCAGCGCTGCTATTGTCGCGGATGTTAGTCACAAGTACGCCATCTAACATGGTACTGTCGGGTTCAATAGCACTATAGTTTCGCAATTCGACACCAGAGAAAAACGGGATCATGCGGGTTTTGAGTAGTTGTTTGGGATTGCCAACAGCAACAGTGATCGTACGATGATGTTGCTGCCGGATGAGTCCAATGGTAATTTTGGTCCCTGGGCGCATTACGCCCAGTAAATTATGCAGTTGTGCAGAGCTAGTTATCAATTCACCATTCACATGCGTGATGACATCACCATCCTTAATGCCGGACTTGGCAGCAGGCGCAAAGGGTACAACTTTGGCAACAATAGCACCTTCGGTAACTTTAATTCCCATGGCTGAAGCAAGCTCAGAGGTGAGGTTTTGTGCTAATACACCTAACATTCCAGGTTCAATTTTACCGTATTTAATTAGCTGAGCGCTAACTTCGTGGGCTAAATTGCTTGGTATTGCAAAACCAATACCGATATTACCGCTGGATGGTGTGACAATCGCCGTGTTGATGCCAACCAACTGGCCTCTAAGGTTGATCAAAGCACCTCCTGAATTTCCTGGGTTGATAGGAGCATCGGTTTGAATGAAATTTTGAAATTTATCCAAGTGTGGTTCTTGACGATGAAGCGCGCTTACTACGCCAGAAGTTACCGTTTGAGTTAGACCATAAGGGCTGCCAATTGCAACAACTGAATTACCTACTTGTAAGTTATTGGAATTAGCAATCGGCATTTGTTTGAGTCCAGAAGCATGAATTTGAATCACCGCCAAGTCGTATCCTTCCGCCATACCGATTAATTTAGCTGTGTAGCGTTGCCCACTTTTTAATGTGACTACAATGAGTTTTTGATTTTTAATGACGTGAGCATTAGTGATTATATAACCTTTTTGGGCATCGATAATGACCCCTGAACCGACTGCGATGGCATTGGCTATATCAGGCTTAATGGGTGATTGGCCTTGTTTAACACCCACGGCAACAGGTATTTCTTTTTTTACAGTAATGTTGACAACTGCTGGTGTTGCGTCGCGTAACATAGCCGCTAAGTCATGAGAACCTATTGAATTTATATTGCTAGGTGCCGGTGGGTGAGCAAAAACCCCGAGAGGTGATGCTATGGCCACCAACAATAGTAGTATTTTTGCTACTTTGAGCTTTTCTTTGAGGAAAGTGATTAAGTTGTTCATGCTTACTTATTTAATGGGTTGACTATAAAATCTGCATTTTACTTGGTTCATTACTTGCGGTCTAGGTAAATTAAGGACACCATACGACCAGTTTTGTCCCCATCATGGCGGTAAGAGTAAAATAAATTATCTTGTAGCATGGTGCAGTAGCTACCGCCGTAAATTTCAGACACTCCCAGTTTAGTTAGTTCATGACGCGCTATACTGTAAATATTTGCCAACCAGCGGCCATCGACTTGCTTGAAAAACTCCTCGTGGTAACGGTCGAGCTTTAGAAAAGCATGGAGTACATCTTCGCCGACTTCAAATTTTTCGGGACCAATAGCAGGACCTAACCAGGCCAAGAGATGATGAGGCTTTGTAACCATTGTGGCAATACTGTGGTTGATGATTCCAGCTGCTAATCCACGCCAGCCACCATGAATAGCAGCGACATGATCGCTTGTTGGGCTGTAAAGTAATAGAGGTAGGCAATCGGCAGTCATCACAGCACAAATTTTTTGAGGTTGCTTACTGAATGCGGCATCGCCAGTCATCAGCTGAGGGGATTTACTATCCAAATTAATCACATTAGTCCCGTGTGTTTGTTGTAACCAACACGGTGCACTAGGCAATTGATAATCCTCAATAAGTTGTTGGCGATTACGTTGTACGCGTGCCAAATTATCGCCGGTATGCATCGCAAAATTCCCTTGTTGGCGTGTGGTCGTGAAAGCTTTGACATATTTTGGTACGGGCCAGTTTGGGTAGACAACAGATTGGTAATCAGGCATTGAGATCCTCTTTTAAAAAGTTAATCAGTTGTTGAAAGTCGTTTGGTAGTGGTGCAGAAAACATCATTATTTTTTCTGAATGGGGGTGTGCAAAAGTCAGTTTCTCGGCATGGAGTGCTTGATGTTTAAAGTGTTTAAGTGCGAAAGCGAGACTTGGAGAGGTACACGCGGGTATGGGTTCCGAGCGACCGTAAACCGAATCACCTACGAGCGGGCGATTGATTGCAGCCATGTGGACACGGATTTGATGTGTGCGGCCAGTTTCTAAGCTAACGTGGATCAATGTGTGGCGTTTAAAGCGCTTACCGATACGAAAATGCGTGACAGCATATCGGCCTTGCGGTACTACAGCCATTCGCGTGCGATGAGTTGGGTGGCGCCCAATAGGTTTATCAAGCGTCCCTCCGGAGATGATTTTGCCACGAACTAAAGCAATATATTCTCTTGTGATTTCACGAGCTTTCATCATTTTTGTCAGCTTATGATGAGCGGAGAGGGTGCGTGCAATTAACAGTAGTCCAGATGTACCTTTGTCAATGCGATGGATGATACCGGCTCTCGGTACAGTCGCCAACGATGAATCGAAGTGTAGTAGGCCGTTGACCAAAGTGCCATCTCTTACACCTGCCCCTGGGTGGACAACCAGCCCAACTGGTTTGTTAATGACAAGGAGATGCTCATCTTCGTAAATTACATCAATGGGTATCGCTTGTGCTGTCCAGCGATCTTCTATCTTGAGGGCAGCTGAAATGAAAATTAGTTGATTTTCAATCACTTTAAATCGTGTCGAGGTTTGTGTTAAGCGATCGACGCTGACAGCGCCATTACGAATCCATTGTTGTAATTGTGAACGTGAGTAGTCTACAAACAATCTCGCGAGCGCTTGATCAAGACGATAGCCTGATAATTCCAGCGGTATAGTGCCCTCTAAAATAACTTTTTTTGTATTCATGATGTTATTATATTTAGTTCTGGGTGCAGTTGCTCTATAATGTCGAAAATTTTACTGGGTTAGCTCTTGAACAAGGATCTTATAACACTGATGAAAAAACTTCTTCCAATCATTCTCGCCGCATGTGTTCTGGTCGGATGCTCCAAAAAGGATGTAGACCCTTTCAAAGATTATCGAAATAAAACTTCGTCAGCGTTGTTTAACGATGGTGAGAAAGCACTCGCAAAACATGATTATATCAACGCTGCGAAGAATTTAGAGGCATTAGATGCTGTGTACCCGTTTGGACCACAAGCGCGACAAGCTCAGCTTGACATAATTTATGCTTACTATAAGGGAGATAATGACGATGCGGCAATTACTGCAGCGGAGCGTTATATTCGCTTATACCCTCGTGGTAAAGATGTAGATTATGCTTATTACATGAAAGGGATTATCGGATTTACTCAAGGTCTCTCCTGGTTGCAAAAATTAGTGGGTGTTGATCCAGCAAGTGCTGATATTACTAACTTGAAAGAAGCATTTATTGCATTTGCCACTTTGGTACAAACGTTTCCCCACAGCATTTATACCCCAGATGCACTCAAAAGGATGGCTTTCATCAGAAACTCTATCGCCAATCGCCAGGTTTCAATCGCTGATTTTTATTTTCAACGTCAAGCTTATGTCGCCGCCGCTAATCGAGCAGTAAATGTAGTGTTGCATTTCCAGGGTGCACCCAGTGTCGTTCCCGCATTGGCGATTATGGTGAAATGCTATAGAAAACTCCATCTTGATAAGATGGCCGAATCGACCTATCGCCTACTAAAAAATAGTTATCCGCAATCTCAAGAATTGAAAGATTTAAGTAAGCAGTGAATTCACCCCATAAACACTCTCAGGTACGTCATACGAACGGAGGACTGGCAGGGCACATACTGCGTCGCTCGATCCACGTATGTGTTTTTCTTTTACCGCTACTCTACTATGCTCACGCAAAACAAGTCGCGAATCATTTGAGCATTACTCCAAGTTGTTTATTGATCGGTATTTTGCTTTTAACTGTGGTATTAGATTTATTACGCATAAAAATGGGCTGGACTTTTTTCGGCCAAAGAGTGTTTGAATCTGGGCGCCCTTCTTCGTTTGCTTGGGGGTTGATTAGTGTTTGTCTTGTACTGTTGCTGGCACCAAGTAAGGTTTTTGCGATACCTATCATCTGGTCTTGTGCATTTGTCGACCCTGTTGTAGGAGAATTACGCCGAGTACGAATTAATCCATTGTTGGTGTATATCATCGGTGCTGTTGAAGTAATCGTTATTTGGGTTTGTTTATGGTCGTGGCTTGGCACACCGCTATACCTGGCATTTTTAATGGCACCGATTACTGTAGCCCTTGAATGGCCTAAGTTGCGTTGGATTGACGATAATGCCTTGATGCAAATTATTCCACTTTTAATTATTATATGTATTTATGGGGTGGGCTAATTTTTATAGTATAAGATATTTGAATCTTTAGGAGTAAGGTTTTATGGTGATTTTTGGATGGATCGTATTATTCATCATTCCTGCATTGATTTTAGCGTTTAATTCCGCTTCGCTCATTGTTTGGAGTATCGCTTATGCTTTTTTTCTCACTATCTTTTCATTATTTGCGCACTTGGCGTTAGCAACGATTATTTTATGGGTTTTTTTTTGTATTTGTGCGTTAATTTTAAATATTTTACCACTACGACGATTGTTATTGACACGCCATTTATTTACACGATTCTGTAGGACGATGCCGCAATTATCGCAAACAGAGCAAGCTATATTAGGTGCTGGTAATCTGGGATGGGAAGCTGAATTATTTACAGGGTCGCCCGACTGGGAAAAATTAATAAGTATTCCAAAGCCCAAACTCACCCAGGAAGAATCTCATTTTTTGGAAGGTCCAGTTGCTGAACTTTGTAGTATGACTAATGATTGGGAAATCTGTCAGCTACAATTTAGTGTCCCTGAAAAAATATGGAATTTTTTAAAAAAAGAAAAATTCTTTGGTTTAATCATTCCAAAATTATATGGTGGTAAAGGGTTTTCTGCGTATGCATATTCACAAATAATCACTAAATTAGCCTCTATTTCAACTACTATTGCAATAACTGCTAGCGTACCGAATTCATTGGGTCCTGCAGAACTATTGTTACAATATGGCACGGAGGAACAAAAAAATTATTATTTACCACGCTTGGCGTCTGGAAAAGAGATTCCTTGTTTTGCGCTAACCAGTGTCGAAGTGGTCTCGGATGCTAGCTCTATTACTGATTACGGTATTGTTTGTGAACATGTATTTGATGACAAAAGGGAAATTGCAATTCGATTAAATTGGAATAAGCCCCATATCACATTTTCTCCGATGGTTACATTAATTGGTTTGGTGTTTAAACTCTACGATCCTGATAGCATATTAAGTGAAAAAGAAGATTTGGGTATTACCTGTGCATTGATTTCTGCCAGTGCAAGAGGGGTAGTACATGGCTGTAGAAATTTTTCGTTGTGCTGCCCATTTATGAATGGTTCGATTCAAGGGAAGGACGTTATGATTCCTATCACCGCAGTGATTGGTGGATCAAAAATGATAGGTCAAGGTTGGCGTATGTTAATGGAGTGTTTAGCTGCAGGAAAAAGTATTTTATCACCTTCTGTGGTTGCTGGCAGCGTTAAACGTGCTGTATTTACATCGGGCGCTTACGCTTATATTCAACGGCAATTTAATACTTCTATTGGTGACTCTGAAGGAGTAAAGCATGCACTTGCACAACTTGGTGGCCATGCGTTTTTAGGAGAGGCGCTCAGAGCCTTTACAATTAATGGTGTTAGCCATGGGTTTAAGTCTGCAGTGTCGTCAGCCATCAGCAAATATTACACTACTGAATATGCCAGAGAGGTGATTAAACAGGCGATAGATATTCATAGAGGTAAAGGCATTTGTATGGGGCTACACAATTATTTAGCACAAGCTTACATTGAAAGCTCAATCAACATTACTGCTGGAGTTGCAAATATTCTGATAAGATCGCTGATTATTTTTGGCCAAGGAATTATCCGCAGTCACCCATATACTTTAAGAGAAATGCATGTTGCCAATAGTGATAATTCTCTAATATCAGTCAAAAAGTTTGATAAACTATTTTTTTCGCATATTGGATTTGCTATTTCCAATGCCACAAGGTCTTTTTTGTTAGCGCTCTCAGGTGGACGCTTAGCACCTATTTCAGTGTTTAAGTTGAAATATTACTGCCAACAATTCTCTCGATACTCCACTGCTTTTGCTCTAGTTATTGATCTTTCAATGGTGGTATTGGGTAGAAATTTAAAGTGTAAAGAAAGATTATCCGAACGGCTAGTAAATATATTAAGTTATTTATATACGGGATCTGCTGTAATAAAATATTATCTGGATAACGATGACCAGGAGATGAAGCTATGTTTGCAGTGGGCTTGTGAGACATTGTTATATCGAATTCAAGAAACACTTCATGATTATTTATTGAATATGCCAGTTCGTTGGGTTGCTATTCTGTTGCGTGGTTTAATATTTCCATTAGGCCGCCGTCGACGCTTGCCCAGCGACAAATTATCTAATCAAATGGCTGAATTGTTTCTTTGTCCCAGTAAATTGCGCAACATTTTGACTGATATTATTTTTATAGAAAACACGACTAATAATCCAATTAGTGAAATTAATAAGATTTTCAAAAAAGTTATCGCAGTTCATCCGCTCAATAAAAAACTTCACAGTGCTATAAAAAATAGTAAAATTAACGGTAGAGATTTTGCTGAGAAAATATCAAAAGCAGTCTCTCAGAATATATTGACACAGGCTGAAGGGAAACAATTGTTAGAGGCATATGTCGAGAGTATGAAAATAATTAATATTGATGATTTTTCTAATGAAGATATCATCGCAAGATTTTCAAAAGAGAAAAGTTAATCGAAAAAATGTAGTTGTAAAGTTACCCTGTAGATGTCTCCTATGCGGTAACTTTTTAGAACTTTGAAACTATTTGTGAGTCTTTCGAATGTTGCTATCAACGATTTGGTAAAAAAGTAGCTTTCAGTAATTTTCGGACTAGCTTGGCTTATAAGTAACTTGATCGTGCAGCTTAGAGACCCTAAAAACCAGGAGAATAAATTGATTAAACAGCATAAATATTATGTAAGACAATGATTTTTGTTCTTTTTTATTTGGTTTTGGAGATGCAGGCATGAGGTTTGTAACTCCTGAATATTTAGATTAATATAGTGAGAATTCACTTGCATACATTGAGGCGCCCACATGACTCTGATCGCAATTGCTGCAGCTTTGGCTGGCCTACTATTCGGATATGATACAGGAATTATTTCAGGGGCAATGCTTTTTATTAAAAGCACATTCCATTTATCCGATTCTCTTGAAGGCATCATGGTCAGTATGGTTCCTTTGGGCGCACTAATCGCAGCATTCTGTTGTGGGCGTTTAAGTGATATATTTGGCCGGCGCCTGATTCTCGCTACCACAGGCGTATTATACCTCATCGGGTCGTTGTTGAGTGGTTTAGCTCCTGAGATTGGTATTTTAATCGCTGGGAGGTTCTTGCTTGGGTTGGCTGTGGGCTTGGGTTCCTATGTGGCCCCGATGTATATTGCCGAGATCGCTAAAAAGAATAATCGTGGTGCTCTTGTCACCTTGAATCAACTAATGATTGTCATTGGTATCATGCTTTCTTACCTGGTGGATTATATCTTTGCGAGCCATGGTGAGTGGCGCTACATGTTGGCTGCGGGAACTGTGCCAGCGATCATTTTCTTGGGATGCCTGTTTTCCTTGCCAGAAAGTCCTCGTTGGCTAATTTCTCGTGGTCGTACTGACCGTGGTAGAGAAGTACTAGAAGCAATCCACGGCCCTAAAGATGCGCAGGAAGAATTTGACAAGATTCAAGGGATTGTGTGTCAGAAAGTTCTTAACTTTAGACAGATCATCAAGATGGGCTTTGGGAGGGTGCTAGCATTGGGCATTGTGGTGAGCATCTTTACCCAAGCAGTTGGCATTAATGCGATTATCTATTACGCTCCTGTTATTTTTAAGACAGCGGGTCTGACACATGATGCTAGCTCTATATTGGCTACAGTAGGCATTGGGTTTGTGAACGTTGTATTTACTTTTATTGCTGTTTTCTCATTGGACCGTTTGGGACGCCGAAAAATGTTACTTACTGGCGTGGGAGGTATTATCTTTAGCTTAGTGGTAACTACTGTTTCTTTTTGGATCGGTGTTACATCTGTTAGTTTGGCTTATCTAGTCATGGCAAGTTTTATTATCTTTATTGCCTTTCAGGGAATTGGAACAGGTCCTGCTTGTTGGTTAATTCCATCGGAGATATTCCCGACCGAAGCCAGGGGTACGGGTATGGGCTTGTCAGTATCTTTCAATTGGCTTACAAATTTTATTGTTGCATTATTGTTCCCTATCGTATTGTCAGGACTTGGTGTTGTATGGACTTTCGGTATATTTTTAATTATTGCAATGATTGCGTTTTTACTGTTTTATTCCATGGTCCCAGAAACAAAAGGAATTTCATTAGAAACTATTGAACAAAACATCTTTAATGGTGTGCACTTGCGGAATCTTGGTGATGTGGAAAAGGCAGTAAATATATCATCCAACGAATTAGGAGTTGATATCAATTCCAACCATTAATATAGTGATAACCATTTGGGATTTTCGAAAATAAACCGTAATTGATCTTTTAAAGAATACTCGATGAATAGACAAGCGAAATTGACGAATAACCGTTCTCTTTTTAGTGTCATGATAATACTCTTTTTTATATGGGGCTTCATCACACTACTTAATGACTTACTCATTCCAGTATTACGAAATCGTTTAAACTTGGATTATTCTCAAGCATTGCTAGTTCAGTTCGTCTTTTTTATCACCTATTTTGTTATGTCTCTTCCAATGGCATCTATTTTGAATAGAACTAATTATAAGAAGAGTATTATTTTTGGATTATCTATTATATCTGTGGGTTGTTTTATTTTCGTTCCTGCCGATTTGCAAATTGTGTATTGGGTATTCCTATTGGGTTTATTCGTTTTAGCCAGCGGCGTAGTAATGTTGCAAGTTTCTGCAAATCCAATGGTGACTTTACTGGGTGACGAGCGGACTGCTTCTGCGCGTTTGACTTTAGCACAAGGGATTAACTCTTTGGGTTACGCTTTGGCACCCTGGATTTTAGGGGGCGTTATTACAAGTTCAACCCATATTTACGTTCCTTACGTTATTATCGCAGTTATTATGGTGTTGGTAGCCATTTTAATTCGATACTCAAATTTCAGAGCCGTCGATGGTCAACTTGCGTTAGAAAATCTAGCCCAGGCGGATTTAGTTGAATCTGATAAAGAACTTTTATGGCATAACAAGGTATTTTTAATTGGTTTATTTGGAATCTTCTTCTACGTTGGGGCAGAGGTCACTGCAGGAAGCTTAATCGTTAGTTTTCTTCATTTACCTCACATCGCTAACTTCTCATTATTGAAAGCAGCAAAATTTCTCACGGTATTTTGGGGTGGTGCCATGGTAGGGCGATTGGTTGGCTCCTACATTCTATCAATATTCAAACCAGCGAATGTTTTAATCGTTGCGGCTCTGATGAATGTACTGCTACTTTGCGGTGTAATATTTGCAACAGGTTATTCTTCGATGTGGTGCTTGTTATTATTAGGTGTTTTTAATTCGATCATGTTTCCAACAATATTCGCGTTATCAATTTCTAATTTATCTTCTGACCATCTTAAAAACAAAGCCAGTGGGTATCTCATTATGTCAATAGTGGGAGGCGCAGTTATTCCTGAGATTCAAGGCTTAATCGCCGACGTTATTGGATTGCAGCATTCATTCTTCTTACTATATCTGTCTTATATTTACATTATGGTGTTTGCAATATTTATGAGTGCTCGTAAATCTACTGTGCAGAGAACATAGCCTTAATTGAACCTGCCACATATAGTTGAATGTTGCTTTCTCTGTATTGCAGTGATAGCCTTGTGTCCTGTTTCGAACATAGGCGCGTAGCTCAGTGGTAGAGCACCACCTTGACATGGTGGGGGTCGTTGGTTCAATCCCAATCGTGCCTACCAAATTAACCCCTTGAAAAATAGATAAAATTACATATAAAACAATGGGTTAAATTGAAAATCCTTTCTATGTCAATCTTCCTTTTTTTTGTATCAAGTTGTTAAACTTTGCTCAATTTTACATAATTATTTATGCGTGAAACACTTCATAATTTATTGCGATCACAAAACCATCAAAAATTTTATTTTTTGTGATCCAATCACTAGGCTGATATTTGTCTCGTAAATTATTAAGAAGCTCTTTCCGAGCATTTCGACACATCGGTTTATTTATGGACTTACTTCAGCAATCACGTTTTATATTAAAGTCTTGTGATTTTATATGAGGCAACGGCCCCCTAAACGAATGCCAAAAGTTACCTCCTACTCCAATCAAATTTTACCCGCCTCTAAAAGTAACAAATCGTCTACCTAAAGAGCAGCTTTTTGAGTCGTTTACGTAAACAAGCCATGCTGTGCCAGAAATCGTTAAGCAAGTACACAGCCATACGCCTGTGGTAAAATATTACTGACTCAATATACACTCCCTCTACTTGAGTTTACACCATGACTGATGTGCAATGGTTGGTACGATCCTTGACTGTCACTTTGCCTATGTCCCATTCCACCAATCACAGTGAGACTACTTTGAAGAGCCTGTCCACTTCTGGCGTGTTCAACACCGATTTCCACAGAACATATAACCGTCATTTGCCCCGAAATTTT
>CAWUIH010000036.1:0-15552 GCA_963922495.1 uncultured Coxiellaceae bacterium | reverse complement strand
ATATATAATAACTTTAAAATTTTCATATTGAATTGCCCCTATTTTTGCAAATATTGTGCGACAAGAAGTGGTCATTTTGCAAGAAAAAAAATCCGCCATACAAGATGGCGGATATGGCACGTGGACTCTTGGAGTCTAGTAAGACATATAATATGGATACTTAATATTCAGATTACTGTCGCCATTCACTAAAGAATGATTACCAAAAATAGATAGCAAACTGGTGCAAAGCAAACCAGCAAATACAATTACTACCATACTAGCAAGCGCTTTTCTCATCAACTGATCCTCCATGATCAAATAAATTTTGTTTAAAGATAAGGTGGTTTAACGTCCTATAAAACTACCTTTATTTTTTTAGCCTGAGACAAAGGCGAATTTCTATGTTAACTGAGCAAAATAAGATAACAACTAACAGAATTTAATCGAATCATTGAAAAAATGCGACATCCATTTCAAACCAACGAATTTACAGGCCTCATTCGCCAAATCTGTGGACGTTGTCTTCATTGAACGCAACAAAATGAGCGAATCGATTTATTCCGTTTAAGAAATATCTCACAATTTTATGAGAGAATAACTGATTTGGATAGTACGCTACACAAAAGTGGCTACATAGACAGATTAGGATTTAATGAGCAAGCGTGCAATATCGTTGACGGTAGCTTGCACCATCAGAAATGCCAAAAATAACATACCAAAGCTCAGGCTAATCATTTGGATGCGCTGCGGAACTGGACGACGAACAATAACTTCGATAACTTGAAAGAAAAAATGACCACCATCAAGTCCCGGAATTGGCAATAGGTTAATGAAACCAATAGCAAGACTAAGAAAGCCAATAAAATTTAAATATACCTTCCAGCCGGCAAGAGAAGCTTTTCCCGCAGCATGAAAAATGGTCACCGGGCCACCTAGCGTATGGAGAGATATTTTTCCAGTGACCATTTTGCCAATAACAACCAATCGAAATGCGAGTAAACGCCAAGTCTGATGTAATGCTGGAAACCATGCTGAAAGTACATTGTAATGCTCGCGATACACCATCGTTTCAGGCCATATTGGAGGCTTGGCTTCAACACCTAAATACCCCAGTTCCTTGCCACTATGTTGCTTAGATTCACCGGTAACAACCAATACTTGTCGAGACACTCGATCAGCAGACTGAACTCCAAATAACAACTGCTGCCCAGGATGTGCTTGAACATAATGAACCATTTCAGCCCAACTCTCAATAGTATGATGGTCAATAGAAACAACCCGGTCGCCAGCTCGTAAACCAGCATGTTGAGCTGGCGAATTCGGCAGTACTCTTTCGAAAATAAGAGGAATATTAGGAGAGAATGGCACAAAGCCCAAACTCTGCAAAAAATTTGGCTCGCGCGAGTTATAGTGCCAACTTGTCAGATCCAATAGCCGTTTTTCAATCTTGGATTGTGGAGTACGTACTGTAAAAGTCATTTTGTTATGCTGGCCAGTATGACCTACAATAGCCATTAAAACTTGCTGCCAACTTTTGGTTTTCCGATTGTCAATTTGTAGTATTTGATCTCCCCTAGCAAGTTTTGCTTCTGCAGCAATCGAGTGAGGCTGCACTTCACCAATGATAGGATGAATTTGCTGTACACCGATTAAAAAAACTCCCCAGTAAGCAATAATAGCCAACACAAAGTTAACCATTGGCCCAGCTAATACGACCGCCATGCGCGCTAATAAAGGCTTTTGATTATATGCCCGATGCGCTTCTTCAGGGGAGGATATTTCTTCACCCTCACCTAACATTTTGACATAACCACCCAGAGGTAAGATTGCAACGACATACTCCGTGCCGCTTTTTGCGCGATGAGACCACAATGATTTACCAAATCCTAAAGAGAACCTTAAAACTTTAATACCACAAGCACGAGCCACAAAAAAGTGGCCTAACTCATGCAGTACAATGATAATGAAGAGCGCGCCTAAAGCGCCTAAGGTAGCAATAACAATATTCATGATGATCTATTGTGCCGTTCAAGATCATGACTGTCCAGCCCAGAATGCGAAACAATAATAAAACTGCTCTAAACTTTTTCGAGAAGATGTGTAAAATATATAAATACTATTTTAATAGCACATTTAATTTTTAGATATGAAAACCACATTTGAATGCCTGTTGGGCAAGTTGCATCACATTGACCTTAGAGATCAAAACCTTTTAAAACAAGCCAAAGGTTTGCTTGAGCAATTACCGCAAGATACATCACAAGAAGAGCAACAAACACAAGGCATTGAAGTCGCTATGGAACTGAGTAAACTAAAGTGTGATTGCCCCACACTAACAGCTGCATTGCTGTTCCCTACATTCACCAATGGTAAGATTCCTGCAGAACGCATCTCAGCTGAACTCAACAGTACTGTGAAAAAACTACTGTTAGGTACTCGGAGCATGTCTGCACTTGATCAATTTTCCATACACACAAATCACTTTTCACATCAACAAAACCTGATTGATAATATCCGAAAAATGCTACTTGGGATGGTGGATGATATTCGTATCGTACTTATAAAATTAGTTGAACGCCTGATTACTCTGAAACATTGTCGCAATGTTGACCCTGAGTTGCAACGATCTACTGCCGAAAATGTAATGGCACTTTACGCACCATTAGCGAATCGTCTTGGTATCGGTCAACTGAAATGGCAAATCGAAGATTGGGCTTTTCGATATTTAAACCCAAAAGCTTATAAAGATCTCTCAAAATCATTGAATATGAAACGTGCTGAGCGTGAAGTGTATGTCGTTTCTTTTATCGAAGTGCTCAAAAGATTATTGCAGGACGAACATATACAACGTGTTGAAATCACTGGACGTGCTAAGCACATTTACAGTATCTACAAAAAAATTGAACGTAAGAAAGTCGATTTTAATGAAATTTATGATGCTATCGCCGTGCGTGTCCTTGTGCCAAAAATTGCAGACTGCTACCGTGTGCTAAGCCTGGCACACCAAGAGTGGCACAGTATCCAAAAAGAATTTGATGATTACATTGCAAAACCCAAAGAAAATGGTTATCGCTCGATTCATACTGCTGTTATCGGTCCGCACCAACTCAGCGTAGAAATCCAAATTCGGACTTTCGACATGCACGAAGAATCCGAACTCGGCGTAGCTGCACATTGGAGATACAAAGAAGGCGGGCAACAGCAAGCAAAATATCAGGAAAAAATAAAATGGCTGAGGGAAGTCATGCTATGGCAACAAGATTTGAGCCATGATACTGAGTCTAATAATTTACTCTACAACAAGATATTTGAAGATCGTGTCTATGTATTCACCCCCACCAACGACGTGATTGATTTAACAGCTGGCGCGACGCCATTAGATTTTGCCTATTATATCCACACGCAAGTAGGACATCGCTGCCGCGGCGCTAAAGTAAATGGCAAAATTGTGCCGCTAACCTATATCTTAAAAACCGGTGACCGTGTTGCAATCTTAACTCATAAAAATGGCACACCTAGTCGCGATTGGCTCATAACCCGCCGTGGTTATATTAAAACTACGCAGGCACGATCAAAAATCAAGGCTTGGTTCAGACAAGCGGACTTTGAAAAGAATTTACAACTTGGGGTGGAAATATGGGATAAATATTTTTCTAAAAATGAATACAGCAAACAGCAACTGAATAAAATCACAAAACAACTGAATTTTAAAAAATTGGAAAATCTACAAGCTTCTCTCGGTGCTGGAGATATTGGCATTACAGTGATAAAAAATCGTCTTAACGCACTCAAGCAAGCAGCGTCGCATGAAGATCCTGTGATTGAACCAATAACCAGTATTAAACCGACCAAGCAAACACACTCATACTTGAATATCGCCGGAGTTGATAATTTATTAATTCAACTTGCACGCTGTTGTCAGCCAATATCTGGCGATTCAGTACTGGGATATATCACTAAAAATAGTGGTATCTCTATTCATCATGCCCAATGTAAAAATATCCTTCATGCACAACATCATCACCCTGAGCGCATCGTACCTGTTGATTGGGGCAATGAACAATTACAACAATTTGTCGTGACCATCAAAATAGAATGCCACGAACGCACAGGTTTAATTCGAGATATCAGTAATGTTATTGGAAATTTAAAGGTTGCTATTATGGCACTGACCACACACACAAATAAGTTATTAGATCGCAGCTATATACATGCCTCAGTCGAAATTGAGAATCTCAATTTACTAGAAATGCTCATCAGGAAACTAAAGGATATTCCCGATATCATTACGGTAAAACGGAAATCATAAACTTCGAGAAAATTGTTTTTCTACACTCGTTAAATTCTAGTCATCACTCGGCTTACGAGTTATTTCCACGAAAATAACATAAATCACTAAAAACATAACCCACATTAATAACTGCCAGCCCTCCGCTAACCCAATGTAATTCAACAACAAACCTAATAACCCAAGAATCAACGAAAGCAAACACAGTAATATGGTTGATAGTAAACTGTTAATACCGAGAAGATGCAGCACATGATGAAAGTGATCACGGCTTGCCAGCATCACAGATTTTTTTTGGCGAATTCTTAAGATCGTCACATTGACTAAATCATAAATTGGAAATGCTACAATCCATAATACTGTCATTGGACTCATTAATCCGCATCCATGCTGCGATAAATCAACTACAAACCACGATAAAATATAAGCTAAGAAAGTGCTCCCCGCATCACCCATAAAAATTTTTGCTGTATTTTTTGAAAGGGGACGAACGTTAAAAAACAAAAATGTTGCTATCAATACTGCAAAAATAACTAAAATTTTTAAATCAAATTCACTACCTAGTTTCGCAACTAATACAATTAACAATACCGTTTGTATTAGTGCCACTCCACTTGCTAAGCCGTCTTGACCATCTATCATATTCATGGCATTAATATTCGCCATCACTACAATTATTGTAAATGGCACGCCCCATAATCCAATATGAATATCCCCAAAAAATAACAAATTTCCAAGGTTCTCGATCATCACATTGCCCCAAATAATCATCAATAGAACAGAAAAAATTTGCCCCAGTAGGCGTAGCTTAAAACTTAAATCTTTGATATCGTCAACAACGCCCATCAGTATTAAAATTGCACTACCTGCCAACATACCACGATAATGAAACAATGAGTGTTTGAGGGTGAGCAATGATAGACAAAAACCAAAAAAAATCGCAATACCGCCAATGACAGGCACATCATTTTTATGCCATTTTCGGCTGTCTGGACGATCAACTAAGCCTATTCGGGAAGCAATAGGTCTGAGTAACCAAATACAAAAAACGGTAGCTAGTAGGCCAATAATAGCGCTTTTAATTGTATCCATACCTTTTAGGTCTTTTTAGATTTATTTCCTGATGGTATCAGGTTCATAATACTGATTAAAGTCAAGCTTTATCACAATGTACGTTGAATTGCATCATGTATTTTCTGCAATGTATCCGCTGGCTGCGGTGATTGTGTAATAGTCCGTCCAATAACCAAGTAATCGCTACCGGCAGCAATAGCATTTTCAGGAGTCATAATTCGTTTTTGGTCTGAGCTCTCTCCTTGAGGTAATCGAATTCCTGGAGTAACAATTACGCAATGGTCACCACAGGCATGCCTCACCATTGCGGCTTCTTGTGCCGAGCAAACCACTCCATCAAGACCATTTTCCTGTGCTTGACGAGCTAACGACAACACAAGTTCTTTAGGTGATTGCTGAACACCTAAAGCTTGCAAATCTTTTTGATCCAAACTGGTCAACAATGTGACACCGATTAACAATGGCGATTGTGTGTGCTGATCAATTGCCTCGCGCGCAGCTTGCATCATAGATTTACCACCAGTAACATGAATGTTCACCATCCACACTCCTAATGCAGCGGCAGATTGACATGCACCAGCGACTGTTTGCGGAATATCATGATATTTTAAATCAAGGAAAATTTCGAAACCTTGCCGCATAAATTTTTCAACAATTTGGGGACCATAACGAGTAAACAAAATATTACCAAATTTAAGACGACAAATTGCAGCATCAAGTTGTGCAATTATTTCAGTTGCATCCGTTAAATCTTTGCTATCGATAGATACAATAATTTTTTTATTATCAAATACCATTAATTACCTTCTAAACCTTTTATTGGCTTGATTGAATTCCAGTGATGGCAACTCGGACATAACCAATATAAATTTTTTCCAGAAAATCCACAATGTGAACAACGATATATTGGTTTACCCAATAATAGTTTTTTCATGAAGTTTTGTAAAATAATAAGCTTCTCTCTAGCATCGCCACTTGTATTTTGTAAATACAAACTTATCAGTCGCGTCAATCCTCGCAATGAAGGGCGATGTTGGATCTCTTTTGCAATAAACTCTATCGCTTCATTCTCACCATATTGTTTTTGCAGATAGTCAGAAATAGATAACACAATGGTGATACGAGGATAAGTATGTAAGCAATTCTTCAAAAATTGCACCATTTTACTTTCTTCATTGAGTTTTTGATAACATTCTGCCATTGGAGTGATGATTTCAGAGATATAATCTGGATCTTGCTCAATTGCACGCTTATAATGGCAAATAGCTTCTTTGCAACGCCCCACCTCAAAATCAAGTCGCGCCCGAATCAGACTAGCACGCACACAATTTTCGTCGATTGCTTGTGCACGTTTTAAATATTGCAATGCCTGTGTAATACGTGTTTCCATGATCATTTCTTCAGCTAATTCACAATGATATTGCGCAATACGTGCATGAACTTGCTCCCCACGTGTTAATAATTTTTGCGCAGTTTCAATAGCTTTACGCCAATCCTTTTCCTGTTGATAAATATGCAGTAAAAAGTTCAGACTATTTAAATTTTCATCTCCTAAATTTACTAGTTCAACAAATAATCTTTCAGCTCGATCCAAAACCCCTGCTTTCAGGTAATCCTGTCCTAATTCAGAAAGTGCATGAAGTCGATGAGATTTAGACAATTGGGGACGAGCAATTAAATTTTGATGAATGCGAATGGCTCGATCTACTTCCCCACGTCGTCTAAATAAACTACCTAAAGCTAGATGTGCTTCAACGGTATCGGCATCAACCTCAAGCAACTTAATGAAAACGTCAACCGCTTTATCAGGCTGTTCATTGATAAGATAATTTAATCCTCTGAAATAATCACGTCGAATTTTCGGCGACAATTTAGGAGGTATTTTAGGAGCCATACGTCGCGCAACGTACCAACCCATGAAATAGCTGCTGGCACTTAACCCCACAATATATGCCCAAATCATTAATGCGTATCTCGCAGTGGTATCGCACGCAGGTTTTTGACTTCTTCCTGCACCTGCCTTACCTGATGTTTTAAACGCCGTGCATAGTTTTTATTCCGAATAATGATGGGTAACATAGCAATCATGCCAAGCAAAGATCCGATAATCAATACAATAAGTAACACAATAGGTAAGTAAATAGCTTTTGTATTAACGTAATAATTTAATACAATTTTCTGTGGGTTTAGGCTAGCAAAACTTGCAGCCAGTAAAGCCGTCAATACCCAAAAAGCGTAAAAAATATAGCGCATAAAACCATCCTCCCCCTTGGAATACTCTAATTGACTCAAAGTAACACACCTTAGTGTACCGGAAATTTTACATAAATGCTTTGTACACTATATGTTAACTAAGGTGCAATCAAATGGTAAAAACAATCCTAGAAAAAGAAGTTGAGCGCGATTATTGTAGAAAAATGATATTTTTTGAGACGTTAGGATTAAGGTTTGCTATCAGCAAACCTTAATCCGAAACATTGATAACTATTGGTTCTAATCTTTATCTTTCATTTGCTCTTTCAAAAGATCACCCAAAGTTGTTTTGCTGGAAACTTCACCAACGGTACGTGATGTACTGTCAGAAATTCGCTCCAATGCTTTGTGAGACACATAAATAATACGTGCCTTACGATCAACATTGACAACTTTTACGCCAATTTCTTCGTCAACTTTAATGACTTCAGTGAGGTCATGCACTCGATCAAAACTGTAATCAGACGCACGCATACAACCTAATACACCTGGTGCCAGTGTTAGAATAGCTTCTTTAGCCTCAACAGACTTCACCGTCGCATTAATGATCGTATCTTTCTCATAAGATGACAAAAATTCCATGAACCCATCAGATTCCAACTGCTTGATTCCGAGAGAAATTCTTTCACGCTCAGGATCAATGGTCAAGATGATAGTTTCAACTTCGTCACCTTTCTTATAATTGCGAATAGCCTGTTCACCCGATTCGGACCATGAAATATCAGACAAATGCACTAAGCCATCAATTTCTCCCTCCAATCCAATAAACATACCAAAATCAGTGATCGAGCGCACTTTGCCAATAAGTTTTTCACCTTTTTGATGTTTTTGCGCAAAGTCTTCCCACGGATTGACTTTACATTGTTTAACACCAAGAGAAATACGTCTGCGGTCTTCATCGATATCAAGCACCATAACTTCCACTTCTTCACCAGATTGCACCACCTTGCTGGGATGAATATTCTTGTTAGTCCAGTCTAATTCCGACATATGAACTAAACCTTCTACCCCTTCTTCAAGCTGAACAAAACAACCATAATCAGTGATATTGGTAACTTTTCCGAACACTCGTGTGCCTTGTGGATAACGTCGTTCAATATTTATCCAGGGATCTTCACCCAGTTGTTTGATACCCAAAGAGACACGATTTTTATCACGATCAAATCGCAATATTTTAACGCGAATTTCTTGGCCTACAGTGAGTAACTCACTGGGATGCTTGACACGCTTCCATGCCATATCAGTGATGTGTAATAGCCCATCAACGCCGCCTAAATCGACAAAAGCACCGTAATCAGTGATATTTTTAACGATACCAACCACTTCTTGGCCTTCTTGCAGTTCTTCAAGTCGCGCTAAACGTTCTGCGCTACTTTCTGCTTCCACAACTGCACGTCGTGAAACGACAACGTTGTTGCGCTGCTGGTCCATCTTAATGATTTTGAATTCGAATTCTTTACCTTCAATAAATCCCGGATCACGTACTGGCTTCACATCGACCAAAGATCCCGGTAAAAAAGCTCGAATAGTACTGACTTCAACTGTAAAACCACCCTTAACTCGCTCAATGATGACCCCTTTAACCACTTCAGCGGCCTTATGTGATTTTTCAAGCTCAGCCCAAGCACGCGCGCGACGGGCTTTTTCGCGAGACAAGCGTGTCTCACCAAAGCCATTATCGGGAGTATCAACAACAACGTCGACTTCGTCACCGACGTAAATTTTTTCATTACGAAATTCATTACTAGGAATAACACCTTCAGATTTCAATCCAGCATTGACAATCACACGGTCGGGACGAATTTCAACCACAGTTGCTTTGACTAAAGCACCCGGCCTCAGGTCAGCTTGATTTAAACTTTGTTCAAGCAAATCTGCAAATTTTGCACTCATATCTTAAATACCTGGAAACAGTCAGCACTATTTCCTATTTGTTTAGGGCCTCACCTATCAAGGTAAAACCATTAATTACACCCAATACTACCATTCATTAGTAGCACAAGGACCTAAGTCTTATTCAATCCACGCCTCGTTACCAAACTCATCACTTTTTTGATAACACCGTCAACATTAAATCCGGTCGTATCAATAATGATCGCATCTGAAGCTGGCTGAGTTGGGGATATGGATCGATTAGCGTCACGATCATCACGCGCCATTAAATCATCTTGAATTTGGCGCAGGCTAACACTAATCCCTTGCTGTTGCAACTGTAAAAACCGTCGTTTAGCGCGTTCTTCAACTGAGGCCACGAGAAAAATTTTTAAGGCTGCATCTGGAAAAACAACGGTTCCCATATCACGTCCATCAGCGACTAAACCCGGCAAATTACAAAATTTTTGCTGGTAACCTAAGGTTGCTTCACGCACCATCGGCAATGCAGAAATACGTGATGCTAATTCGCCACAAGACTCACTGCGAATCGCCGTAGTCACATCATGACCATCGCAGGTTACTGCAATAGTTTGATGATCTGGGCAACTATCCACAACGATATTCAAACGCTGCAACAAAGCCCAAAGCGCCTGATGATTATTGGGATCAATTTGATAATGCTGCAAGGCCCAAGCTACGCAACGGTAAACCGCCCCACTATCTAATAAATGCCAACCTAGTCGTCGAGCTAACAGAGAAGCGATAGTGCCCTTACCAGAACTGCTAGGCCCGTCAATTGTAATTACCGGCACTTTACTCATTTAATATCCATACCAATTTGCTGAGCAAGTTCAAGAAAATTAGGAAAAGAGGTTTGAATATTAGCGGTATCGGGAATATTGATTGCACCTAAAGCAACGTTTGCTGCAATGGCAAACGCCATTGCAATGCGATGATCGCCATGGCTGTCAATTTTTCCCGCCTGCATTACCCCTCCCTCAATAATGGCACCATCGGGTGTGGCCTGTGCCTTAATTCCAAGAGTTTTTAAACCGTGAACCATTGCTTCGATACGATCAGTTTCTTTGACTCGTAGCTCTGCAGCGCCACTTAATCGGGTTATACCTGTTGCAGCCGCTGCAGCAATCAATATTGCTGGTAGCTCATCAATTGCCAGAGGCACTTGTGATTTCGGTATATCAATGGCGTGTAATGGAGCATAACGCACCCAAATGTCTGCCACAGGTTCGCCATATGCTTCATGATAATTTGTTACTTCAATATCAGCACCCATTAATTTAAGAATATTGATAATCCCTACCCGACCAGGATTCACACCAACACTTAATAAAGTAATTGAAGAGTGAGGTGTAATTGCCGCAGCGACAATAAAAAATGCTGCTGATGAAATATCTCCAGGGACACAGATTTCTCTTGCTGTTAATTCTCCACCACCACTTAAGGTGATTGAGTGCTGTTGCTTTCTTAGCCTGTCATAACCAAAATATTTCAGCATCCTGTAAGTATGGTCTCGTGCTGTCGCGGGTTCCACAACAGTAGTCTCTCCTTTGGCATAAAGTGCCGCCAATAAAATCGCAGAACGAACCTGAGCACTAGGAACTGGCATATTGTAAGTAATACCGTGGAGCAAAGTGCTCTCTTGAATCGTAATAGGTGGTGTACCATCCGCTCTAGTACTGAGCGTCGCTCCCATTTGAGATAGTGGTTCAATGACACGACGCATAGGTCTTCGTGACAACGAAGCATCTCCCACTAAAACGGCATTGAATGCTTGCGCACAGAGCAAACCTGTCAGTAAGCGCATTGCTGTACCAGAATTCCCGCAATCAATAGTTTGCAACGGTGCTCGTAAACCTACTAAACCTACCCCATCTACCGTCACGAAATACTCTTTCTGATTAACCACAACTTTAACTTGCATTTGTCGCACTGCTTCAAGCGTTGCTAAACAGTCCGTACTCATCAGAAAATTACGAATCACCGTTTTTCCTGTCGCTAGCGCAGCAATAATGATTGCCCGATGTGAAATTGACTTATCACCAGGCAGACGAATTTTTCCACATAAAGCACCATTTTTTTTTGCTTTTAAAGCCATTGAGTCCTCGGCACTAGCTATATTTTTTCGCAAATTGATGCATGAAAGTAATTAAAGCATCAACTCCCGACTCAGTCATAGCATTATATAAGCTAGCGCGCATACCACCCACCAAGCGATGACCTTTTAAATTTGCTAAACCATGTTGCAGTGACTCGGCCAAAAATGTGGGATGCAATGTTTTGTTATTTAATGTAAAAACAACATTCATACGTGAACGAAATTTAGGATCGATTGAATTCTGATAAAAATTGTGATTGTCGATAAACTCATAGAGCTTTTTAGATTTCCGCTGATTGATTTCCGCCATTACTGACAAGCCACCTTGTTGTTTTAACCACTTAAAAACCAGCCCCGCCATATACCAGGAGTAAGTCGGTGGCGTATTCAGCATTGAATTGCTATCCGCATGTAATGCATATTTCATTAGGCTTGGCGTAAAACTCAAAGGTTCTATTTTCAATAAATCTTCACGAATAATTACTATCGTTAAACCAGCCGGACCAATATTTTTTTGCGCACAAGCGAAAATGACTCCAAACTTAGAAACATCCAACGGCGTGGACAACAAACAAGATGACATATCGGCGACTAGAGGTAAGTCGGTTTCAGGAATAAAGGGCAATTCTAAACCGTTAACTGTTTCATTAGCAACGTAATAAAAGTAAGCAGCTTCAGGATTTATATTCCAGGATGCGGTAGCAGGAATTGTCGTAAAGTGAGAGTCTTTGCCACTGGCAGCCAATGTCACATCACAATAACGAGCTGCTTCTTGCATCGATTTTTTCGACCAAACTCCTGATTCGAGGTATACTGCGGTGTTTTGTGAACCCAGCAAATTCATTGGAATCATCGAGAACTGAAGCTGAGCCCCCCCTTGCAAAAACAGTACTTGATAATTGTTGGGTATGGCTAATAATTCACGTAAATCAGCCTCTGCCTGCGATGCGACTTCCATAAAATGTTTACCACGATGCGATACTTCCATGATCGACATTCCAATATCGTGCCATTCAAGCATTTCATTGCGGGCTTGTGATAAAACAGCTTCAGGTAATGCCGCAGGTCCCGCAGAAAAATTATAAATACGACCCATGTAAAACCTATATAATCTGAATTAAAAAATCATAGGGTACGCCGATAAGCAAATACCTGCAAGTTGCCTTTTTAATGCAACGAAAATAGATTTTCGGGTCAACAGCTTAGGGGAAAATGAGTTTTACTACATCAAATCTTGTGTAATTGCCTCAATGCCCACTAAATTTTCGGATGTAGCAAGTTGGATCAGTCGAACACCTTGCGTGTTGCGACCCATCTGTGATATTCCACTCACTGGTGTACGTACCATAGTTCCTTTATCACTAATCAGCAATACTTCATCACCATCAAATACTTGCGATGCAGCTACAACTTTACCGTTACGCTCATTAATGCGAATAGCAATAACACCTTGTCCACCACGAGCAGTCGCTCGGTAATCACATAACGCAGTTCGCTGCCCGTATCCTTTTTCAGTCGCGGTAAGTACTTGTGCATTTTCTTTGGGAATAATTAACGCAATCACTTTTTGAGCGTCTCTGAGCTTGATTCCACGAACTCCACGGGCGGTACGTCCCATTGTGCGTACTTCGTTTTCGTTGAAGCGAATTGCTTTACCGGCATCTGTAATTAACATGACTTCTTTACCACCGTCTGTAATATCTACACCCACCAGCCGATCGTTGTCGTTAAGCTCTAAAGCAATTTTTCCATTAGCTCGTGGGCGAGAAAATTCTGATAGTGATACTTTTTTGACAGCACCTTGGGCCGTGGCCATAAATATGCAGTGGTTACCATCATATTTTCGAATCGGTAAAATTGCTGAAATATGCTCATCTGCCTGTAATGGCAGCAAATTCACAATCGGACGACCGCGTGCAATGCGACTTCCTTGTGGTACTTGATACACTTTCAGCCAATATACTTTGCCGGATGTTGAAAAACATAAAATCGTATCGTGAGTGTTAGCAATTAAAATATTTTTTACAAAATCTTGATCTTTAACCGAAGTCGCAATTTTTCCGCGGCCACCCCGGTGTTGTGACTGATAACTATCTAAAGATTGCGACTTCACATAACCTTGACGCGATAAAGTCACCACAACGTTTTCTTCAGATATCAAGTCCTCATAAGTTAAATCCAATTTACTATCGATGATGCGTGTACGGCGCTCATCACCAAATTGTTGTTTCACATCGCTCAGTTCATCTCGAATCACAGTGTGTAATTTGTCGGGATCGGAAACAACAGCAATTAATTCAGCAATTCGATCAATAATGGTTTGATATTCATCATGGATTTTAGTGGTCTCTAACGCCGTTAAACGATGCAGACGTAAATCTAAAATTGCTTGTGCTTGTGTGGGTGAGAGGCGATAGCCGTCTTCATGTAAACCATATTTTGGCAATAAATCCTCAGGACGGGTTTGATCACTACCAGATTTTTGAAGTAACGCTGCAACCGCAGTGGAATTCCAGGCTTTAGCCAGCAAATCTTGTTTTGCAATCATGGGGGTCTTAGCTCTTTTAATGAGTGCGATAATTTCGTCGATATTTGCAAGCGCAACGCCCAAACCTTCCAAAATATGTGCGCGATCTCGTGCCTTTCTCAAGTCATAAATAGTGCGGCGTGTTACCACTTCGCGGCGATGCTGCAAGAATGCACTGAGCAATTGTTTTAAGTTGAGTAACCGTGGCTGGCCATTGTCAAGCGCTACCATATTAATGCCAAACACCACCTGTAACTGCGTTTGTGAAAATAAATTATTTAATAATACATCCGGATTATCACCACGACGTACCTCGATCACCATACGCATTCCACTTTTATCGGATTCATCGCGCAATGCAGAAACCCCTTCAATCTTTTTATCACGCACCAATTCTCCCATTCTCTCTAATAAACGTGCTTTATTTACCTGGAACGGTAGTTCAGTGACAATAATGGCAGCGCGACCATTAGCATCCGTTTCAATCTCCGTTTTAGCACGTACATAGATGCGACCACGACCCGTTTTGTACGCCTCAACAATTCCTGAACGACCATTAATAATTCCTGCAGTTGGGAAGTCGGGACCTGGAATTTTTTGCATAAGCACTTCGATTGATGCATCAGGATCATCAATCAGCACCAGTGCTGCATCGATAATTTCGTTGAGATTATGAGGAGGAATATTGGTGGCCATCCCAACAGCAATACCAGAGGAGCCGTTTACCAACAAATTGGGGATACGCGTTGGAAACACGACTGGGGCATGTTCAGTTTCATCATAATTGGGCGCGAAATCAACTGTATCTTTATCGAGATCAGCCATGAGTTCGTGTGCAAAACGCGACAAACGAATTTCAGTATATCGCATCGCTGCTGGCGCATCACCATCGACGGAACCGAAGTTCCCTTGACCATCGATGAGCATATAACGAAGACTGAAAGGTTGTGCCATTCTTACAATAGTGTCATAGACTGCTACATCACCGTGAGGGTGATATTTACCAATCACATCACCAACAATGCGCGCTGACTTCTTATACGGTTTGTTCCAATCGTTACGGAGTTCACTCATGGCATATAAGACGCGACGATGTACAGGCTTTAAACCATCACGCACGTCAGGCAGCGCACGACCGACAATAACACTCATAGCATAATCAAGGTAAGATTGCTTCAGTTCTCCCTCAATACTGATCGGTATAATTTCTTGCGCAAATTCACTCACGATGTGATTTCCTCGTTACGAAAACAAATGTTTATATAGCAATTTAAAGCATAAAACTATATCACATTGAGAGAAGATTTACTAAGAATTGCGCCAGATATACAGGGCCTACGCATGAAAATTAGGAGATAGCCAGAGATTTATCCTAAACTACACCATCATTGACAAACAGGGAGTAAAAAATGTTAAAGGAAGGCTTACATCAAATAT
>CAWUIH010000035.1:0-16010 GCA_963922495.1 uncultured Coxiellaceae bacterium | reverse complement strand
GGATAGACTCGCCCCGAGGTTTTTGCGCAACACCAAAAAAGTTGCGACAGAACCCCCCAATGTTGGCGAACAGCGGCATGTATTTTTTTCGCGTCAGCGCCAAGACTACTGATGTAGTAGCGTTTTTCTACCGAAACGTCACCCTTAATTTCGCGAGTACTTTCAATTTCAATAACGCTATTCAATCCAAACCAATCTGGATAGCGTTCACGCAGCCATTCAATATCCTCGCTTACCGTGCAAACGCGCTTTTCTATACGACCATGCCCTTTATCATGCGCTACATCGCCAACAAACTCCATTGCCTGTGGCTTATGAGAAAATAATAACCGAACCTCCTCAGTTAAATGTCCTTGATTTCCCTTTAAACCAATCACGTAGTCCGCACCTCCGTTGATGATTTTTTCAATGATCTTCGTTTGACAGCCCATGGCATCAATCGTAATAATCGCGCCAGCGATATCCAGAAGTGCTAACAATTCAGGGATCACCGTGATTTCGTTGCTGTTATCCGCCGTCTTAATCTGACCTAACGTTAAATTTACCTCACTCGCAAAAGCGCTCACCATATGCATGGGTTTACTCTCTCCATCAAAACTCCGACGGGATGTTTTACCATCGAGCGCAACGATTTTATCGCCAAGATCCAATTGAAACGATTTAACCCACTTCATAAAACACCGCTCGAAAATATCGGGATTTAACGTGCGAAAAAAACGACGCAGTGTGTCATCACTCGGGGCGCCATTTCCAAAGGGAAGGTAGCGACGCAACGTACCCAACTTTGTCTTGCCAAACAGTTCAAGATCATCCCAGCTGTCACAGCCGGCTATGGTCCCACAAAAAGCCACCAGCAATATTTCTTCTACGGAATGCAGCTTGCGCCTGTCTACCCTGTGGTCTGGCACCTCTTTAAAAAAATCAATAAATCCGTTTTCTGCACTTATTTCAAGCTCCCTTTGAATTGAAAGCTCAAATAATACACTGAACACACTCTATTCGCTCAATTTTAATGAGGGAGCCCTGAGGTTGGAGTATATTTCTTGATTGAGGTTTTTGTTCGTGCGATAATCAATTAAATTTTTATTTATATCTTTTAAGGTTGGTCGTCTTGAAAGTAAACGATATTAGAAAGCGAGTCATAAACAATATCAAAATGCCATATGGGCCATTAATCGATAGTTTTTCAGATCTCGATTCTTGTTTGTGGCCATATGAGTTATGGCCCAGAGATGGTTTTGATAGGCCTCTATGTGCTGGTGCAATTGGTGGTCATGGTGATACAAAATATTGTGTAGAGACCTACCTTCCGGGTAAGAAAATAGAATTTAGATTTATCTCTCCAAAGGGTTATCAAGGAACTCATGGGTTTGAGGTAAGAGAATTGCCGGGTGGTGCAGTTGAAGTAAGGCATGTTACCGATGTGAATTTTTCTTTGTATCATTGGGTTATGTGGAAGCTGATTATTTTTTGGGTGCATGAAGCATTGATTGAAGATAGCTTAGATAAGGCAGAGTGCTTTTTGCTTGGTCAGGAGCTGATGCCAAGAAAGTGGTTGTTGCGAGTTCATTTCATTCGTCATGGTTTAGGGTTGGCTAGAATAATTAAACATTTTATATTGTCAATGTTTAACCCCTCCAAGCTTATCGCGCTATTGCGGCGCTTATCCTCCTCGAAAGGTTCAAAAAAGAATTGCAGTCGGTGAGTAAAGAGTAAAGATTTTTATGTTTTACTCGTGAATTTTTGAGAAAAGTGGAATGACTAGTTATTACAGGGAGTAGTATATGAGTGGTGTGTCAAGTAAAAATGGGGGATGGGCAATAAATCCAATTTGTAAGGTACTGATAGGTTTTAAAAACAGCACTACTCACGCAACAAGGTCACCATACCTTTCGTTCCCTTTGAAAAATGAGCCAGAAATTAGCAAACTGCTATTACTTATTTCGACACGTCAAATGACAAATGAAAAGCTCGCCGGCTTTTCTAAGTGTGTTATTGATCAGCTAATTGGTTATAAATTCCTTTTACCCAAGGATCAGCTTTCTTTTGTGCAAAGAGTTAAGCATCGTTGGAACTTGTTAAATGAGAACAGAAAAACAGAGTTAAGCTACGAAGGTGTTACATATGTTATCTCGTCATTTTGCTTCATGGCTTTTTATAAGCAAGATCAAGGTGAGTATATAAAAGAAAAAATTATATTACCGTTTTGGTTGAAAAAATTCAGCCATTTGGTTTATGAAATGTTGATAAATGATTCTGTGAATAATTCAATTGATAAAATAAACAGGCAGTTAAAAAATAAATTAATAAAGTATGGCTTGATTTTGCCTGCAAAAGATGTCGAGGGTATGGCGTCATTTTTTTCAAGAAACTGCATGCTTTCGTCTGAATTGATAGAGGTGTTGCCGCCGCATTACTCTTGTCATGTGCCGATGTCGGTGGAATGCTTTGAAAGTTTTGAAATCAACGATAGCTTAGAATTTTTAGATAGTGAGGCTGATTTGCTGAGTTCAATTAAAGAGCCTCTAATTGATAAAAATTGGTTGCTTAGTGTTAAGCCAAGCGTTAGTGTGGTGGATCCTGTTAGTCAGGTTCAGTCATACTATTGGTTGAGTCCGCAGCAGCTGGCTTTGTTAAAGCAGCTTGTCAAATCGGAGATCACCATTGCAGAGTTAGATGTCAATTTTATTAGATTGTTAAATATGTGCCGTATTATTTATACGGCAGTGCAGATGGAGCAATGGAATGCAAGTTGGGCTGATAAGATACAAGCCACTAAATTACAGCTCGATGAAAATTCATGTATTCAATTTGATGAGGTACTTCTCCCAATAAATTTCGCAATCATGCGATTGTATTTAAGGTATATGGATGATAATAAGTACCTCATAAAGGATAAGGGGAATGGAAATATTAAAGGTCGTTATTGGGTGCATCGTGATCCTTTTGTTTTTTATTTGCAGGCTCAGCTTAAGGTGATTATGAATCAGATATCTCCAAGCCCCGTTAAAGTTGGCCATAATGCTCTAACAGTATATGAGCAAGGTGCTGACTTACCAATACACAAAGATGATGTGCTAGCCTTTTCCTGGGTGTTTTCAATTCCAATAGAAACATCACCTTATAAAGATAGAGAAGCAGCTTGGCCACTACATGTTGATACGGGTAAAGAAAAATTGGCTGCAAATTTGCGGTCAGGTGATGGCTTTTTTATCAATCCCCAAATGGAGCATTGGCGAGATGAATTGCCAGATCATAAATTAAGTATTATTTTTTGTTGGTTTGTGCCTCAAGAATTTACAGGATATTTAAATGGACATTGGACGTAATTATATGGAATTTAATTCAGCAGAAATTTTACAAATGACAGGGCAGCAGATTACCGCTGCGATTAAAAATAAAAAAATCACGGCAGTCGAAGTAACCTCTGCATATCTTGCGCGTATTGATGAAGTAAACGATAAATTTAAAGCAATTGTGCAACTTGATAGTGGTGCTGCAATTATGGCAGCTAAGGATATTGATGATAACTTAAAGCAATATTCAGGCAAGGCATTGCTGGGTGTGCCAATGACTGTTAAAAATTTTTGTGAAGTGAAGGGGTTCAAGCCCGATAAAGGTTGTCGGTCTTTGGTTGGCAAGCCTAGCGAGGTGGATGCGACAGCTGTTGCAAGATTGCGTGAGCAGGGGGCTGTTATATTAGGATTGACAAATACTCCTGAGTTTAGTATTGGTTACGAAACAGATAACTTGGTTTATGGCCGAACCGATAACCCATATGACTTCCAGCGAAGTCCGGGTGGCAGTTCGGGCGGTGAAGCTGCTGCACTTGCTGCTCAATGTTCATTGATCGGTGTAGGTTCAGATCTGAGTGGTAGTCTGCGTGTGCCGGCTCATAATACTGGCGTAGCGTGCCTTAAAATGACTCAGGGGCGGGTTCCTTTTACAGGTAGTATTCCTTCTGATCATGCGGGTTTGTTTAGTCAATTCATTTCCTGTGGTCCTATGGCGCGCTATGTTGATGACTTAATAACAATGTCATCGTTGATGGTAGGCCCTGATGGAGTTGATCCTCATGCGGTTCCTGTACCTTGGTATGGACAAGATGAGGTGTTGCTTGAATCGCTGAATATAGCTTATTTTCAGAATGATGGTCTTTCAAGCGCTGAGTCTGATATTAAAAAAACTGTGGTTGAGGCAGCACATAGTTTAAAAGGATTTGTAGCGAATGTTGTGGAAGCAAGGCCTGAATGCCTTGCGCATGTTGAATCAATATTTGAGAACAACATTTTTTTAGGTGGTGATCATGGTCAGTGGCTAAAAGATATTATGCGGATGATACAATTGCATGAGCCTTCTCCTTTGTTGTTAGAGTTCTTGTCGCAAGCAGAAGGGAGTGAATTTTCAGTAACTGCGCTCAGAAATGTATGGACGCAATTGGATATTTATCGGAAATCAATGATGCATTTTTTCAGTCATCATGATGTGTTGATATGTCCGGTGGCAGCCACTGTTGCAAAGCGTCATGGGTGCTCATTTAAAGAAATGAATGATTTTAGTTATAGTGTGAGTTTTAGTTTGTTCAGTTGCCCTGCTGCGGTTCTTCGTTGTGGAGTAACAGAGTCTGGGTTACCAATTGGTGTGCAAATTATTTCTAAACCTTGGCGAGAGGACTTAGTGTTAAAAGTTGCGAAGCAATTAGAGCTGGCTTTGGGTGGTTGGCAGCTATCCCATTTGTTGCAAGCTCAAACAACAATAGCGTAAGGAGTGCGTATGTTATCAAATGATTTAGTGATTGAGTCATCAGACCAAGTGGTTGTGAAAAAAACTTGGATAAAAGGAGTATTCGATACTTTGTTGATGCTTCCGACAAAAATTAAAAATACGTTTGCTTTGAGAAGCAAGAAGAATCTGTATCACTTCCTAAGTCAGAGAGTCACCTGTGAAGAGCGCTGTGGATTTAAAGATATTATTGTTTTGCCTACACTAAAAGAAGACTACTGTGTGATTACCAATGTTGATTGGATAAGGACGGTATTGAAGCACAGAAGGCTTGAAGAGGGTAGTGTCTTTGGTGAAGGGCGACAAATGGTGGTGGTATCAGAGGCTATGGGGCGTTATCGTATGAGTAAAGGACGCACCGACTCAAAACAAAAAAGAAATATTATGGCGCAGCTGCTGAGTAATCCGATACGCTATTTGGATGTGATGCTAAGTGAGAGTAATGAATTGGTTGAAAAATGGTGTCATGAGCATGGTCCTATTAGCGTTGATCAGGATCTTGCGAATTACTCGGTTTCTATGTATCTACATTCAATTTTCAATTATCGTGGAGATGTTGAGCCTGTTGCCAATATCTTGCAAAAACAAATTGATTTACTGGGTCAGAGATTAGCATATAAGTCAATGTCAGCTAAAAGTCTTGAGAAAAAATTTAAGCAGTTAAGAGCAACATTAATGGGCTATTTGGCAAAAGATCCAGGATTGCTATCAACCACTGAGTATACAGAAACACTTTCAAACTATATCAATAAACATCATAAAGAAATTGCAAAAGATGCCTTTGAAACTGGATTAAATGGCGCGGCTTTAATGGGATATCTTGCACCACACCCCTCTTTTTTAATGTTAGTTTATGAGGTTGGAAAGCATCCTGATATCCAGGAAGCTTTAAAAAACGAAATTGCAGGTGTTGATATTAGTGCTAAAGAAGAGGTCGCAAAATATATTAAAGATGAAACAACATTGTTGCAGGCTGTTGTTCATGAAGTATTGCGTCTTCATCCACCACAGCCTTTGGTGTTCAGGAAATGTGTGGCAGATGCGAACTTCAATGGTGTCTTTGTTAAAAAAGGGTCGCAGATACTATTAGATTTATATCATTCTTTGCGCGATAAAGCTGTGTGGGGAAATGATGCGGAGTGCTTTAGACCGCAGCGGTTTATTGATGTACCAAATTTGAATAAAAGAGCATTTATTGCTTACTCAAGTGGTCCAAATAATTGTACAGGACAAATGTTTTCAAGAGTCTCTATGAAGGCATTGCTATATACTTTAATAACAAGATTCTCTTGGGAAACAGTAAGTGAGCCTGTAAATCATTATTTTCACTTTGCAATGGCATTTGATAAAGAGGTGCGAATAAGAGTGCAAAGCTAGCTTATGGTTAGAGAGCCTAAGTGTATGCAGATTAAAGCGTCAATTTTTCAAAAGCGTTTTTGGTTAGAGTGGTTGCTTGATAAATCTAGTGCTCGATATAACACTCCGTTGATATTTGAAGTGGAGGGTAATATATCTGATTCAGCACTTAAGCAATCGCTCACGTACTTCGTGAATAATCATGACTATGGTTGTCGCAGTATTTTTCAGGAGCGTGAAGGTGAATTATATCAAGTCGTGTTGTCAAATGTTGATGTTGAAATTGAACATTTGGTGGCAACAGAAGAAACCATTCATACAATATTATTAGCAAGTGTAAATTACGAATTTGATTTAACCCGCGGGCCATTATTTAAATTTACAAAAATAGAAAATTCTGATGATCGTGTGATTTTGGTGTTAAATTTTCATCATATCATTACGGACGCAAGATCTGCTAAGTATTTTGTGCAGGCTTTGCAGAGTTTATATGGATATTATTCTTCTGGAGCTGATATTGAATTGATTTCAGATGCCTCCAGTGAAGCTGATGTTGGTTTAGTCGATGCGTTTACGTTGGATGACACACATACTGATTACTGGGTTGCTCAGTTGCAGGATTATCCTTTGTCGATTGCTTTACCTAGGCAGGAAATACCACAAGGTAAAACTGGTGCGCACAGCTATTACTTTGAAATACCTCGTTTTTTAATGCAGGAAATAAGACGATTTTGTCGGCGTAATCGATGTACTCCGTTTATTTTGTTTTCATCGTTATATGGTTACTTGCTGAGTTTGTTTAGTGACCAGAGTAGGGTTGTTGTCAATTACCCGGTAGATTCCCGTCAGAAAAAGCATAAACGTAAGATTGGGTGTTATGTAAATAATTTCTTGTTAGCAATTGATTTTGATGAGTGTGAAAAAATTTCAGATGTCATTGAAGTGATTAAGCGAAATAGAGACCATGCTAAGCGGTATAGCAAAACAACTTTGACAAATATTATCAAATTAATAAGAGAGTCTGATGCGGAAAGTGGAGGAAACGTATTTAATGTTGGTATCGTAGAAGCCTATTTTGATGAATCTGAAATTGCACTTGGTGATGGTGTTCTAAAGCCATTGAAGCAACGAAGTCGAGAGGTCATTAATGATTTGATGTTTGCCTATCAGCAAGATACTGATGCGATACGATGTCGTTTTGACTACGATATGAGCTGTTTTGATGAAGGTTTTATGCGATATTTTTCAGAAGCATTTGTATCACTAATTGAAAATGTAGTCAGACAGTCGGAAACTTCTCTTGTAGCATTAAAGCAGCTTCTTATGAGCACTAAGCAGAAACTGGGTTTTAAAAAAGAATCCGAATTTAGTCAGTCAGTGCTAAAAATGTTCGAGTATCAGGTGCTAACAACTCCGAGTGCCCCAGCTGTATATTGTAGCCAAGCTTGCTTGACATATTCAGAGCTTGATAAAAATGCAAATGCGCTCGCAACAAAAATTCGTTCACATAAAACGAGCAAGCCTATTGTTGCAGTGCTTCTAAATCGAGATTTATTCTTGCCGACTGCATTGCTGGCAATATGGAAAGTTGGAAAAGCATACATACCATTGTTGCCTGACAATCCGATTGCTAGTCTTTCACAAGCTATTTTTGAGAGCAAGGTTGATTTGGTTGTTTCATCTAAAGTACATGCATCATTAATTAGTGCATTAAATATTGAAGCTATATTTGTTGATGGTGATGAGAGTGGAGAGTTTTTTGATGAAGAGAATGTTGCTAATACTGTTCCCGAAGATTTAGCGTATCTCCTATACACTTCTGGTTCTACCGGTAAACCGAAGGGTGTCATGATTGAACATGGAAATTTGTCATCTGTGTTAAATTGTTTTAAGTCGAAGCTAAGTGTTCGACCTGAAGATAGAGCGATATGCTCAACAACATATATTTTTGATATTTTTGGCTTGGAATTATTTCTTCCTCTTGTTTCTGGTGCGAGTGTGTATTTATTGAATGAGAGCCAGCTTGATGACTTGGGTGAGTTGAAACAGTCTTTAGACGTTATACAGCCAACATTGATGCAGGGAACACCATCATTTTGGCAAATGCTTCAGACGGTGGGTTGGGTTGGTGAAAAGTCAAGTTTGACCGTCCTATGTGGAGGCGAGGCGCTATCTTCATCAGTGGCAAATTATTTGTTGCAGGTAGCATCACGCGTCATACAAGTTTATGGCCCAACAGAAACAACAATCTGGTCAACAAGCTACGATCTTCATGATGCTAATGAGTGTCATGTAATCGGTACTCCGCTATCATCAACCAAAATCATTATTAATGATACGCAAGCTTGTGCTGTTCTCCCTTATGTGAAAGGCGAACTTTATATTGGTGGAGAAGGTGTTTCTCCGGGGTACTATGAAAATGAGTCATTAACTGCTTTGTCTTTTGTTAATATTCACGATGCAGGTCATCCTGCTCAACGATATTATCGCACTGGCGATATAGCGTACCAGCAGGCAGACGGTAATTTGGTATTTGTTGGAAGGAATGATCAGCAAGTTAAAATTAGAGGGCATAGAATTGAGCTGCTTGGTATAGAGGTATGCCTCAATCGAATGGTTGGTGTAAAGCAGGGGATTGTGAAGGCGCAGATTGTCAATGGTGAGTTAGCGATTGTAGCTTTTTATATTTCAGAAAGTTCTAATCTAAATGATCCAGAAGTGGTTGCTAATCGATTGCGAGAAATTTTGCCTGAATATATGGTGCCAAGGTTTATTGAGAGAGTAGATCATTTTAAATTAACAGCTAATGGCAAGGTTGATAGAAAAAAAATGATAGTTGCTCAATGTGACCAAGGCCGACAAGCAAGGGAAGATGAGTCTGATTTGAGTTACCTGGAGAAAGGCCTATTGAGAATATGGCGTGATACTTTAGGTTTGGTTGTATCGTCTGTTGATGACAATTTTTTTGAGTTAGGTGGCCATTCTATCAAAGTGGCCAAAATGATTGTCGAGCTTGAAAATCAGTTTGGTGTGCGAATGTCAATGAGCGATATCCGTTCAAGACCAACCATTCATTTGTTGAGTGAGGTTGTTACGAAGAGGCTGCAAATTAAAAATATGAATAATGACTTTGTGTGCTCTCGGTTGAGTAAGGGTCCGCTATCGTCTCAACAGCACCAGTTATGGTTGGCAGTACAAAAAAATCCAGTTGCAGCCTTTAATGTGCCAATATGTCAAAAGCTAACAGGTGCAATTGACGTTAATAGACTTGAAAAAAGTTTAAATCAGTTATTGAGCCAGCATAGTATTTTTCGGTGCGAGTTTGTGCTTTCTGGTGCTACGAATACAGTACATGTCAGAGACGACTTTAACCCACTGATATTGTTGCCAGAGCGGGTAAGCAATGAAAAGCTTGTCGAAGTGTTAATGCGAGAGTCAAATAAGCCTTTTAATCTTGCAAAGCCCCCTTATTACCGAGTGCGTTTATTAACAACTGGTGAAGATGCGTTTTATTTGCTTCTAGTATTTCATCATATGATTGTTGATGGATGGTCGTTAGATATTTTAAGTAGGCATTTGTCAAAACTTTATAATCTACCTGATGCCGGAATTAGTATTTCTTCAAATAGTTATCTAGATTATGCTGTATATCAAACAAGTTATTATCAATCGGATCTTTGTCATCAAGTTGGGAAGTTTTGGTGCGACTATTTATCAGGTTCACAACCTTTGAGGATTCACACCTATGCTCCTAAAGTGACTTCGCCAAGTCTTGTGGCAGATCAGGTGGATTTTCAAATTGCTCCAAATATGTATGCTGCTATGAAAGCAAAGGCGTCATGCGCTAGATGTTCCATGTTTAGCTTATTAGTTATGGGTTTGGCTACTATTTTTTGCCGTTACGGAGAAACAAGTGATTTCCTAATATGGACGCCAGTTGCTAACCGATTGAATTCTCAATTTTCAGATGTGGTAGGTTTGTTCACAGAACTGCTTCCACTAAGGGTTAAAGTTAACGAACATGATTTGTTTGAAGAGTTGTTGGCATCTATTGAAGCCAGTGTGACACGGGTGCTTGATCATCAGGAAGTTTCTCCAGTATTTCTTAGTGATATATTGGCAAAAGAAATGTCATTGTTTGACAATATTAAAGTGGTATTTTCATTTCAAAGCGCTAATGAACAGATTCACTTGAATCTCAATGATGTTGTAACTGAGTATATGCCAATACAGTCTACCCATACTCCGTATGAAATTCATATTAACATACATAAAGATGGTGATAGCCTCAAAGGCTCAATACGATATCAACGTTATCTTTATAGCCGTGATTACATTGTTCAACTTTCCAAGCATTTTATCAGTGTGCTCGACGTGATGGTTGATGGAAATGCGGTAATTAATGATATGAGCTTTGCTGGGGAGGATGAGCAATGGTTGCATCCTTCATTGTCAGCTAGTGTATTGCCAAATTTTGATGCAGGGTTGTCCATTATTGAGGTTTTTAAGTGTCATGCTAGTCACCAGGCTTGTAATTTGGCTGTTGTGGATGGTGAAGACACTATTAGTTATCAAGAACTTGACCTTAGGTCCTCCAGACTAGCGTTGCAGATAAAAGGTGAATATGAAAAACAAATTAGCTGTGATGATTTATCCAGTCCGTTTGTTGGAATATTCATGAATAGAAGTATCGAACTAATTGTAACGATACTTGCAGTATTGAAAGCTGGTTATGCTTATGTACCAATTGACCCTAACACTCCTGCTGTAAGAGTGAATTTTATCTTACAAGATAGTGGTGCGAATTTACTGTTGTCTCAAACTGAGCTTAAAGATAAGTTTGAATTAAGTCTCGAAAGGACTTGTAGCCTGTTGTTGGTAGATGGAATACGGACAGATGAAGATATAAATCCATTAGAATCTAGAGTAACACCTGAGAGTCTTGCTTATGTAATCTATACTTCTGGATCAACGGGACAACCTAAAGGCAGTTTAATTACTCATGCTAATGTAGTGAGATTGTTTGATGCTGCAAATAAACGATTTTTATTTGATTCAAACGATGTGTGGTGCTTGTTCCACTCATATGCTTTTGATTTCTCCATCTGGGAAATCTTTGGTGCACTATTGTCGGGAGCTAAGTTGGTTATAACACCTTTTGATGTGTCTAGAGATCCTCATCGATTTAGAAAGATGTTGTTTGATATGGGTGTAACTGTACTTAGTCAGACACCGACTGCATTTGGTTCCTTAGTCCGAATTGAATCAAATTATCAAAATTATTTACCATTAAGATATGTTGTTTTTGGTGGTGAAAAACTAGAGGTTAGTATTTTGAAAAGTTGGTGGGATAAATACACCGCAAGACCCGTTATTGTAAATATGTATGGGATTACAGAGACGACAGTTCATGTGACATATAAAGAAATCACCCCGCAGGATTTAGACTATCCTAGTAAAAATAATATTGGTGTGGTGCTAGATGATCTTAGGGCGTATGTGTTTAATAATAAACATGCGTGTGAAACAAATGTGCCGGGCGAACTTTATATAGCAGGGAAGGGGTTATCAAAAGGTTATCTCAATCGTGAGAAATTGACTAAGCAAACTTTTATTTCAGGAAGTGAGTTTGCTTTGAGTGAGCCACGTTTATATAAAACAGGTGATAAGGTAATGTGGTTGCCGAGTGGGGAGCTCTGTTATCTTGGTCGTATAGATAATCAGGTGAAGGTACGTGGATTTAGAGTGCAGTTGGATGAATTGGCATCGCTTGTGATGAATTTTCCTTCTGTTAGTGATGTCAGAGTGTTGTATCACCCAGAGCACAAGGCGATTGCGGTATATATGGTTACAACGGATGAGTTATATGAGCAAGCATTATTGAACGAGCTATCCAACTCTTTGCCTGAATATATGTTGCCTCGTTATTATGCAACACTAATGCAGATGCCTTTAACAAGTAATGGGAAAGTTGATGATGCTACGCTATTAACTCTGCAGTTGTCGAACTTTTTAAGCCAAGCCTATGAGCCAGCGTTGAATTCACGAGAGAAAGTTTTGATGGAAGTGATTGAAGAGACGCTCAATTTAACTAAAGTTAGTCGAAATGATAATTATCTTTATTTGGGTGGTGATTCCATTCGAGTATTAGATATGGTTGGGCGACTTGCATCTCGAGGGTATGATCTGGAAATATCAGATGTGTTTAAGCATCCTGTTATTTCGCATATGGCAGCATATCTGTCGCAAAAGTTAGATGACAAGAGAATGGCATCTTATGAAAATTTTAGTTTGCTTGATGACGGGCTTAGAGAAAATTTTAGTAGCCGTTTCGTTGATGTCTACCCATTGACAAGGTTGCAAATGGGGATGATTTATCATTCTGAGCATTCAGATGTGTCATCAAAATATATTGATGTGTTGTCATGTATGGTTAATGGGTCGTTGAATTTTGAAGGGATGAAGCTGATATTATCTCGCTTGCAGGAAATCCATTCTGTACTACGGACTGTCTTGATTCGGTTTGAGGATCAACTGTTGCAAGGTGTATTGCACTGTTGCGATTTGGATGTTGAATTGATTGATCTAACTGGGGCTGGTGCTAGCGATTTAGATTGTATGCTTGCAAAACAACTGGATTATGAGCGGGGTAAGAAGTTTGCGCTGTATGAGAAGCCTTTGTGGCGTATTCGGGTTTACCAATTTGAACAAACACATTTTAATTTATCACTAATATGTCATCATGCTATTTTGGATGGTTGGAGTGTTGCTACTTTTTTTAAAGAACTACTAGGTAATTATGATCGTTTACTGAAGGGTAAAGAATTAAATTTTGTAAGGCCACAGCTTGACTTTTCATGCTACGTTGCGAGAGAAGCGGAACTTATTGCTAGTCATGCCAATGATTACTGGAGGCAACATTTATCAAGTTTCAAACCGTGCTTTGTCTCAAAAGAAAAAGTCAATGATGTAGTGTCAAATGATTTAAAGACGCGAAAAATTGAGCTGAATAGCCAGCAGACTAGTCAATTGAAAATGAGAAGTGAAAAATTTGGTCTCATTGTTGATTCGCTTCTATTATCTGTTCATATCTATTCCCTTTCGTTGTCGTTGGGTCAAAGAAAATTAGTGACGGGTTTGACCGCAAATACACGGTTGTCTCAGGTATCGAGTAAAGATGTGTTAGGCTTGTTTTTAAATCCTTTGCCTCTTGCTGTTGAAGTGAGTAGAGGTTTGAGTTTTGAGAAAATAGCTCGAGCAATAGCTGCGCTACGTGCAGAGCTACAGCCATATCAGGCTTATCCATATGCTGAAATATTGAAGCAAACAAAACGACAGCAGTGGTTTGATGTATTGTTTAATTATATAGATTTTCATGTCTTTGAGCAGCTTGTAGATTTAGCGCATATCGGAGTGGAGCCATCTTATAGTTATGATGAAACAAATTTTGCTTTGCTTACACAGTGTCAGATTGCCCCAGTAACACGTGAGTGTTCAATTAACTTCATTTACCACACACAACAAGTTTCAGAAAAATTTATAGTGCTGTATCAATCCATTTTTCAATATGTGCTTGATGGCTTATTGGGCTCAGCTGATTCAGTAATTCGGATTGAGGCTCAGAATGATATATTCGGAACATATTTTCCGTTAGAACACTGGAATGATACATCAACACCTTTGCAGGCATCATCTTTATACAGTTTGTTTTTAGATCAGGTAAGGCGCAAACCAACTAAGAAAGCTCTCATTGAGAACGATGTTACATATACCTATGGCGAGCTGCTGGCAAAGGTCATTGATGTTAGAGAGCACCTACGCAAGCAATTGAGAGATGATGTATTGTTCGTGGAAGATACATTGGTTTCGATCTGCATTGGTCGAAGTGTTGAGTCTGTAGTTGCAATGTTAGCAGTGATTAGTCTTGGTATTGGTTATGTGCCGATCGATCCTACACATCCGAAAGCGCGCATCCAATATTATCTAGATAATAGTAAAGCGTTACTTGTGGTAACAACACAAGCTGTAGTTAATACCCAATTATGGATGAAAAATGAATATGGGGATAAGTTGGTTGTAATTAATGAGCCCATGTTTCAATGTGAACGTATTTGCGAACAGGATAATGACCATCTTGCAAATGACCGTCATTTGGCTTATGTGATGTATACTTCAGGTTCTACAGGGTGTCCTAAAGGTGTATCCATAGAGCAGCAAGGAATCGTAAGGCTCGTCACTAATTCAAATTTTTTACAAATAGAGTCTACTGATGTGGTAGCGCATACTTCCAATGTCAGTTTTGATGTTTCGACGTTTGAAATTTGGGGGGCATTGTTGAATGGCGCTACTTTAGTTGTGTTTCCACAGGAAAAATTATTGGATTCTGTTGAGCTGCATAATGAGTTGGTTATTCACAATGTTAATATCATGTGGTTAACTGCAAGATTATTTGATCAGCTTCTTGTCTGTGGGTCGCCGGATCAATTTTCAAAGTTAGATTTTTTGATGCTTGGTGGGGATGTATTAAATAAAGATTGTGTAGCTAAACTGTTTGACGATGATAGCTATTTGCCTCGACGTTTACTTAATGGTTATGGTCCTACTGAAAACACGTCTTTTAGTACAACCTATGATATTACACGAGCAGCACTCAGCAATGATTCAATCCCAATTGGGAAGCCAATTTCAAATACGAGAGCTTATATACTTGATGAAAATATGAATGTGTTACCCGTTGGTTTTATTGGGGAATTGTATTTGGCGGGAGTGGGTTTAGCTAGAGATTATTTTGATGCAGATGAGTTGACAGCAGTTAGATTTGTTGAAGCAGATTTGTATATGCCAATATCCGGTAAGATAATTTCGGAGCGCTTGTATCGAACTGGAGACTTGGCGACCTGGCTTGCGGATGGCAATCTTGAATTTCATGGACGAGTAGATAGAACGATTAAAGTTAGTGGCTATCAAGTAAACCTTGATGATGTGGAGAGTAGAATTTCTAGTTTGTCATCTATCAAGCTTGCAAGGGTTGTTTCAACTAAAGAAGGTGTGAAAAAAATTGTTTGCTATTATGTGGGAGAAGAAAATTTAGATATATCAGTAGTGAAGCTAAGTTTAATAGAGATGATGCCAATATATATGATTCCAAGCATTTACATAGCTCTGGATGAATTCCCTCTGACAAAAAACGGGAAAATTGATGATGCTGCTTTGCCACTTGTTGCTGGTGATGTTGAGCCAAGTCAAGATTACATTCGTTTAGATCCAATGGCTGAGAAGATAAAATCTATTTGGACTAAGGTGCTGGGACACTCAGACTTTACCGCAGACGATAAGTTTTTTGATATTGGTGGAAATTCTTTGTTAGCAATGCAACTTCATTGGGAGTTAAAGAGTCAAGTTAAAAAATGTATTTCTGTTGTGGATATCTTTCGATATCCAACGATTGAAAGTTTTTCTAAGTATATAGATGAAAAGAGTATTGCAACGGTTTTAAGTGAGAAGCGTGATGTCACAGAAAAGATGAAGTTGGCTCGACGTCGACTAAAAACCATATCAACAGTAAAGGAATAAAATGTCATTCGATCAGAGTCAGTTTGAAAATAGTATTGCAATCATTGGGTATGCTGGTCAATTTCCAGGTGCTGACTCGGTGGATGTATTGTGGGAAAATTTGTGTGTAGGTAGAGAGTCAATTGTTGAGCTAAGCCGCGAAGAACTTCAGGCAAATGGTACGAGCCCAGCAGAAGTGCAGCAACCAAACTTTGTACCTTTTGGTGTTGAACTTGAAGGTAAAGCTCACTTTGATGCCAATTTTTTTGGGTTTTCATCAAAAGAAGCGTTAATTACTGATCCTCAACAGCGATTGTTAT
>CAWUIH010000034.1:0-16598 GCA_963922495.1 uncultured Coxiellaceae bacterium | reverse complement strand
GGTTGAGGACTATCATGATCACTCAAATTCCAAGGGGAGATTCTCGAGGGCTTACGTTGAGTTGGGTGTGAAGCGAATTGTACCTTTGTTTACCAATCGTTGTGGTGTAAAATTAAATATGCAGCGTATAGAAAAGCGATTCGCTCACTGGAAAGGCATTGTCATTGGAGCTTGTGAACAGAGTGGCCGTTGTGTTATTCCCGAATTAACTGCCCCCCAAGCTATCGAAAATTGGTTGTCACAACCCAAAAGAGGCCTCAAACTGGTTTGTGACCCGCATCAAACTCAATCACCGCAAATCTTAGACAAGATCACAAATTGTTCTATGCTCATCGGACCCGAAGGGGGGTTAACCTCTTCCGAGATTCAGTTAGCGCAGCGACAAGGTTTTTTATCGATGTCATTGGGCCCACGAATATTACGCACTGAAACGGCCACTATCAGTGCAGTTAGTATGTTACAAGCTCGATGGGGAGATTTGCATTAGATATTATTCAACCTAGAACAGACAGTTAAATCATGATTTTTGGTTTATCAGCTTGATTCGTCTCGCTGTATAAAAATGCTGCTGATCACCAACAAACTGGCTGCGACAATTTTTATTACGCGATCTCAATCAATCTGTTACACCATTTAATCGCGCTCAACTACTTTTTCTAGGTTCATCAGATGTCTTCTTTTTGTCATGATGCCAATCATCCAGAGTTATCTGTCGAGATCGCGCAAGTGTCAGCTTATTTTTAGGGGCATTTTCTGTAATTACTGAAGCAGCACCTATCGTCGCATTTTTTCCAATCGTTACCGGCGCGACTAAACTGGTGTTAGAACCGATAAATGCACCATCATCAATTTTGGTTTGCCATTTATTTTTTCCATCATAATTGCAAGTAATCGTGCCTGCACCAATATTGACGTTTTTTCCAACGTTAGTGTCACCCAAGTAGCTTAAGTGATTCGCTTTGCTGTCCATACCGAGTCGTGTTTTTTTGATTTCAACGAAATTTCCAACTTTAACATGACGTTCCAGTACGCTTTCTGAACGAATACGCGCGAATGGACCGATTTCACAATCTGCGGCAATCGTGGCTCCTTCAATCGAACTATGCGATTTAACTACCACCCTTTCGCCTAAAGTGACATTTTTCAATACAACATTGGGACCGATAATACAGTTTTTTCCGATACGAATTTTCCCCTCTAAGACAGTATTAATATCGATAAAACAATCTTGAGCGATAATGGCATCTTCACCACGAACATCGATACGACATGGGTCAGCAATTGTAACACCGTGAGCCATCATTTTTTTAGCCTGTTGTTGTTGATAAAAACGTTCTAACTCAGCAAGCTGTAGGCGATTATTCACCCCCTGTATTTCCTGAATATATTCAGGGTTAACACCCTCTATGACAAATCCATCACAACTTGCCATGGCAATTGCATCCGTTAAATAAAATTCTTGCTGTTTATTATTATTTTTTATTTGAGGAAGCCATTTTTTTAATTGTGAAACAGCAACACTTAAAATGCCGGTATTTATTTCTTTAATATTTTTTTCGATTGTAGTTGCATCTTTTTCTTCAACTATTCTCACAATGTTACCATCATTTTCACGAACAATTCTCCCTAAACCTGTGGGATTTTCGAGTGTTGCGACGATTAATCCGAGTGAATTTGGTAATACTTTTTTTAACAGTTTTTTCAGGGTGATTGCTGAAATCAATGGAACATCACCATAAATAATCAGCGCGGTATTATCTTCGTGACAATGGGACAGAGCCTGTTTAACTGCATGAGCTGTGCCCAATTGCTGGGTTTGAGGGACCCAATTTACATCCAAGTGTTTTAAATGAGTTTGAATTTGCGAATGTTGTGGATTAAAAACGACGTTAATTTCATCAGCAGCAAGCTCCTGAGCGGTTTTAATCACACGCTCTAACATAGAAATACCGCCAACTTTGTGCAAGACTTTGGGAATTTGAGACGCCATACGCTTCCCATTTCCTGCGGCAAGTATGATGACACTTAACCCCATAAATTTTACCTTTTATCAGATTTACCCCTGATGCTTACGTAAAGATTGTATGATACGCAATTGCGCAACCGCTTCCGCTAACTCTTTAGTCGCCTTATCAAGCTCACCCTGAGATTTATGGCCGCTCAATTTTCGTTCTGCATCTTCTTTAGCAGCCAACGCAGCAGCTTCATCCAGGTCGGCAGCTCTTAGTGCCGTATCTGCCAAAACAGTGGCAATATCTGGCTGAACCTCCAACATTCCACCAGAAATATAAAAAGTCTCTTGCTTAGAGCCATTAACCATTGTTGCTTCAATATGACCTGGTTTCAAAGGGGTAAGCAATTGCGTATGTCCGGGAGCGATACCTAATTCACCGTTCACACCAGACACCACAATCATTGCTACATCACCACTGAAAATGGCCGCCTCAGCAGAAACAATTTCCAAACGTATGTGTGGACTTGGCATAAATATCCTCTACATTTATAGCGATTTAACTTTTTCAACCGCTTCTTCGATACTGCCAACCATATAAAAGGCTTGCTCTGGTAAATCATCATACTCACCACTAATAATGCCCTTAAAGCCATGAATCGTATCTTTCAGTGACACATATTTCCCTGGGGCTCCGGTGAATACTTCTGCCACAAAAAATGGCTGAGACAAAAATCGCTGGATTTTGCGAGCACGCCTCACGGAGAGCTTGTCTTCCTCTGACAATTCATCCATACCCAGAATGGCAATAATATCTTTTAACTCTTCATAACGCTGCAACGTTTCTTGAACGCTGCGCGCTACACGGTAATGCTCATCACCAATAACCAATGGATCCAATTGACGACTGGTAGAACCCAGTGGATCAATCGCTGGATAAATACCACGCTCAGCAATTTGTCGCGACAGTACCACGGTTGCGTCTAAGTGTGCAAAAGTAGTTGCTGGTGATGGATCGGTTAAATCATCTGCAGGTACGTAGACCGCCTGAATAGAGGTAATAGAACCTGTTTTTGTGGAAGTAATGCGTTCTTGTAGTGCGCCCATTTCTTCTGCCAGCGTTGGCTGATAGCCTACAGCAGAAGGCATGCGTCCTAATAAGGCAGACACCTCAACACCTGCCAAAGTGTAACGATAAATATTGTCGATGAACAATAATACGTCACGACCATCATCACGAAACGATTCGGCGACTGTAAGACCAGTTAACCCAACTCGTAAACGGTTTCCTGGTGGTTCATTCATTTGTCCATACACCAAGGCCACTTTATCGAGCACATTGGATTCTTTCATTTCATGATAGAAGTCATTTCCTTCACGAGTTCGTTCACCCACGCCAGTAAATACCGAATAACCGCTGTGTTCGACAGCGATATTACGAATCAACTCCATCATATTGACAGTTTTACCAACGCCGGCACCACCAAACAAACCAATTTTTCCACCCTTGGCAAATGGGCATAATAAATCAATTACTTTGACACCGGTTTCAAGTAATTCGGTCGTACCTGACTGGTCAGTAAACGCAGGGGGAGAGCGGTGAATAGGCAGACTTTTATCAGTAGCAATCTCGCCACCTTCATCGATGGGTTTACCCAAGACGTTCATAATTCGTCCCAGCGTTGCTTCGCCAACAGGAACTTTGATTGGCTCTCCGCTGTTGGTCACACTTAATCCCCGCTTAAGACCTTCGGTGCTCCCCATGGCAATAGTACGCACGACACCGTCACCTAACTGCTGCTGCACCTCTAGCGTAAGCTTGTCTTCGGAAACATACAGTGCGTCATACACTTTAGGTACCACATTACGCGGAAATTCAACATCAACTACCGCACCAATAATTTCAATAATTTTACCGTTGGCTGTCATTCATTCACCTCTTATTCTACTGCGGCTGCACCAGCAACAATCTCTGCAATTTCTTGCGTAATACTTGCTTGACGCGCTTTGTTATAAACCAAATTTAGCTTATCAATCAACTCACTTGCATTTTCAGTTGCATTTTTCATGGCAACCATACGAGCGCTTTGCTCACACGCGATATTTTCAACCACGGCTTGATATACTTGAGATTCCACATAACGTACTAACAACGTTGTTAGTAACTTTTTCGCGTCATCAGGCTCATAAATGTAATCCCAGTAACCTCTTCCTTGCTCTTTTTTATCCGCTTCAAGCGGCAGCAATTGGCGTACAGTGGGTTTTTGTAGCATCGTATTTACAAACTCATTGGTGGCAATATGAATAGAACTTAAGGCGTTGTTGTCAAATTTATCGAGCATGACTTTTACAACACCAATAATATCTTTTACTTTGGGGGCGTCACCAAGGCGGCTTGCTGCACCAACAATGTTACATGAATGGCGTCGGAAAAAAGCCTCTGCTTTGCGTCCAACGATACACAAATCTACTTCAACGTTTCGGTTACGCCATTTTTTGACATCAGCTAACACTTTGCGGAATAAATTCACGTTCAAACCACCACAAAGACCACGATCGGTACTGACAACGATATACCCAAGACCCTTGATATTTTTGGGTTGCTGTAAGTAGGGGTGTGGATATTCTGGGTGTGCTGCAGCAACATGGCTAATCACTTTGCGAATTTTTTCTGAGTAAGGTCGCGAAAGTGCCATACGATCTTGTGCTTTACGCATTTTACTCGCCGCAACCAGCTCCATCGCACGGGTGATTTTTTGCGTGTTCTTAACGCTAGTAATTTTCCCTCTAATTTCTCGTGCTTGTGCCATGCGTACTTCTACTTAAAAAGCTTGAGATTGAGCAAAATCTTCAACCACAGACTTAATTTTATTTTTGATATCGTCATTATAAATTGGATTACTGTTAATTTCGTTTAATAAGTCGCTATGTTTATCGCGCAAAAAGCTAATCAACGCTTCTTGGTAAGCAACTACGTCTTTTAACTCCACTTGATCCAAATAATTGTGATTGACGAGATACCAGATCATTCCCATTTCAGCGACACGGAGTGGTTGGTATTGTGCCTGTTTAAGTATTTCCATCACGCGCTGACCATGTTCTAATTGCTTACGTGTGGTTTCATCGAGGTCTGACGCAAACTGTGCAAATGCTTCAAGTTCACGAAACTGCGCCAATGCAATCCGCAATCCACCGATTAATTTCTTAATTAATTTAGTCTGAGCTGCACCGCCAACACGAGATACAGACAAGCCGGCATTAATGGCCGGGCGAATTCCTGAGTTAAATAAATTTACATCCAAATAAATCTGCCCGTCGGTAATAGAAATTACATTGGTAGGAATAAACGCGGATACATCACCCGCCTGTGTCTCGATAATTGGCAATGCTGTCAAAGAACCGGTTTTACCTTTGATTTCACCTTGAGTGAATTCCTCAACGTACTGTTCGCTGACTCGTGCTGATCTTTCTAACAAACGCGAATGTAAATAAAAAATATCACCCGGGTATGCCTCTCGACCTGGGGGACGACGCAACAATAATGAAATTTGCCGATATGCCCATGCTTGTTTAGTTAAATCATCGTAAATAATCAGCGCATCTTGGCCCCGATCTCTGAAATATTCACCCATGGTGCAACCGGAATAAGGAGCAATATATTGTAGGGCTGCGGCTTCAGCAGCACTAGCATTCACTATAATGGTATGATTGAGTGCATCATGCTCTTCCAGTTTACGTACCACATTTGCAACTGAAGATTGCTTCTGACCGATTGCAACATAAATACACTTAACACCTGTGTTCTTCTGATTAATGATTGTATCGATAGCAATCGCAGTTTTACCTGTCTGACGATCACCAATAATTAATTCGCGCTGGCCACAACCAATGGGTACCATTGCATCGATGGATTTGATGCCCGTTTGGAGCGGCGTGTCCACTGATTTACGCGCAATCACCCCAGGAGCAACTTTTTCAATAGGGGATGTTTGCTCAGTAATGATAGGGCCTTTACCATCAATCGGTTCCCCCAGCGCATTGACAACGCGACCCAACAATTTATCGCCAATCGGCACCTCAAGAATACGGCCTGTGCAGCGCGCAGTCATTCCTTCTTCGAGATGCTCATAGGCCCCCATGACAACCACACCGACTGAATCTCTCTCTAAATTAAACGCAAGACCAAACGTTTCGTTTGGAAATTCAATCATTTCACCAAACATCACGTCTCTGAGTCCATAGACTCTCAGAATACCATCCTTAATACTCATGATGGTTCCTTCAGTGCGTTCCTGAGCCTGCACACTGAATTTTTCAATACGTGATTTGATAATTTCGCTAATTTCAGCCGCTTGTGACTCTGCCGTCATAGTTTACCTCTATTATTTTAGCTGACTTAATCCACTGTTAATCCAGCACAACAATCCATTGCCAATTGTGACAATTTTTCTTTTACAGACCCATCCAAAACCCAATTACCAACACGAATAATCACACCACCGAGTAGTGACTGGTCTTCATTTACCTTCAAGACCACTTTTGAATTAAAGCGTTTTGCCAGCTTACTCGTAATGTGTTGTTTTGATTGCTCATTCAGTGGAAATGCTGACGTCAATTCAGCTTCAACAACTCCTGCATTATCATTTAACATTTCACGGAATAAATCAGCTATGGCTGGCAGTAAAATCAGACGCTTATTTTCTATCAACAATGCCAAGAAATTTTGAAGGGGCGATAACAAGTTGTCATTAAGATTTTGTACTTGTTGCCTAACTGCATCAATTAGCAGAGTAGCCAATTCACTATTAGGAATTTTAGGATTGAGTATTGCCTGTTTAGTTTGCTCCACATCAACAACGATGGCCAAAATACTTAAAATATCCATCCATTGCGACTGTAAATTATTTTCTAGCGCCTCTTCAAATAGAGCTTTAGCATAAGGACGAGCAATCGTTTTATTTAAAGCCATTCATTAAATCTCACTAACTAAGTCTTTTACAAGGCGATCATTGCTTGCCTTGTCGATCTCTTTTTGCAAAATACGTTCTGCACCAGCAACTGCAATACCCGATACTTCCTTGAGTAATTGTTGACGGGATTCAATGTGCTGTTGTTCAATCTCTTCCTGAGCCAATTTAATTAAACGTTCACCTTCGTGACGCGCTTTTGATTTTGCTTCCTCAATAATATGATTAGCGCGCTGATGAGCACTTTCGACAATTCGTGACGCATTGAGCTTGGCTTCTGCCAATTGTTCTCGGCTCTTAATTGCTGCAAGCTCCAAGTCCTTTTGTCCTTTTTCAGCAGCGGCTAATCCATCAGCGATAGTTTCACGGCGCTGCTCCAACGCATTCATAATTGGTGGCCAAATGTATCGCTTTGTAATCCAAATAAAAGCGATAAAGACGATTATTTGAAAAATTAGCGTAATATTAATATTCATGCCAGCAAGTCCTCAGATGAAGTTTGCAATTTTATCGAGCCGCTTTGCCTAAATGCTCCAACACTGCACTTAGGAATGGGTTTTTGGCGAACATCAAAACAAAGCCCATAGCTAGAGAAATAGCCGCAAACGCATCTACTAGCCCCGCCATGAATAGAGTACGAAACAACAACATACCAGATAATTCCGGTTGCCGAGCGATACTTTCAATGAACTTACCTGTTAGGGAACCAAGACCGATACCAGCACCCATCGCAGCAAGCCCGAACATTAGGGCGGCGGCAATTGCTGAAAGACCTTGAACACTTGCAATGATTTGTGCGATTTCCATTGTTACTCCTCTAAAGTTTAGTTTAATGGGTTTCTTGTGCCATGCTAAGATAAATAATTGTCAACATCATGAAAATAAAAGCTTGGATACTAATTACCAAGACATGGAACAAAGTCCAGATCATACCAAGAGATAATTGCAGATACCAAGGCAACATGGCAATAAGAATAAAAACAATTTCACCAGCAAATAAATTTCCAAATAGTCGCAACGAAAGCGATATCGGTTTCACAAACTCTTCAATAAGTCGAAAAGCAACATTAATAGGCATAAGATACCAACCAAATGGTTTACTCAGCATTTCTTTCGTGAGTCCCAGCAGTCCTTTGCATTTTAAGTTATAAAAAATAATCAATATGAATACCACAATGGACATGGCAAACGTGAGCGAAGGATTTGCTGTAGGAACAGGCCTAAAATGCTGAATACCAACATACTTAAAAACCCAAGGAAATAAATCAATCGGTATCAAATCCATAAAGTTCATCAAAAACACCCACACAAAAATTGTCAATGCCATGGGTGCAATGAGCCGTGTGTCTGCGTGCTGACTGGATTGCCTCACAGTTTTGTCCACCGCTTCGACACAAAATTCAACAAAATTTTGCCACCGGCCTGGAACACCGGGGGTTCGAGTAGCACACCTTGCTAGTAACGCAAATAGTAGTAGAAAAATAATCCCCAGAACAATCGAGACGGAGAGGGTATCAAGGTCGATAGACCAAAACCCGGAGCCACCGCTTGTCCAATTTGTTAAGTGGTGCTCAATATAATCAGCTTGCGTGATGACGTTACCAGCAGCCACTATACCTCTCCCTTGGTTGATTTAAGCAAAACCGGCCCGAACCAAAAACTCAAGAATGTAACGGCAAAACCAATCACAAACGCAGAAATCCGTAACGGAACGAAAAGTATACACACTGCAATCAAAATCGCCATACTTAGCAACTTACCCAGCTCGCCTAATAGAAAAACTTTTACAAATTTTTGCTGTATTTGTTTAGCACCTTGCAACACCATTAATTTTCGCGCGAAAAAATAATTAGGCACAACACTTGCGAACCCACCCAGTAATGCTGAATAGAAACCTTGCAATTGGTCAAAAACAGAAAATACGATAGCTGTTAGCAGTACAAAAAAAATTTGTAATAACGCTAGACGGTTGGCAATAACTTTGGGTGGTAATGTATGTATTGGATTATATGAACTTAACACCTACGGTTCTCCCGCCTCACATCAGTGAATTTTCGGCGAGTATATAGATTTTTACAAACTGAGGCAAGGCTGTTAAAAGCACGATTTTGTTTATTTTTCACCACTAAAATGCAATCATCTTAACTACATGAAATTAATAATTTTTTATAAAATATACTACACCAATGTGTCAACGGTTGGCTCAACGGTGATTAAGCGAGGCACTCTCAGCAGTAAAATTCCACCCAACGCCAACAGTATCAAAACGACTGACAGGCCAGCACGCTGTGTCTTAAAAATAACCGTAAGCATTCCCACTAACCACGGACCCAGAAACGAGGTGGCCTTACCCGATAATGAATAAAGACCAAACATTTCTGTAATAGATTCAGGTGGTGATAACTGTACCAACAATGAGCGGCTCGCAGACTGTGCCGGCCCAACACAGAGACTTAGACAAATTCCACAAACCCACAACATAATACGTTTTTCAGCACAAAGCATAAGTAGCGTGGCGACAAATATTACTGCTAGAGCAATCATTACTGTGGTTCGGGAACCAAAGTAATCGTCCAACCATGAAAACATTAATGCACCAACTCCTGCTGCAATGGTCATCGCTAAGCCATAGAATGTGATTTCACTCAAACTCATATTGAAAGTGCCTGCAGCATAAATTCCACCGAAGGCAAACACAGTGTTAATAGCGTCCACGTACAGCATACGAGACAGCAGAAATTTCAATATGCTTTTCTGCTGTCTGACAATCACAATAGTCGACTGTAATTGACGCACTCCAACTCGAATGGCAATGAAGTATCCAACCCCTTTAGACGGCAAGTCTTTTGTGAATAGAAACATTGGAATCGCAAAAACTACGTACCAAATAGCAACAAAAGGGCCAATAATACGGATATTTTCAGCATTTTTATGGTCCAACCAACTGATATGCCCGTTCACAAACAATATCATAACGATAATCAAAGCGCACAAAATACCAAAGTAACCCGCACCCCAAGACCATCCAGAGACTCGCCCTAAATAGCCTTTGGGCGCAATGTAACGTAACATCGCATTATAAAATATGTGGGAGATTTCGACACCAATCAAACCCGCACTCACCCAAAACAGTGCCCATAGCGCGAAATGAGGTGATGGCTTAGCAAACCACAAGAGACTCGCACTTAGCAGTCAAAGCAGAAAACAAAGCTACCCAAGGCTTCAATCGACCTTCATTATCAGCCATTGCAGCAAACAAAGGCCCCAATAGTGCGATTATAATCCCTGAAACAGCAATGGCGTTACCCCACTGTACAGTGCCAACGATACGATCGATGGCAATTTCATGAGAGTAGTAAGTGGAAAACACAAATGTTAAGATAATCCCTGAAAATGGAGCGCTTGCCCAATCAAATAAAATCCATGAAAATATATTAAGTATTCTTTTTTGCTTTTTCATTCTGTTCCTGATTTGTTTTTTAGAAAATCCACATTAACAATGTCGATCAATGGCTCATTCGAATATTTTGAAATCAATGATCGGGCTTGATCTTTTAGGCGCACCACTTCAGACCAGGTGGAACCTCTAGGAATTAATGGATTACAGACTTTAATTTTTATGTTACCTTTTTTAAATAAAATACTTCCTGCTCGAAAAATTTTTCTTGTCCCGGACAATACTATTGGACAGATGGGAATATTCAGATCCACAGCAACTTTAAATGCCCCAAGCTTAAAAGGTAAAATTCCAGCTGCATGTTGAAATGTCGCCTCGGGGAAAATAATAATAGAGCTTCCATTTTATATCGATTTACTAATTTGTTTTAATTGAAATTTTGTTTTTGAAAAATCCACTCTATCAACATAAACAATCTCAAGTGTTTTCAAAATTTTTCTCAAAAAATAAGATTTCTTGAGTTCAGACTTGGCAACATAACAAAAATGACCTGGCAAAAAAGCAACCAAAACTAATACGTCAATATAACTTGCATGATTAGACACGAAAATCATATTTTTTTTCGACTTAATATGATTAATGCCATCAATCTCTATTGAACAAAAAGAAGCTCTCAGGGTGATTTTAGAGGCTGTTTTTATAATTTTTTCACCATTATCTCGGTTAAAAAATCTTATCGCAATATAGGTCAAACTAGCCATAGATATTAATACCAAAAATAAATATATAGTATAGAAAAATCGAAGACATAAAGTTAATATTTTTTTAGTCTTTGCTATAAAACACCTCACATAAATATTGAACAATTTAATAATTATATTATTTTTTATTTTTCTAATATTTTTTTGGGAATATATTTCCCCACAGACATATCGACGTAGTTTTCCATTAGTCGTCTTGGGCAGCACATTTTCTGTAACTATAAGAATGTCGTCCAGAGAAAATCCCAAGCACTTCACAACAATTTGACAAATTTGTTTCTTTAATATCTTATGAGAGTTTTTATCATTATTTTTAGATTCAACGATAGCGAGTATTTTTTTAATTCCAGATAAGTTTTCAACAGATGAAAAAACAACAACTTGCCCAAAATTTAAATCACTATACATCGTAATAATATCTTCAATTTCTGTTGGATAATAATTTTTTCCTTCTTTAGTGATAATATCTTTTCTTCTACCAGTAATATATAATTCACCTTCTGCCAAATAACCCAAATCGCCAGTATCTATCCAACCACCGTGAAAAACTTTTTCTGATACGGCTTGATCTCGATAATATTCACACATCATAGATCGAACTTTACAATGCACCATCCCAATATTTCGCTCGGGTAAACAAGTATTTTCTTCATCAACAATACGTATCTGATAATTGTCAATAGGACTTCCACAGGATACAAACTCATAGTATTTTTTTTCTCGTTCAAAAATAGGTTTCGCAATATTTTTCTGGTGGAATTCATGACTAGCTATACGATCAATTTTCTGATCTTCTAATATTGAACCAGCACACATTAAAATAGCACCTTCAGATAAAACATAAACGTTTGTTAGTGCTTTTGATTTAAAACCATACTGAGAAAATTTCTCAGAAAATCGTTTCAAAGTTTGTGCGCACACCATTTCAGAAATATTTCCTGCAATGCGCCAAGAACTTAAATCTAAGCCTAATAAAGTGTTATCATTTATTTTATTAATGCAAATTTCATAGGCAAAATTTGGCCCTGCTGAAATAGTTGCTCGATATTTATGAATCGTCCAAAGCCACGATTCCGGACGTGATAAAAAATTTTTCGATGAATATAATACTAACGTGGAACCAAAATATAAATTAGCAAGCCACATCACAATTAAATCGGTATCATGATGTAGCGGCAGCCAACTCACTGTGATATCGCTAGTAGTGACTTCAAATAATTTGAGAATAGAACGAATATTTTCTAATATATTTTTATGAGTCAATACTATCTTTTTGAAGTTTCCAGCACTACCGTATGTGTACTGAACAAATGCTGCTTGCGAAGAAGATATTTTTAATTTTGGCAAATAAAATTCAGATTTAAGTAAATCATTGGTGGTAGTCACTCCTAGCAGATGAGGTAAAAAACCGCGAAAAAACTTCGCTAATTTTTGAAATTTTCCAAAGGTTACTAATAATCGAACGTCTGATTTTTTTAAAATGCTAACTGCTTGACTGATATATTCTCCAACTTGATTCGCAGACTCTGGTGGACAAATGGGAATTGGAATAGCACCACTGAATATGACTCCCAAAAAACTATATAAAAAATCTTCGCCTGAGGGCAATAACAACGCCACATGATCACCCGTTTGTATACCACGTGTTGTCAGTGCGTTGGAAATTTTTCCAGCTTGTTTATATAGCATCGCGTAGGTAATTTCTTTCTCACTACCATCCCCTGACAACAATACGACGTGTCGGCGATTTGGATAGCGCTGCGTATACATTATTAATAAATCTCTGAGGTTTGTTACTTTGGAAGGATCTATTGTAACTGCTTGGACTGTAGCTTTATCACATTGATTAACAACTAGCGATTGCGAACCATGCGATCGCGCCAAAATAGTAACAATATCTCTTAACGTTTGGATGGTAGATATCTCAGAAGGGGAAAGCTTGACTCCCAGAGTGGTTTCGATTTGAGAAAACAGCTCCAGCCGCTCTAAACTACCTAAGCCTAAATCTGCTTCAAATTTATCATCCATCGATAAAAAATAGTCACAATTTTCCGCCTTTGATTCTCTTAAAAACGCTTTTGTAATTGGTAAAAGAGTAGAGACTAAATGACAATCTGCTTGCTCCATAAGCAATTAATTCCTTATACACGGGTTAGCAACACTATACTAGTGCAGAGCTTTTAGTACAGGATACGATGAGGCTACACATTATATTGTTCACACTCTGACACACCTTGCACTTGTTCGCAACAATGCGTTTCTCTAATTTTAATCACAGAAATAACTAAGCCGAGTATCGCTGTAACAATTAAAATTGCAAAGGAAAGTTGATAATTTTCTATCATATATAATGGGATACCTTTTTCGAAGCCGCCATGCCATAACTGGCTCAGCAGAAATCCTATCACTGTCTGTGATAGTCCTCCACCTAAAATAGCTGTCATGTTAATAATCCCAGATGCTGCACCAAATGACTCATATGGAACGATATCTTTGACAACACTGAACATCAGTGATTGAATACCAGCGGAAAAACCTAATAACAATAAGCTGCAAATTGCAACGAATGGCGAGCAATATGGCGCCAACAGAAACAACACAATTCCTACCAACGCGCAACAAAATCCTAATACCATTGGTATTTTTCGACTACTGACTCGCACCGAAAACCACCCTAAAAGAGGACTCGCAACTCCAACGGCTACCCAAAAAACCGAGCAGATTTTTCCTGCGTGTACATTAGTCCAACCATAGATTTTCATCAGATAAGGCACACCCCACAGAGCCCCAACAGCACCCACTGGGACCCAACATAAGCACCCTAGTAAGGCAATCCACATGAGTTGTTTATTTTTCAATAATTGTTTTATTTTTGATAATCGTATACCTGAATCTGTAAGTGTTGGTAAAGATCCCTTACGCTGATCGCGTATCACAATGGCATAAACAAACATTAATCCAAAAGTAGCCATACTCACCCAAAACATCGCTTGCCGCCACCCATAACGATTAATGATAAGCGCCAATGGCGCTTGCCCTAGTATCGAACCGATACATCCAGCTAACTGGATAAAACCAGACAACAATGGAAATTTTCGGTGAGAGAAAAAGCGAGCGATCAAAAATATTGCGCTTAAAAAAGCACCTGAGGAACCAACACCAATCAAAAAACGTCCAGTAGCAGCCACACCGAATAAATGAGTACTCCCAAACATCCACACACCAACTGCTGTAAATAGAGCTGCAATCGTCAATACTTTTCTAGGACCAAAATAATCAAGCAATAGCCCTGAAGGAATTTGCATCAATGTATAAGAGTAAAAGAAGCTAGCAGACAACACACCTAAATTAGAGGCACCGAGATGAAAAGCGCGCATTAGCTGCTGCGTCATAATACTGGGGGCCACTTGAATGAAGTAATCATAAACATAAAAAATAGCCGCTAAGATACAAATTATTGATGGAATCAATGTAGCACTAGTACCGCGAGTCATTTTTTTATCTGAAACAGAGTCTTGATTGGAAATTTGGCTATTTTCTATCATTTTTTCCTACTTTATACGATCTAAAATCCCTTCTAATTCTTCGGTTGATTTGTAATGAATAACGAGTTTGCCTTTTCCCTTCTTATGGTGTTTGATAGTTACCTTAGAACCCAAACGTTCAGTAAAATCATTCTGCAGCCTCATTACATCCGTATTGACTTGAGGTTGAATTATTTCGGAATCAAGCTGATATTGCAAAAATTGTCGAACTAATTTTTCTGTCTCACGAACAGTCAACGAACGGGTAACGATGCTACTAGCAACCTCACTTTGCTGCTTTCCATCTAAAGCCAGCAACGCCCGCGCGTGACCCATCTCTAAATGACCTTGTTCAACCAAGATTCGTACCTCAGAGTTTAATTTCAATAAACGTAAAGTGTTAGTGACACTCGCACGGGATTTCCCAATTGCCTCTGCGATCGCTTGGTGCGTCATTTGAAATTCGTCTAACAATCGTTGCAGTGCGAGTGCTTCCTCGATGGCATTGAGATCTTGGCGTTGAATATTTTCAATCAGTGACAATGCGACTACAGTCTGATCAGGAATATCCCTGATAATTACTGGAACCTCAGTCAAACCAGCCAATGCTGCAGCACGCCAACGACGCTCTCCAGCGATAATCTCGTATTTTTGACCCACCACAGGGCGAACTACTAAAGGCTGGATAATCCCTTGGGTACGAATAGAGTTTGCCAATTCTTCCAAGCCCTCTTGGCCCATAGCTCGACGTGGTTGGTATTGTCCAGGTTGCAAACAATCAATAGGTAAAACTTTAAAATCAGCTACCGGTGAGCTACTAGTCGCAACCGCAACCTCATTGAGTAGTTCACTGACCCCCATATCACTTAACCCTTTACCTAAACCACGTTTTTTAACGGTCATTCCACACCTTCTGGTATCTATTATTGAACTGTCTCTGTATAGTCAATATTTTGGCTCTTCGCGCTTTTGCGTGGAATGGCTAGAAAGCGCACATGCCAGGAGCGAACCTTTGTATACCCTGCGTGTCTAATAACAAACGCTGAAACAGCCTGGTAACACTTGCTAATCCATAGCATCGCCGCTTCAATACTTTGACCCTATTATTAAAGCCCTCAACAAACCCACTATTATTTCTTTGGATAAAATAATTTGTGATTTGCTCTGGATATGCTGATAGGGTTTTTATAAAGGTATTGAAACAATTCCACTCCGAATCTGTAACACAGTCGATCCACTCGGCCATGCTGACTTTTGCTGACTCTGGTGTCATGTGACTATCAAATATCCCGCTTAGCGCTCTGCTGAATTGATAAGCTAATTTTAACATGGGCGATAGCAAAAATAATTCTTCAACAATCGGCTTTTCTTCCTCTGTAAAATAGTCTTTTTGTTTCCTCAGTATGGCTATTGCCTCTTTTAACTGCCCGTACTGTTCATCGGTTAGTTCTTTTCTTAAGCGCGCTAATTCTGATTTGCGTAGATTGACTACGCTTTTTCGATAAAGTTTGCGCACATGAAAGCGATCAGCAACAACCGGAATCTTCTCTTTAAACACTTCTTTACAAGCATTCATATATCCATCATATAAATCACAACAGATTGCTTGGATAGTGTCACGCAAATGACACGTTTTGAGTAAAAACCCGATCACTTCAGCCTTTTTACGCCCATCAATGATGCCAAGAATGTGAACCTTATTATTAATTCGATAGGTTATTAATGTGACAAAGTCTCTATAGCCTTTCTTTAAGCTGATCTCATCTATACCCAGTATGCCCAACGAAATAATTTTTGAAAAATCAATTGCTGTCTCGATATAACGATCAATGAGATTTTCAACGGCATGATAATCAATATGTTCCTTCAGACTGACATCAGATACCGTTGAATGAACGAGCTCAAATAATAAATGATGTTCATACGGCTTTGTCAGCTTACTTTTTCTCTCATACCAATCGAATTGTTCAGTGGTGGTTGGATTATCATCACAGTCAA
>CAWUIH010000033.1:0-16896 GCA_963922495.1 uncultured Coxiellaceae bacterium | reverse complement strand
CTTTTCATCATTCTCTATAGCTACTTTGGTGCCTAAAGTCTCAGAGAGACGGCGTTCAAGGTGGATTAAATCGGCTGAAGTGTTTGATGCAGTGGTATGGGAATGAGATATCTTGTACTTCTTTGTTTCTCTTTCAAGTTGACGAACCGTCCAGTTTTTATGGTAGCAGAGTTGTCCTAGTTGCTTTTGCTCTACTTCGCTCAAGGCTGCTAAAATTTTTCCATGGCCTTCTAAGAGGCTACCATCGATCAGTAATTGCTGAATTTCTGGTACCAATTGGAGCAAACGCAACGTGTTACTTACTGCGGTGCGCGATTTTCCAACTGCTTCAGCAAGTTGTTCGTGAGTGTAGTCAAATTCATCAACCAAGCGAGTTAACGCTCTGGCCTCTTCTATCGGATTAAGGTCTTCTCGCTGGATATTCTCAATTAACGATACTGCAGCTGCTTCGATATCACTGTAGTGTCGGATGATGCAGGGTACCACGTGTAGCTGAGCTAGTTGGGCTGCCTGCCAACGCCGCTCACCTGCAATGATTTCATAACTGGATTCGTCAACAGGTCTGACGATAACAGGCTCTATGATGCCTTGTTCGGTGATGGAGTTAGCAAGTTCCTGTAGTTTTTCAGGATCAAAATGACGTCGAGGTTGGTAGTTTCCTCGGCTTAACCATTCTACGGGTAAATCACGTAATTCCATCATATCCTTGCGAATAAAAATATCACCAGGGTAGCTTTTCACCACGGTAATTATAAAAGTCTCCAGAATGCCACTTCATCTCGTTATCAATAATAGCTCGCATTCCAGCAACACTTTCTTGAACAGTAACTAAAGCATTATTGCCACCCATGTCAGTTTTAACCCATCCTGGATGTAATATCAATATGCGGACTCCGTCGGTTATACAATCAATAGACATGCTTTTCATCACAGCATTCAGTGCAGCTTTACTGGCTCGATAAGCATATGCTCTACCCGATTGATTGTCAGCAATACTGCCCATTAAGCTGCTAATGGTAATAATTTTTTTGAGCTCACTTTTTTTAACCATTTGATAAAAATTTTGACACATATTAATAACACCCCAGACATTCGTTCTGAATACATCCAGTAAATTTTGTTCATTAATGTTACCGAAATTTTCTTTGGTAGCGCCATAAATACCCGCATTGTTAATTAAAATATCTATGGAGCGATTTTGGAGTGAATGTTGTAATTTCTTTACAGTATCACTTTTGGTAACATCGAGTTGAAAGATGTGAATTTTGTTTGATAATTGTTTAAGGCGCTGTAGTTCAAGAGATTTTTCAGGATCACGGCAGCAGGCCAATACTTCAAAGCCGCTATCCAAATATTGCTTTGCGCATTCTAAACCTATACCGCGATTCGCTCCGGTAATCAGTACAGTGTTCATAAAATTAGTCGTCTCAGCGTGTTAGATTTTATTGTATACTTAGGAAAATCTTATACAGATTGAATTCGCTAGTCAAATATAGTTCTAGAAATCGCGCTCAATCGCTTTTCTTAGGATAATCTGTAAGCAAGTGAATGTCACTATCTAGGTATTCAACTTAAGCAAAATTTTAAATCAACAAATAAATATAAATAATTTAAAATTTTTTATTTCAGAAATGAATACCATTTATGATAATCTAATATCATGGCTATCTGGAAAACAGCAGCATCAATACAGTTTGCTACAGAACGTAGCAAGAATACAATGATTGAGTATCTGGGCATTGAGTTCACAAAAATTGGTGACGATTTCATCATAGCTAGAATGCCAGTTGATCAGCGCACCCATCAACCTCTGGGCATTATGCACGGTGGGGCCTCTTGTGTATTAGCTGAAACAGTGGGGAGCATTGCATCTAATCTATGCGTTGAGCAAAAACATTTTTATTGCGTTGGTTTAGATATTAACACCAATCACATCAAATCTGTTCGCAGCGGTTTTGTTTATGGTAAAGCCTCACCATTTCACCTTGGGAAAAGTACTCATGTGTGGGGAATATCTATTACTAATGAGCAAAGTCAATTGATTTCTGTCACACGCCTAACTATGGCAGTCCTCGTTAGAAAAAATTAATTTGGTGTCTCATCACGTATCCATGCGCTCAGAACTTCTACAATTTTCTCAGCTTGATCACGGCTAGAAATATTAAACTTAGATCGTTGGCTAAACTCGCCATTGCGCTTTTGATAGCGACGAATCGTATAACTAACAGGATTGTAAACTTGTTTAGTACGATTCCAGGTTTGTATCTTAAAAATAATCGTGGCCCAAGCTCCTTTTGAGAGGATAAATTTGTCTAACTCTTTGAGGGTTTCAACACCGTCTTCTATGTAAGATACGGTGATATCATCGATAGATTCACTCATGGCAAAACCTATAATCTATTGTTTGTATCAAAAAAATGTATTATCAAATACATAAATCAGCCATAGTGTAACTTAATCTGCCCAAGAGGAAAATGGAAATGTGTCAACAATTGTATAATGACTTATCCCATGTTTTGGTTGACTCTCATACACCGTGACCTTGTCAGCCACTACTTTGAGGGGATCGATAACAATGTGAGGAATTCTACCAACGTCACCACGGACTTCTGCCAAGGTTACATGTGGCACAAAAAATCCTTGTTGTAATAGAAAATTATGTGCTTTTAAGGCATCATAAATCCTTTTATGAAGCTTTTCTAATAAACTAACCTCTGCAATATGAGCAACATAAATTTTATTTTTTTGTTGAGATATGTAATTTAATTTATTGATATAAAAACAAAATGAGTTACTGTTATAAGCCACCTCCTCTACTAACATAATAACTTTTTTCAGAGCGTCATGCGTAATCTTTCCTAAAAAACAGAGCGTTAAATGATAATTATTTATTGTTGTCCATTTTGCACCAGGATATGCTGTACGTAAATTGGCAACATAACTATGTAATTTGTATCTTTCTTGCTGTGATAACGACAATCCAATAAATATCCTCATGAAGCTTACCTCATTCAAGCGCCTTTTTTACATTGGTGCAATAAAACTCACATTGTTGTATATGCTATAGTAAAGTAATAAAGTTTAACAATTTGGTTGAACTCAAACCTTTGCTTGTTAGTTCTTGTATTGTTATTTCGACGATAGTTTAGATTCGGTCGACGTGTTCATGGCTATTAAATTTTTAAAATCCCACAGTTCACGGTCCATCAACTGACTAGGACGTATATTACTTAAAGCTCGCAGCATATTACTGGGTACTTTAGGGTTTTCCTGTGCTAGTTGTGCTATGAGCACCTTCACTCGTTGTCGCATTAAATTGTCTTGTGAACCACATAAATTACAGGGAATGATTGGAAACCGTTGCTCATCTGCATAATTTATAATGTCTTTTTCTTGGCAGTAAGCCATAGGGCGTATAACGATATGCTGTTTGCTATCAGAAATCAGTTTAGGTGGCATCGAGCAAATTTGACCATTATACAGTACTGATAGCATCAAGGTTTCAATTAAATCATCACGATGATGTCCTAATGCTATCTTATTAAAGTTATTTTCTTCTGCATAGCGGTAAATGATACCACGACGCAATCGTGAACATAATGAACAGTAGGTTTTTCCAGCAGCAGTTTTTTCTCTAACAATAGAATAAGTATCTTTGGTGAGTATTTCAAAGGGTATGCGTTTTTGCTCCATCCAATAACGCATCTTCGTATCATTCCATCCTGGCTGGGATTGGTCCAAGGTAAAGGCAAATAAATCAAATTTATAATTAGATTCAGTGCGAATCAAATTGAGAATATTCAATAAAGAATATGAATCTTTACCACCAGAGACACAAACCATCACGCGATCACCTTTTTGAATCATGTGATAATCGCTCATCGCTTTTTTTATGTAATACATCAACTTTTTCTCAGTACGACTCGACACCATGCTAAAATCCTTAACACTTAATAATATAAAAATCAATAGACTACAGATTTTTGTTAATTGAGTAAAGCATTATTGTTTTTAAAAGATGACGCCGACTATTGTCAAAGGTCATATAATCTTAGAAAAAGCAGTTGAATCACGATTTCTGGCATACCCTCTTGATTCATCTTGCGTAATAAAAATTCTTCTCATCACCAACGAAGCCGACTTCGACAATTTTTATTACGCGATTTCAATTAATCTGTTGCACCATTTAATCGTGATCAACCGCTTTTCCCAGGATAATGATTCATGAAAAATCTATTTAAATTTGTTGTGTAGAGTATTTTACTTGTAACTGGATATACATGGGCGAGAACTTACCATGTTGAAATGATTGTGTTTTCACACCTTACACGACGTGCAATCAATCAGTAATAATGGCCTGAAATAAATTCTAGTGACTTTGACTTTAGTAAGGTCATTACCCTGTCTGTCACTAACAAAAATTCAAGGAATTATCGTTTACCGGATACTAGAAAATTTATTTTGCGAAAAGAGCAGCAACGGATTACAAACCCGACGAATGCGAAGTTGGGAACTCAATTATATTGATTTTCCACTGTTTGAGGTATTAAGTATTAATCAAAATTATTCCAATTACAGTACATTGAGAAGTCAAAATTTATTAAATTTTAGTAACAACCTTACAGTCTAAACTGAGAAATTATTCCTAGATGATTCATTCATGCTCTGGAGCAACTCGATAAATGCCTGGCGCATTGCGTAAATAACCTTTGTAGTCCATGCCATAACCAAAAACATAGTGGTTATCAATCTCAAGTCCAGTAAAATCGGCATATGGATGGCCACCAGAAAGTCGTGCCTCTTTTTTATCTACTAGCACCGCAGTAAACACTGCCTTAGCACCTTTTTGTCGACAGGATGCAATAATAGCGCTTAAAGTAATGCCGCCGTCAAGAACATCATCAACAATCACTACAGTACGGCCTTTCATTTTGTTACTTGGTTCAACTTTCCATTGCAATGCTTGACCACGAATTTCACCATCGTAACGAGTAGCGTGGATATAATCTACTTCCAGTGGAAAGTCTAATCTGGGTAATAAGTTCCCTAGTGGAATAATACCACCGACCACAACACACAAAAAAATTGGATTGGTTTCCGACAATGCGTTGTGAATTTGAGCAGCCATTCGATCTAATGCAGCGTTAATTTGCATTCTGGAATACAAACAAGTGGATTTATTCAGTACATCTTGAATTTGTTCAGGCAATATCATTTTTAGCATGCTCTTCTTTGGAATGATTACCGTACTGTCTTCGATCATCCGAAGCGCCTTCCTTTAAATCGACCAAAACGTCATTGGGTATATGTAAGGTTTGGGTTGGAAAAGCACACTCTGCTCCAAAAGAACTAATAATATGAAGTATTTTTATAAAAACATCTTGCTGTATACGCTGAAACTTCACCCATTCAGTCGTTTTTGTGAAAGTGTAAATCAACACCTCCAATGATGATGCACCAAACTCAACCATGGCAACAAATGTGGTTTGATTTTGATCAATGTCAGGGTGTGTTTGTAACATTTCTTCGATAGCTGTAGTGATACCACGCACTTGGTTAGCATCATCGTAACGCACACCGAATAGCGCTTTGATGCGACGATTTGTCATCCGTGATGGGTTTTCAATAGCAATATTAGATAAAACGCCATTTGGGACATACAGTGGCCTTTTATCAAAAGTACGAATTCGCGTTAAGCGCCAACCAATATGCTCAACAGTTCCTTCAATATTACGATCGGGGGAGCGTACCCAATCACCAACTGAAAAAGGTCGATCCCAATATAGCATCATACCGCCAATGAAATTTCCTAGAGAATCTCTAGCGGCAAAACCAACAACTGCGGTTGTTACACCACCAAAAGCTAGTAGTGCTGACATTTTTACACCAATGGTTTGTAATACTACTAATAAAACCACGATCATAATAGCCACACGAACTAATTGTGCGATGGCATTAATACTGGTAGGGTCAGAAATATGACTTTGACCTCTACGCGCACGCTCGATGAAAGACAATTCTGTGGATTTAATCAAGCGCATTAGAAACCAAAAAATTAGTAGGCAAGTAAGTACTAGTCGAGTAGCACCTATGGCTGTATTGATATCTTTCACAAAACTAAATTGCTGTGCAAAAATAGTCAGTAAAAATGTGATGACCAGTAACCAAATATATATTTGAATGGGGCGGTGTATTGCGCTCCAAATGGCTACTGTCCATAAACTACCGCGTTTTTTCAATCGAGGCATCAAACGTGAGTATGAAGCATAGTCTGCGATACTGATCACAAAACCAATTACAAACGTAACAGTGATTTTGAGGTACCATTGATGAGTTGCGATAAAATTAGCCACAGATTGTACTCCGAAATTGCTTAATCCGCTGTAGAGATGAGGGATTATGGTATTTTTCTAATTCTTTGAGTATTTTTACTGTCTCAGTATAATTATTACACACTGTCAGCAGATCACAACCCGACTCTAAGGCTAAGTTTGCACGCTCAACATAATTTCCGGCATATGTGGCCGCTTGCATTGTTAAGTCATCACTTATGATAACTCCTTGATAACTGAGTTCTCGTCGTAATAGTTGCTGCAACCAAAATCGAGAAAAGGTTGCAGGCTGATTGTCGTATTGCTGATACACCACATGAGCCGGCATTACTGCGGGTAATTTATGCAATAGCTTCTTGAACGGGATCATTCCCCGCTCTACTTCCATTCTATCACGAGAATCTAATGGTAACTCATGATGAGAATCGGCAACCACTCCTCCATGACCTGGAAAATGTTTACCAACTGACAAAATATTTGTTTTCAAGAGTGTTTCAATTACCACAGAGCCAAGATGAGCAACATCATGAGGATCTGAACTAAAACTGCGAAGCCCAATGACTTGACTAACACCCAAATTAAGGTCCAACACCGGAGCAAAATTGAGGTTAATACCGCAGTCAGAGAGTTTTTGTGCTATTGCTCTAACAGTTTTCTGCAATGAAGCAATACCTAATTGTTTATCTTGTTGGTAAAGTTTCCCAAAGTGTTGCATTGCTGGACATTCAGGAAAACCTTCTTTAAAACGTTGCACCGGTCCTCCTTCTTGATCAACACCAAAGAGTAAAGCGGGATTCACTTTTTTTATTTCGGCAACGAGTGACTTGAGTTGTTGTGGATTTTCATAATTTCGCGAAAAAAAAATGACCCCGAAAACACGAGGGTGCTGGACTAATTCTCGATTCTCAGCTGTCAGTGTTGTCCCTTCAATATTGGTAATAACAGCACGCATTTTTTATTCCTGATCAGCAGGTTTCGAGTAGCCTTTAAAGTAATGTACATTATTTTGTTTTTTGGGTGCTTTTATTTTCGGAGTACCACGCTTTTCCATTTCATCAATACGTAAAATCATATGCATTGGAATATAACTGCGCTTAACGCCACGGAACTCATTTTTGAGCTTCTCTTCCGAGGGATCAACTACCACCGGGCTATGCTCAGAAAATACTAATTCTTCAATTTCTATGAATCCAACTAAACTTTCCTCAGTGATGTATTGTGCAAATACTTCATAGATTTTATCTTCTTGTGAAAAAATCACACGGTATATACGCTTTTCTTCTTTCATATCTCCTCACGAAAACTACTTTAAGTCTTCTAAGTATTTAATTTCTTTTTCGGTAGATTCACGTCCTAGGACTGGATTACGTTGTGGAAATCTTCCAAAACGACTCACTACTGAAAAATGCTGCTGTGCAAACTTCAAAAAACTCTGGTAAATGATTCGAGTTTCAGGTAGCGAAGTATCCAACAACACTTGATAAGCGTTAATAGCTCCTTGCTGATGTTGGATATTTTCAGAATGCAGCAATGGGAAGTAGTAGAAAACGCGTTCAATCAAGCTTAAATGATGGTCTTGTTGCTGTTCAATACCTTGAAGGCAGATTTGCAATGCCTTTTCATCTTGAGAAAATGCTTCCAATGAATTCAAATAAATATGTCTAGGAAACTGATCCAAAACGATAATAAGTGCTAACTGGCCTCTGGGTGTTAGTATCCAATGGTCATAATCCCCCGATTTAACTGCATCCAAATCACGACCAAACTTCAGCTTGATTTGCTCGGCAACTTCAATACTGTCACTAAACCATATCCTAGAACGCTTCTCAGAAGGAACAACCGTTTGTTCCACGCGCCCAAACCAAAACTTTAATATTTCTTCCGCACGATCCATAACCGAGACACTTATAACATGTTCTCAAAAGATGGTAAATGCTCACTGTCGTATTCATCGATATAGACTTGGGTTCCTGGAATAACGCGATTATAAAGATCCATAAGGTTTTGATTTAACATGCATATACAACCTCTGGAACGAGGAATAGTAATATCAACGTCATCTCCACAGCCATGAATGTAAACGTAGCGGCGCATAGTATCAACTGAACCCAGTCGATTCTTACCAACCTCCAAGCCAGAAAGCCATAGTATGCGGGTAAGTATCCATTCTCTTTTTGGGTATAGCTGTCGCATACTAGGACAAAAAATTTCACCCGTAGGGCGACGGTTAATAAACACCGTATTAATTTGACAATCTCCGCCAATTTTAGCTCGAATTTGGTGCCAACCTCTAGGTGTTTTTTCAGAGTTCAAAAGTTCGCCAACGCCATTACGAGAAGTTGATACAAGGTATTTAGCAATCACTTGATATCCTTCAAAAATACTCATAGTTTGCTTAGGAACGTTTACTAAAATTTTCACTTATTACTCCCTATTATTGAAACGAGATAATGCATCACTTTTTGATACAAGTTGGGATCCTCACAATAAAACACTTCTGTATATTGCCAACGTCGTAACCAAGTTATTTGACGCTTTGCCAGCTGGCGTGTAGCTGTTATCGACCTATCACGCATCGTAGCGTAATCGTATTCACCATTTAGAAAACACCATGCTTGTCGATAGCCAACGCTTCTTAATGCGGGTAAATCTGCGTGCAAATCGGATCTATCATAGAGTCGTTTTACCTCTGCAATAAAACCTGCAGATAACATAGTATCGAAACGTTGGGTAATGCGTTGATGAAGGTAGGCCCGGTTCTGAGGTATCAAAGTAATATTAATAAAATCAATAGGTTGATTTGAAATTGGAGAATTTTTTTTTAATGCCGACATGGTTTGGCCAGATAGGTAATATACTTCAAGTGCACGTTGTATTCGCTGAGAATCATTGGGATTAATACGTTGTGCTGTTTCAGGATCAATTTGTTTGAGTCGCGTGTGTATTTCTGGCCACCCTTTTTTTACACCCATTTGAGTAATTTTTTTTCTTACTATTTGATTTGCTGGTGGTAATTTCGAAAAACCATGCTGTAAAGAATGGAAATACAGCATAGTCCCTCCAACCAGAAGAGGAATTCTTCCTCGTTGTGATATTGCTTGAATAAGTTTTTGCACGTCACGATAAAAATTACCAGCTGAATACGGTGTGAGTGGATCAACAATATTAATCAGATGATGCGGAAAACGCTCCAATATTTGTGGTGCTGGTTTTGCTGTACCAACGTCCATACCACGATAGACCAAGGCAGAGTCAACACTAATAATTTCAAGTGGAAATCGTTTCACTAAAGCCAGTGCCAAATCGGTTTTACCGCTGGCGGTGGGACCCATAAGGCAAACAACGCGAGAGGTCATCACTGCCCACGTAAAAAATATTGGTCAAGCTCCTTCATGGAAATTATTTTCCACGTCGGTCGTCCATGATTGCATAATCCTCCATGCTCTGTATTTTCCATATCGCGTAGTAACGCATTCATTTCTTCTATCGATAGACGATGATGAGCACGAACAGCAGCACGGCAAGCAATGGTTGCAAGGGCGACATTAATTTTTTGAGGTAGGCGTTGCGACAACCCGTTGTTTACCAAATCGCTTAAAACATCTCTTACCACATTCTCTGCGTTAGTGGTTTTTAATAATACCGGAAAACTACGAATGACTATTTGATCAGGTCCACTTTGTTCGGTTTCGATACCACATTCTTTAAACAGAGATTGATTATTTTCCCATGCGGACATTTCTGCTAAATTTAAATTCAAATATATAGGGATTAACAGCGGTTGCGCCACAATTTGATGATGTTTCAATTCAGTTTTGAGACTTTCGTAGAGAATACGCTCGTGTGCAGCGTGCATATCGACTACTACTAAACCCTGCTCATTCTGAGCTAAGATATAGATATCATGAAGCTGCGTCAGGGCGTTTCCTAAAGAAATTTGCTGAGGGATTAATGATTGTGATATTGATGATTTAACTGTGGTAGTAGGTTGATAGTTTTGTACTGTTTCAGACACGGAAAGAGCGACCTGCTGAGTTGGAACCTGTTGCTGGTGAAAAGGTTGAAGTTTTTGGTGTGATGTTGCAAAACTATGCGAGCTTGGTGTAATACCTGGCTTGTCAGAGGCAAGTGCTTCTTGAATGGCTTTTTTAATAAAATCATGGACTAATCGGCTATCTCGAAAACGTACCTCATGTTTCGTAGGATGGACATTAACATCCACTAAAGAAGGTTCAATTTCTAAATATAAGATATAGGCTGGGTGTCTACCATGAAATAATACATCGTGATATGCTTGTTTAATAGCGTGAAGAATGGTTTTATCACGTACAAAACGACCATTGATGAAAGTGAATTGCATATCTGCCTGACCGCGTGTGTATCTGGGCTCGGCAATATATCCATACAATGCACAATCGGTAGCTTGCAAACGAATCTTTAACACAGACTTTACAAAATCATCGCCCAGTATTTTAGCAATACGCTGTAATTTTTTCTCTTCAGAATTTGCTTTTTGAAACTCAAATGTTTTTTTCTGATTGTGGGTCAATGTAAAAGCTAGTGAGAAATGACTTAATGCAAGACGTTCTACAAGTCGTTGAATATGCTGAAATTCAGTTGTTGTGCTTCGTAAAAATTTACGTCTTGCTGGCGTATTGTAAAAAATATCCGCTATTTCCAAGGTGGTTCCAGTAAGGTGTGCTGCCGGCTCAGGATTAACAAAATTATCACGATGGTTGTGTAGACAGTATGCTTGTTGAGAATCGAACGCTTTTGAAGTGAGACGTACTCTTGCAATAGCTGCAATACTGGCGAGTGCTTCACCACGGAAACCTAAAGTGGCAATGTGTTGCAAATCATTTGTATTACATATTTTACTAGTGGCATGGCGCTCAAATGCCAAGTTTAAATCATCCAGTGCGATACCATCACCATCGTCGCGCACCTGAATTTTTTTGTGGCCACCTTTTTCAATGGAGATTTCAATGTGACTAGAGTTGGCATCAATACTATTTTCAACCAATTCTTTGACAATTGAAGCAGGTCTTTCAATCACTTCACCAGCAGCTATTTGATTTGCAATATGGCTTTTAAGTCGTTGAATTTTCATGACGCCCTAAGGAAGTTTTGGGTAAAATAAAACACAACTGAGTTTGTAGTCAATAGTAACGGAGATGGCTATGCGGCTAAACGAGTTAACACTTTCACAAGCTCTTCACGTACAATCGGTTTTGCCATCACATCATCCATCCCCACATCAAAGCAACGGGCACGATCATGTTCAAAAACATGAGCTGTCATAGCAACAATAGGTACTCGATCTCCAGGTTGTTCGCAACGTCGAATCGCTTCCACCGCTTCAAATCCATTCATGTCTGGCAAACCAATATCCATAAACACCAAATCATATTTCTTATTTAGCTTATCAATTGCTTCTTTAGCACAACCCGCAATATCAACATGACACCCTATTTGTTCCAACATCGTCTTAGAAATTCTTTGATTGATTGCATTATCTTCAACAACCAAAATTTGTAGGTCAAATTGATGAGCAGTGTTGTAAGTCTCTGATGTGTTACTGCTACAATACCCAGTTGCGTTTATTATAGACTCTGTTAGCTCTCTGAAGGCCGCGCTGTAATCAATCCGTACTTCAAAAGGTAACATACATGTAAATTGTGATCCAATACCCAGTTCGCTGGTTACTGCAACACTGCCACCCATTTTTTTGACTAATTCTCGGACAATTGACAGTCCTAAACCCACACCATCATATTTACGCTGATAGACAGAATCAATTTGTTGGAATCGATTGAATATGGTTTTTAGCTGTTGTTTTGCTATGCCAATGCCAGAGTCTTCAACCGAAAATGATAATGTCACCTTATTATGTACTTTGCGAATTACATCAATATTGATGTTAACATAACCCCGCTCAGTAAACTTGATCGCGTTAGAAATAAGATTAATTAATATCTGCCGTAATCGCTTGGCATCCCCAACAATTTTTTTAGGTATTTTTTTGTCAATATACAGTTGCAATTGGAGATTTTTTTTGAGTGCCAAAGGAAACATGTCCTCTCTAAGTTTTTCAACCAAGTTGAAAATATCCAAAACATCTTTCTTAAAGGATAATTTTCCGACTTCAAGTTTTGCAAAATCTAATAAATCGTTTAATAATCCTAATAGATTTTGCCCTGACTGTGCGATAACATCGATTTGATCAGTTTGTTCCTCTGATAACTGGTTAGTTTTAAGAATCTGTGCCATACCAAGAATCGCATTTAAGGGAGTGCGTAATTCATGGCTCATCATAGCTAAAAAGTCAGATTTGGAGCGGTTTGCCTTTTCTGCCATATTTTTGGCTTCTCGTAATTCTTGCTCACGTAACATCATGGCAGTGATATCTTCAGCAATTCCTGCAAAACCGATGACCATATTGTTTTCAGAAATTGGGAAGTGATGATCTTTAATCCAACGTATCTGACCATCAGGACGCTTAATCCTAAATATAAATTCGTAATTTTTCTCTACATAATACACATCAGCGTTACTTTGACTATTTTGGATATCTTCATGTAACACATAATCTAGCCAGGAGCGAGGCTTTTTATATAAGCTTTCACAGCTTACACCCCACACTTTTTCATAACTTGGGCTGATATAGAGCTGCTTCGTGCCTGATTTATCTTTTACCCAGAATACCCCATGAATTTTTTCCACAAAACTTCTGAAAAAATAACTGGCATTATCGATTTCTTTAAGCTGCAATTTTTCACAAGTAATATCTTTGGCAACTCCTGCAAAGGCGATGCATTCTTTGCCATCAAAAATTGGGAAAGAGGAATCTAATATCCATGAAATTTTATTATTTTTACCTTGAATCCTATATTCTATTTTATAGGAATCATCTGACTTACATTTAGTTTGGCAGTCAATATAGTGCTGTCTGAGTAGGTCTCTATCCTCAACTACAACCGAGTTAATCCATTCACTGGCGGAGTTATACAAGGTTTGTGTATTACAATCCCATAATTTCTCAAAAGCTGGGTTTACATAAATATGACTTAAAAAATCATTAGATCGAATCCAGAATACGTCCTGACTATTATCCGCTAGAGTAAAAAAACTAGTTCCTAATTTATTAAGTAAACGTTTGTGAATCCTATACATTGATACACTTCCATGTTGCATTGAGTTAAGTAGGATTGTACTAGTTTTGCATTAAAACTGCTCACACCAATTTTATCTTAACATTTTATTAGAAATTAGTCTCATTCATTTTGATTTACCTTGCTATATAAAAATCTTTCTGATCACCAACAAGGTGATTTCGATAATTTTTGTTACGCGATTTAATCGCACTCAACTACTTTTTCTAGGATTATGAATGTGTATATTTACGGTTATATTTTGAATGGTATAACCAAGTACCAAGCGGTGGAGCATGTTGAAAATAGTTTTCAATTCCAGTAGCTAACACTGCTGCCAATCTCTTTTGATACGTTATGCTCTGCAATTTTACTTCTTCAATAGGGTTTGATAGAAACCCTGTTTCGACCAATAATGAGGGGATATCTGGAGATTTTAACACCACAAAGGCAGCTTGCTCCACATTGGAACAATGCAAGTGCGCAATTCTGGCGATTGAATGTAACAATATTGAACCTATGGTTAAACTAGCACGTATCGTCGCGACTTGTGATAAATTAAGCAAAACTGTTTTTAACCAATAGTTTTTGTCACGTAATTCAACGCCACCACGAAGTTCCGACTGATTTTCTTTTTGTGCAAGCCACCGTGCTGCTTCACTTGTAGCCCCCTTCAATGATAAAGCATATACTGATGCTCCTGTGATTTGCGAAGTAGAAATTGCATCAGCATGAATAGCAATGAATAAATCAGCATGTTTTTTTCGAGCGATAGTGAGACGATTACGTAGAGAGATGTAGTAATCCGCTTTTCTTGTTAAATATGCTTTAAAGCCTTTTTGTGCATTGATTTTTTTTTGCAAGTACTGAGCTATTTTTAGAACGACATCTTTTTCATGGACACCTCTAGTGCCTGTCGCACCAGGATCATAACCACCGTGACCAGGATCAATGACCACAGTGATCCAAGGAGAATGGTGATAGCCAGATTTCGAATAACTTGTGGGTAAAGGCAACGATTTTGAGTATATAGGAGTAAATAATATCAAAAAAATCAGCAATACAAGCGATAACGTTACACACTTTAATTCATGAGTCATTATTATCCTTATAATTAAATTTGTGATCTCGCTCAGTTCGATTATGGCATGAGTTCGAGGAATTTGTAATGTGGGTGGGATAGAAACGAGATTTCACGTCGATCATGCTGCGGTTTTATTATCAAGTGGCAAGTTGGTTGCGGTAAAAAATCCTTAGCTTTTTCTGGCCATTCGATTAAAAACAGTGCGTTATTTTGAATATAGTCACTTAAACCAAGCTGCTCACACTCCTCGGGATGGGTCAGTCGGTACAAGTCGATATGTATCACAGTAAGCTTTTCAAGGTGATAGATTTCAACGAGTGTGTAACTAGGGCTTTTTACAAAGTGATCATAGCCTAGGCCCTGTAGAATACCTCTCGTCAAAGTAGTTTTTCCAGCACCGAGATCTCCTGTTAAATAAATAATATCATCGGCTGCACATAAATGAGCCATTTTCCTACCGAACACCAGCATTTCGATTTCATCAGTAATGATGATGCTCACCGCTAAACCCCTACTCCAGGGTTAACCAATGTCCTGAGTTGGGGCAACAGATCGGTTGCTAGTAATCCGCGTTCCCCACCTTCAGCCGCTGCTAAATCGCCAGCCAGCGAATGTACTAAGACACCGACGCTTGCCGCCACTGCAAGGCTTAATTGCTGAGCCAACAAACCACCAATGACACCACTCAAGACATCTCCCATACCACCAGTTGCCATACCCGGATTTCCGGCGGGACAAACGCTGATTTTAGATGACTGATCACAAACAAGCGTACCTGCTCCCTTCAAAATTGCGATACCACCGTAAGTTGTTTGAAGTTTTCTAACACCAGCAAAGCGATCCTGTTGAATCGTTTTACAACTCTCGGTCAGTAGACGACACGCTTCCCCAGGATGAGGAGTTAAAATCCAATCATCGCGCTTTTGAGGTGCTTCACTCAGGAGATTGAGACAATCGGCATCAAGGAGCTTAGGCAAGTCAGTTGTTAACACTTTATGAAATAATGATTTTGCCCAGTCAGTTTTACCCAATCCTGGACCAATAACAATTACTGTGGCACGTGAAATCAGGGGATCCAAGTCATCTGGTTCTGATACTTGATGACACATTAATTCAGGTCGGGATCCACTAACAATCGGCACGTGCTCTGGACGAGTGGCCACTGTCACTAAACCCGCCCCAACACGAGCCGCAGTTTCAGCAGCCATGCGAACCGCGCCTCCCATCCCGTAATCACCACCAATCACTAAGACGTGACCATAACTGCCTTTATGTGTATTCTGTTGGCGCTTGTGTAGTACTTTGTTGGCATTGTCCCAATTCAGGAGTTCAACTTTTGAATCAAAATTTTCAAATAACTTTTGAGACACACCTAAATCCGCAATATTGATTTCACCTGAGCAAGCTGGCCCGAAGCTGGTATACAAACCCTGCTTGGGAGCAAGGAAGGTAATAGTTTGTTCGGCATGGATTGCACAACCATGTTTGCTGCCAGTGTCGGCGTCGATACCTGAAGGAACATCTAGAGAGAAAATGGGTATGCCTGAATCGTTCATGGCTGCAATAACTGATTCGTAGGCTTTGGAAACGTCATCTCTCAATCCTGTTCCTAATAGAGCATCGATGATTAAGTCGCTGTCAAATTCGGGTTTTTCTGGGAAAGTTCGAATCTCAAGGCCCTGAGCTACCGCAGCATTCGCGGCTTTTTGAGCAGTAGGTTTTAATTCATCAGGATCAACAATACAAAACAAATCAACCACAATACCATGACTTTCTGCAAGTCGAGCCAAGACGAAACCGTCACCAGCATTATTACCTTTACCGCAACACACTGCTAATTTGGTTGTCTGTGGCCAATGTTCTAAAAGTTTATCAAAGGCGGCTTGCCCAGCTCGTTGCATCAGAGTGTATTCATCGATGCCCGATTTAATAACCGATTGCTCAAGATTACGAATCTGGCGACTCGTATATAACGAGGTCATTTATCCCCCACAATGTTGCACAAGGGTAGGATCACAAGAATGATCTCACCATCGCAAAATGTGATTTTACCCCTCCAGAGCCACGGTGTGCAAGTTTGGAACTGCTTACCACTTAATCCTAGAAAAAACAGTTGGATCACGATTTCTGGTGTACTATCTTGATTCGTCTTGCCATATAAAAATTCTTCTTATCACCAACAAGGTGACTGCGACAATTTTTATTACGTGATCCAATCAATTGCACCATTTAATCGCGCTCAACCGCTTTTTATGGGTTAATTGTAGCAAGCATCGTAAGCCCTCGAGAATCTCCCCCTTACATGGGATAAAATTATTTTTATCATGAG
>CAWUIH010000032.1:0-17344 GCA_963922495.1 uncultured Coxiellaceae bacterium | reverse complement strand
AGGTCGCCTAGTGAAGACATGAATGAAAGATTCCGGCGCTTATGTCAAATCAGCCAACGTTAAGCTGCTCGTCTTTTCTTCTGTAACTTAACGTCAATCTCAGCATTAATTCCTTCTCGTTCAATCAAATCTTGCAAACATAAACGTACAAACTGCTCTTCTGAATATCCTAGAGTGCGGGCAAATTTTGCAGCTGCTTTTGGACTCACAAAACGGCGCCCATTTTCTAAATCGCAAATGTATTGTCTGGAAACACCAATTAATTTACCAAAGGCTGTTTGAGTCATTTCCTCACCTTCGCGGATTGCCCAAAGATATCGACCTAAACATAATTTTTCATCAGAAGAGTTTTCAAGTAACTGAATGGATTTTTGTGATGTTTTGTTAATAGTCATGTTTATTCACCTCAATTATTTCAACAAACTCAACCTCTCCTTCCGCATCAATAACATAAATAGCGCGATATGCTTTGCTTAAACGTATTGATCGCTGCCCAAATCTCTTTCCTTTGAGTGGCTCATCGTGGTACCCAGGAATTTTGCGTACTTGGCTGAGCCCTTGATTGGCAACAGCATCTATCCATGCAGCTAATTTAAGACAAATGTGTGCAGGAAGTTGTTTGCGTGACTTCCTGACTTTGTTCGCAAGCTTTACGGCAAATATATCTTTCCTGAGTCTCATAAGCCAACCATACCCTACATAAGGGTACAATGCAAATTAGTTCGGCTCTCTGCTTCTTAGTGCGGTTACAAAGCACATAAAGTCTGACATAATACAATCACTTAAAATACTCTTATTATTTCCAGGAACGGTCAAAAATGAAAAAATTAGACATGCAGAATATTCTGATATCACAGAGTTATTAGGGCTAGAAGATATTGAAGTTGTTTCAGTGAAATTAACAAATGAAAATGCAATCGTGCTTTTGGTGAAAAGCACAAAAAAAGAGGATTGGATAGGGTTGGACAATAACCACCAAGTTTCATGCGAAAAAATATAGGACGCGCATTAGCGCTGGCAAAATGTGAGTTTCCGATTTGATTAAGAAATTATTAACTTCTGCAATATGACTTTACAATCAGATCGGAAGAATCTAATATAAAAATGTGGTAAATATAACTCATTAAATTATTTTTATCTATCACGTTAGGATTTGTGGTTTGTTTAGCAAGTGGAATTGCTAAGTCCTTAGCTTTAATTAGTACTTTTCAGAATTTCTTAAATTAGAAATCACTGGTACTAAGACAATGCTTAATCGATATTATGGCAATGCACTCGTTGATTTTGTAACGGAACATGTTTCAGATGTCATTGAGCTTAATGACTATGGCTGAGAAACATCGAACACACGGTAGGAGATTCTATAATGAGAAAGAATCTAGTTCATGCATTTGATCAACCTTCAGTAAATGTAAAGCAAATATCGGAAAATATTATAGCATCCCTTGTCCAAAAAATCCGTCATACATTGCGACACGATAAGACGTATGACAAAAATAACTCGTTTCATCGGCATGTGCTAACCGCCTGTGATCCATACAATGTCGTTCTTGAATAGAGAATTAAGGATAGGTACTGACTGAACTTAATTAATTGTACAGCTAACATTATTTAGGGAGATTAGCATGAGAAAACATGATGATTACAAACAATCCTCTTTCACCAATGACACGTTTGATTACATTAACCAAAAACTACCTCAAAGCGTCGAATATGCCAATCAATCTAAGGGTCAAGATCTAGTCCTGATGCTAGGTTCCTCAGGTTCCGGTAAGAGCACCACTGGTAATTATTTACTGGGCCACGAAATGGTCAGACGTAGAAATGAAAGAGGTAGCAAGTATATCACAACGAAGGATAAGGCTACCTTCTCCATTGCAAAACCAGGGGCTGATGCAGAAACATTGTATAGTCAACCGGCAGCCTTCCTGAGACAAGTCAAGGTGCCTTGGATGTTGGTTGACTGCCCAGGATTTTTCGCTTCCCGCCTCAGGCCCGAAGATTTAGTTGTTGAATCAATCAGTGTGGAGATGGTAGCTCGGCAGGCTCGTCAGATTAAAGCCTTGCTCATATTTATTCCTTTATCAGGATTACAGGGTGACGATAAGTGGAAAGGGCTAATCAATTTAACGCAGACTCTCTCCAAGTTATTTAAAGATCCAGAAAGTTTAGTAGGACAAACATTTTTTATTGTCACTCGGGCTGATCGGTATACAAAAGAAGAAGTAGATGACGAAGCACAGGGCTCACTTACAACATTATTAGATCATTGTAAGAAACGTGTAAAGGAATTATCTCACAGCTATCACAGGGATTCGTTGGAGCTTAACGCAGGGGATTATGCGCTCATGGGTCAATATGTGGAAGTGATGCTCAAACACCTTGACCATATTCTGCGAGTTGACCCTTTAGACGAAGGTGAATCTAGAGAAGAGATAATCAGCGCGATTGAGAATGTTGCCCCTAGACTCGAAGTCCCCCATGATGAGAAGTCAAGTACTAAGTCAAAATTAGCTAAACAGAGATGTCCCATCACTGCAGGCGATTTTAGATTTCAAGAATACAGCCCACAACGGTATCACTTTGAGCGGGCTCTGTATTTCCGCTGTGATGAAGGAAACGAATTGATTCAGCAAATTGAAGACTGTCGCCAGACGTCAATTGATGCTATGAATCGAAAAGCAGATTATGAATCAAGAACGAAGCAACAAAAAAAGATTAAGCGCGCTTTAGCGAATAATGAAATCGGTGCTGAAGACACTTCTAGAAAAGAACAATTCATTAACCTTTGGAGAGAAGAGATCAAGGCAAATGATCGACTCATTGAAAATCATCAGCAGGATAAAAATACTCGTGCAGCGACTTTAGAAACGCTAGAACAGGAATTAGAGCGAATTAGCGTCAAGGACTCACATCCTTTTACTAAAAAACCTATTAGAGAGCGGCATTCTCGTTGGCCTCTTACATGGATAGAGCAGGAGTTTGAAGCGAATACAGGTGATACTAATATTCCTATAATTGATGTAGAGCTTAGTGATAAGGATGCAAATGGAGATTCAACAGGAAAATGGACTGTCGATCGAGACGATAGAGATATCGGTGTGTATAGAGCCACGTATCGATCTCGTTACAGCATTGATTCTCATTTTCGGGGCAGTGGAATGGCTCAAGCGAGCGCAACCGCTTACATACAAACCCGGCATACTGCACATAATATGAGTCGCATTAGGCGGATTAACGAAGAAATTCCACGACTAAAATTCAAAATCACAAAGCATACAAGTATCATAAATGAATTGGAAGTAAGAAACCAGCAAGCCGAAATAGCTATTGCCGATGCAAAATCTGGACTATTTAATATTAAGAAAAAGTTGCAATCTCGTATAACGTTGTGTGATCGGAATATTGAGAAATATCAACAAGAAATAAGGCAATGTGAAACCACAATCGAAGCGATGACAGCCAAATTACAAGAGAAGCAGTCAGATTTTATCAAGCAGCGTTCACGATTTGATTTTATTGTATCCATTGCGCAACTGTTAGGATTGGATAATATTGTTCTCTCAACGTTTATAATTCGTTATAAACGTCTCGTGCAAGCTAGTAAAGAGGGATACTCAGCTAAAAAGTCAAATGGCCGTGGTTTGGGATTCGATCCGATCACAGGGAATCCGATCAAGAATCCTGTGTTCGCACAAGGCTTGATTTTTGATGAAGAAGATCTCGCAAAACAATTTCCTGAAGAAAACCCTGGAAGGACAGTATTTAGATTTGATCACAAAGGTGAGTCGATTGCGATTAAATGGGGCGAATGGCAAAAAATTATGTTGGGTCCTTCTGTCGCCAATTATGAACAAGAGAGACTAAATAAGATGCTCGGTGAAATGAGTAAGCAAGAGCTTGAAGAGGCAGTAGAGCGAAGAAGCAGGAAGATAAAAGAATTAGAGCGACAGCTTCAGAAAGCTATAATAAGTAGAGATCGTGCCATTGATATGCTTCGCAAAAAAGAGACTTCACCATCAGCACAATCGCTTAATAGTTGGTTTGGCTGTTGGGCAGCAGGTAGTAAGGACTTTGACGTCAGTGGATTACCATTTGATCAAGCCATTCAGAAGGCCATAACAGTGTCACTGAGGGATCGGAGAGAAAGCGCTAAAATGCCCCCGTCAAACGACAGTGAGGCGCAATTAACCAAGGCCGCTGCTCGCTACGGTTATAAACGTCATAATGTGGCTAAAGACGGCAATTGCTTTTTTCATGCAGTAGCGCATCAATTGAACCGATTGAGGGTTGAAGGAGACCACGAGACCCTTCGTCTGCAAGCCGCTATAGAAGTGGCGGCTCATCCAGGGTACTACGGACGTTTCATGACCGATAACTTCAACAAAACGGTAAAAGAAATGGCGCAGTCTGGGATTTGGGCTGGCCAGCTGGCCACGCAAGCGATTGCGCGGTTAAAGCAGGTGATTATTGTAGTGATTCCTCACGATGGAAGTCGCCCGAGTGTGATGAAGCCACACGGTGCGACTCAAGTTATTGTGTTGGGGAATCAAGTAAACTTTCACTTTCAATCATTACTCCCTGAGCAAGATGGTCCTGCTGTGACGAAAGAAATAAGTTCACTGATTGAAGCAGCAGATTTCTTACCGGATTACGAGGATGAAAAATATAATGTTAAGGTAATTGATATCAGGGTAGCGAGAAATTCTGTTGTGAGTCAGGAATCAAAAGGGCAGCCACGACTTGCCACCGTCTCACCTACTTTGTTTGCAGAAAATGGTGTAAGACGTGACCAGAAGGGTAAAGACATGGATGAGAAAGATAGTCACTATCGACAATGTAGGTCGTAATTTTTTAATAGTTTCTTAATCTAACTATCAAATATGACAATAAGTGGTAACGGAGAAACGTGATGCGTGATAAATTACTGGAGGCTGTTCGTCACGGAGATGCCACATCCCTTCAATCTATCGCTGAATCAGAGTGTTCGGTAGAGCCATTCATTCGTCAACCTGTGCCTAATGACCTGAGGTGGTCCATACTGCATTTAGCGGTTTCCCTCAAGCACAACCACCTGATTGAACCACTACTGCACTTGGATATAGGATTAGTGGGCCAAAGGGACCGTTATGGGTGGACAGCTCTTCATCTAGCAATTCGCCAAGGTAATTTATTTGCTTTGGAAATAATGCTATCGAAGAAAGCAGCTCGTCGCGTCACGACGTTGTTAGGAGAAGGCTTAGCTTTTGCCGCAGTTTCTGCTAACCAGCCACGGATAGTAAGATATTTGATGGCACAAGGAGTTGACTTTACTCGTCCCAATCAAATTGGAGAGCAACCTATTTCTCGGGCGACTCATCATGGTTATCTAACTTGTCTAAAAATTCTTATCAAATCTTCTGCCTATACTGTTAACGGGGAACTGACTCGTGACTTCCGGTCGATTATCAACTCACTTGTCAATATCGCTTTAGAGAATCATCGAATTGATATGGCGGACTACTTACTTGCTAATTACAGCACAAGTAACATTTCTTTTCGTGCAACTTTATCAGATGATGTTAATCAATATAAGGCGCTTTATCGATTAATGACGCATCCTAATGAGCTCATAATGCGGCCCAACCAATTAACTTTGATAGATCGTCTAAATAATGAAAATTTATCACTATTAATCGCTGCGTTAAGAATATTATTGTCTCTTAAAAGAGACGTGCCGTTGAGGTCACTGGACCACCATATTAACCAATTGTTTGAGCAAATTATAAAGCGTGTTCATTGGGAGACACTCGTCACTGTATTAATCCAACGTTACCACGAGGTCGACGACGTATTACAGTTTTTAAGTAAGCAATATAAAATCCGTAGTAAGGATTCACGCTATTACTGTCTTCTCAGGGAGCAATCTGTTCCAGTCAGTTGGATAGCGGCAGAAGAAGATGATCCGAGTTTGCTGGAAAAACTTTTGAAGGTCTTTGGTAAAAATTTGCTTACGGCAACCGATGCCGAAGGAAATTCGTTACTACAATATAGTAGTCTGGTGGGTGCAATTAACGTGCTCAATCATTTAAATCGTCATTATTCACAATCATTTTCAGTTTACGACATCAACGCTAGGCAAGAAACCTTGGTACATTGTGCCGTTAAGTACGATCAGGCAGAGATGGTGGATTTACTAATTGAACAATACCAAGTGGGTGTCGATGCACAAGATACTGACTTGAATAGTGCATTACATCTTGCTACCCAACTTGGCCATCAGCGATGTATTAAACGGCTATTATCGGTTAAGGCTAATATTAATTTGAAGAACCGACGGGGTGAAACACCTTTGTTTTTGGCCACAGGGAGAGAGGATAATTTAGACTTCCTTTACCAGACTGCGCCCCAAAAATCATCAATGAAACATTCAATGCTTTCCCCACCGAAACGCACTCGTGCTACTCATGATTGGCGTATTGCCGTTTTTCAAGGTGGTGGTGTCAAAGGGATTGGCTATATGGGCGCCCTAAAAAAGTTAGTAGAATGGGACTATTTGGATCTTGCCAAACTTAATCGGGTTGCTGGAACGTCAGTGGGTGCTATTATTGCTTTGCTGTTAGCCATTGGTTATGACACGGAGGAGTTAGAAAATGTATTACGTCAAATCCGTTTTGATCAACTACTGGATGATACCTTGAGAGAACGTTTTCTTAATATTAAGAAAATTATCCTTTCACATAATGGGTTAGAAAAGTTAGTTGGAAAAAACCTTTTCAATTTGCTTTATACCCTCAAAAAACTTGAATTCGATAAACTTCGTAGCCTATATATCTCAGTTGCAGCTCACTACCTTAAATTTAAGACGGCGATTCTTGAAGATTTAGGCATCCATGGTGGAGAAGCCCGAAAAATAATGGCAGAAATAGATTTGTTATGGAAACAATTACAGCCCTTCTATGAAGCATGGAAAATAAATCACGGGCTCTTTCATGGTGAGGTGTTACGTCAACAATTTGTACGTTGGATCCAAGGCAAGCAGCTGAGTCCAAACTTAACATTTAGAGAGTTACACACACTGGCAGAAAACAACGATCGGTTTAAGGACTTGTATGTCGCAGCTTACAACGCTGATAAACGCGTTACTGAAGTTTTTTCTTGGGAGGATAGTCCTGATATGATCGTTGCGGATGCCGTACGATGTTCCATGAGCATTCAGGGTTTATTTATACCCCATAGACGGTATCGCCGTGCTGCAGATGGACGTAGAGTGAAAGATGAAAAAAATACAGATTGCTATTTTGACGGTGGTTCATTAGATAACTATTTATTAAGACACTTTGATCGAGAGCGGTATTTATCTTCAAGTAATGATAAAGTGCAACCAGCAAGTTCTATTACGACGAAGGTAAGTAACCCTGACGTTATCGGCTTTCGGTTGCTCTCTCCATCTCTGTATGCTTTTTATGAAGAAAAAATGATGCCTGCTGAACAAAAGCAGAAGGACAACTTATTACATTGGGGACTTAACGTCCTACATTCTTTATTTTCTTTTACTAAACAAGAAAATGACTATAAACACCATCCCGACGAACAAGCCCGTACCGTTCATATTAACACCCTCGATATTGGCACCGTTGAATTTGATATTACCGAGGAACGTCGAGAGAAATTAATTCAATCCGGTGAACGCGGTGCAATAGCATTTCTCAAACGATTTAAGCCCTTACCACAACCCGTCCCTATCAGTAGGTTACATCAATTCATTCCGAAAAATCCTAATAGTCGTTTTTTTTATTATTTGAGTTTAGCGAAGGAAACTAACGGCTCCAATTTTTATGAACTAATTAAATGCTTAAATCAGTCTATAGGAGATATTATAGATAGTGCTGGTGACACACTGATCCACTATGCAGTGAAACAAGGGGATGTAGTCTTACTCAAAAGACTAAATCAAGTAGCTGTTGCAAACGACTTTGAAAAAAGAAACAAGCAAGGTCGCAAGCCTGTAGAATGCATTGAAGCTTGTTCAGATGCAAGGGTTAAGAACGACATAAGAAATATTTTTACTAAACGTAAGAGTATGGAATTGCCTGAATTAGCATCAATTGCGCATTCAAGCGTTACATCATCAGCACAATCGCTCAATAACTGGTTTGGCTGTTGGGCAGCAGGTAGTAAGGACTTTGACGTCAGTGGATTACCATTTGATCAAGCCATTCAGAAGGCCATAACAGTGTCACTGAGGGATCGGAGAGAAAGCGCTAAAATGCCCCCGTCAAACGACAGTGAGGCGCAATTAACCAAGGCCGCTGCTCGCTACGGTTATAAACGTCATAATGTGGCTAAAGACGGCAATTGCTTTTTTCATGCAGTAGCGCATCAATTGAACCGATTGAGGGTTGAAGGAGACCACGAGACCCTTCGTCTGCAAGCCGCTATAGAAGTGGCGGCTCATCCAGGGTACTACGGACGTTTCATGACCGATAACTTCAACAAAACGGTAAAAGAAATGGCGCAGTCTGGGATTTGGGCTGGCCAGCTGGCCACGCAAGCGATTGCGCGGTTAAAGCAGGTGATTATTGTAGTGATTCCTCACGATGGAAGTCGCCCGAGTGTGATGAAGCCACGCGGTGCAACTCAAGTTATTGTGTTGGGGAATCAGATGAATTACCACTTTCAATCCTTGATTTCTCAGCAAGCAAAAACCGCAGTGACGCCAGCCGTATTCAAACTGATTGTTGGCGCAGAGTTTCTAGAGCCCTATTCGGATGAGCAAAAAACATCCATTCACGCGACTCGGCCTACGTTATTCGGACATACGGATAGGAAGCGAGACACAGCTTGCGGTGCGGACGAGAAGAAAGGTAGCCCCGTTTCACCGACATCCGTCGAAGAAACAGCATCCAAAGGAGTAGGTCCAACCATCTGATTTCAAACGGAAAAACGGCAGAGTCTTATCCCAAGTGCGAAAACGCACTATAATTCAGCTTATTAACATAAGAGGTCAACAAGGATGGGTAAGAATTATAGTCACTTAAATGTAATACAGCGTGGGATTATGAGCCGAATGCTTGAGCAGCGGATTAAAAAATCCGTTATAGCGAAACATCTTGGTGTGCATGTTTCAACGATCTACCGGGAAATCAAACGTAACCTTTGCACAAATAAGCGACATTATAAAACCGTAACCTATTATTGTCCCTATCGAGCAAATAAAAAGTATTTAAAGCGTAGAGATAGGCCCTCTAAACTTGAGAAAAATCAAACCTTACGAGAATTTGTCTGTAGCAAATTAAGGGGTCGATGGTCTCCCTGGCAAATAGAATGGCAGCTCAAGCACCATGAACCGCATTTGCCCGCTATCACACATGAAACTATTTATCGCTTTATTTATAGCCATTGGACCTTACGTCATGAATTGACACCCTATTTGCGTCGTAAGAGACGCACAAGAGTCAAGCATGGATGCCGTAAAAAGCGTATAATGTCGGAATACTCTATTTCCAAACGCTCACAAGCCGTTAATAATCGGGAGGAATTTGGTCATTGGGAGTGCGACCTGATGGTTTTTTCCAAAGGAGTTAAAGTCAATTTGATCACGTTAGTGGAACGTCAAAGTCGTTTTTTGTTAGCGATCAGAAATGATAACAAGCAAGCAAAACCAACTGCCATGGCGATAGTTACCGCGTTAAAAAGGCTTAAACAGCATGTGCTATCGATAACATTTGATCAAGGCAGTGAGTTTGCCGATTTTGCTTCAGTAAAAGCTTGTCTTGATACGGAAGTTTATTTTTGCACACCGGCAAGTCCTCAAGAAAAGGGCGGTATTGAAAATAGGAACGGGGTTTTAAGGACAGTCTATCAACGCGATTGTGACATAATTTCTATCGCACAGTCTGATATTGATTTGATTTTAAAATCGATCAATGCAAGACCCATGTTGTGTCTAGATTACGACTCACCGCAAATGGTTTTTGACCGTCAGAGAGGTTATATAAATGAACTTGGCCATTAAAGATAAGGAGTGGAATGATTGGAGTTGTTTAATCATTCTTAACACAGCATTTAAAAAGCATCGGATTGCACTTCCGATTAATTATACTTGCGGTATTTTTACTGCTGTCCTTAGCGGTAAAGAACACGTTCCCACTCAAGATTGGGTAAAATTATTTATGGATGAGTCAACTATCAATGAAATTGATTCAACTCATGAGTTGTTACAAGCGTTATTCACTGTACATAACAAAATTGCTATGCAATTGTATGATGATAAATTTAAGCCGGTATTTCTAGAGTCCATGAAAACGACTGTGAATTGGCATGAAGGGTCAACAGAAAGTATTATCCAGTGGTGCTCTGGTTATTGTCAGGGTATGGAGCTGAGTTCATCTGTTTGGTTAAAAGAACAATACGAATACTCCATGCCCATAGCATTTTTTGGTGGGGTCATAGAAACGGATGACAAAGGTTCACTGACTGATGAAGAGCTCACAGAATTGGCAATGAATATTCCTAGCCTGGCACAAAGTATCTATAACATGGGTTTTGATGCAAGAGAGCGGTTGCGGACAAAAAAATATAAACTGGGCCGTAATGAGCCATGCTATTGTGGTAGTGGAAAGAAATATAAAAAGTGCTGTCTGAGAGATGAAATCGAGGAAACCATTCACTAACAAGGTTTTGACGAATTATCCACAAGAGAGGATAATCTGGAAGAAGCTATCAAACACTTAGCTGAAATAGTGTTGCACTTCACACGAGATTCTGCCCTATCATAAATAGCGCTGATAAATTTGATTATCAATCCCAGTAATAGTGGGCAAAAAGCAGACCACCCCTCAATGGGACACGTGGGCAATCAACGTCATGATCCCCGATAACGCCGCCACCGCGGCAAACAACATCCCCCCAAACCAAATCTTTAAATCCCGTTTCACCACTTCAATTTCAACACGCACTTTTTCAATATCCACTTTCAATTCTTTTCTAACGTTTTCAATTTTGAGTTCAAGAGTTTTTTCAACTTCTTTCAAGTCTTTTTTGACTGTTTCAATTTCAGTGGTGAGCTCTTTTCGGACCGTTTCAATCTTGAGCTCAAGTGTTTTTTCAACTTCTTTTAGATCCCGTTTGCTCACCAATTGATCTTGGACAATCGACAGAAATGTTTCTGCCTGCACTTCGGCTTGTTCTTGGGTGAAACCCGCCGCCATCAGTTTTTTGGCATAACTTAACGTGTCAAACGGTATCGGATCTTTTTTCTGTGGTCGGGCCATGCGTGTTTTCCAGTTGAGAATCGGTCAAATCATCGTATCCATGGCCATCATACTATTGTGTCGACTTTTGCAAAGGATACGATACTCATCACTATGATCATATCAAAACCGCCCCCTCAATAAAACCCACACACTTAGCCCGAAAAATAGTATCAACATTCACCCAATTGTTCATAAAATAACATCAACAACCACAAAAAGAAAACCGTTAACTCCCTGATTGATAGTGTGTAAAATTTGGATGCGTTATATATGCCGTTAAGTAGGTACTACAGCTCAAGCCTGTGGTGAAATACTACTGACTCAATACACTCCCTCTACTTGACGATAGGTTGTCATTGCCGCTCCTCAGTGGTTGATACGATACTCGACTATCGTTTTGACTATTTCTTGTAACACGACTCAGTGTGAAATTATTTTCAGCCAGTGACACACGGGTTGCTCCGCAGTTATTACGGTGTTCCGAGGAAAACAACACGCCCAGCCGACTCCAGTCGCAGGTAAAACGATACCCGACAGCGCCTGCCCACCAAATCCACTCACCGAACTGATCCAATGTCTTTTTAACCCCGCTTGCAGGCGGTGCGGTGCGTGCATTTGGCGCCTGCAATATGTGAAGCACAAAGGCTTGCTCTTCTTTTTGCTGATCGGGTGTGGCACGCACCCCAAAAAACCCTTCCAATGCACCCGCAAATACAATGGCTGTCAATAATCGGTAAAAAGGCAGAGTATGCGAGCTTTCAAAGTGCCAGTCGGAATCACTCAACCAAAGGTTCACGATCACGTAGAGACTCACGCCAAACAGACTGATCGCCATCCCGGGTCCGATGAGAATCCCATCGCGCTTAACGTCTCGTTTGCGATCAATTTGTGCATTGACAAATTCGACGATAGCGGCCTCGTGTTTGTCTTGTAGATCCGATCCCATACCAGGCACACTGCTTGTCAAATTGAACGACGGTAATTCATTGGGTGGCGGCACGTTAGCGTCGCCCTCGTGGGTAGTTGATACGTCCTCAGTTTGTTGGGTTTGCGGTGCGTGTTTCGTATCCTTTCCCTCATCGGGATGGTGGTGACTCGGGGGTACTTTCGCATCCTCGTGATAATTGGGTAATTGCCCGCTTTGTCCATTTCCTTCTTGATGTCCTCTCAGTGCATTGATAATGTCATTAGGTACCTCGCTCAATGGGACAAATAGAGGTAGATTCTTCTTTGCTGGCGATGTCGTCGAGTGGCTTTTTTCATCCACAGTGCCGTGCGAATGTGCCGGTGGATCACGATACTCGATCTCGTAGCCGGGAATCTTCGCCTCATCAGATCCCGTTTTTTCCGTCGCCGTAATAAACACGTATTGATAGTCATTACTTGCATTACGTGTTGCGTCGTAAGGACCTTCCACGATGTGGTGAAACAGAAACCGGTTGTCTTGATACGAGCGGAAACACCGCCGTAACTTCGGGAAGAGTACATAATAGTTGCGAAGATAGCCGACCGACAACAGCACACTGAAAACAACGAACAATCCGATGATCAGATCGCTCGGGAAAAATTGGTAAGTGTCATCCGAAAATTTGCCGTGTTCGTGATAATAATCGTCTTCGTCTTTAGCAATATCTCGCGTTCGCAGTAGGTCACTGGCAATCAGTGGCGTCACCACCGTCGCCGCAAATATGAAGATGCGTTGCAAACTGCCCCAATGAAACGAGGGTGCACCCACCGGTGGCTGTGGGGCATGCACTGCGGTGAATGCCGGCTTTGTGGTTTCTTTGTGCCACCACCGTTTGACTCGCTCTGGTAGACCCAGTAGGAAGGCACGGGATGATTGAAATAATGCAAATTGCAGGATGGCGTAGGTTATTACCGCATTCAAAGTAGCTCCAATGATACTGAGCTGCTCCGCGGTGTCGGTACTTTCTCCCGATAATCCCCAAAATTTTTCGTTGGTTTGTTGGATCATGACCCACTGGGCAACGGGTAAGGTCAACAAAAATGTCGTCGCGGTGACGAGGTAGTTTGCAACGGATTTGTAATAAGAATCATTATCTTCTGCTGAATCATTATCCTCTGCCGAATCATTATCCTCTACTGAATCATTATCCTCTGCCGGACGCAATGAAAAATTATCATAAAGCCTATACAGGGCTTTCTTAATCGGCAAGCCTTTTTCGAGTAAAAACAATAAGCCCATAAAGGTGGTGATGCCGGTGGCTATGACACGACCGAGTTGCTCGCGGAATCCTTCTTCACCCTTCGCCCAACTTTCCATCAGTTCAAAGATTTCGTACCAAAAGAGCAGAAATTCACCGGCCAAGCAGCCCAGTACGAATGTATTGTTCATAGCAGCAAACAGAGGAGCGAAGCGATCCGCTACCGTGGTGGATTGGTGCTTTCGCAGAAAGATAAAGTCCTCTTGCAAGAAATCTTGATAAAACGAATTGGCCAACTGATAGCCCCCGATCAAGGACGTTTTGGTGAGGGCAGCGGCAATGCCGATTAGATACCCAGCGAAGTGGGAGCCGGTGGTGGCGCTAATCCCCTCGATGTAGACGGCACTCTCAGCAATGGTTAATGCCAGGGTACTTAAGAGTACGAGCGGAATATTCCATCCGAGGTTGTAGCGCACCAAGTTGCTGACATTCAGGGAATCGGATACCCCGACCAAGCGCAGTGCGGCATAGAAATTCAACAGTTCGGAGCGCAGTAAATTTAAGCCAGCACCGCCACTCAACATGGCCCACATCGTCTTGAGATTGAAGAAAGCGGGCAGTTCACGGGATGCTGCATTCAGCAAGTGATACTGATACATCGCGGTGGCCGCAGCACTGGCAGCTGCCAGGGTCATGAGCGTCGTGCCGAGTAGCACGTAACGCCCCTCACCGGGCAGCGGTTGACGTGTCAGATACTCGAATAGACTCAATACTTCCGTTTGAAACAGCGTATTACCCAAAATCACACCATTTAAGCCGTGTGCGCGTGTCCGCTCAAAAATGTTGAGCAGCCCGTCCACGCACTCGGGTGGTTTTTGGGTGTCAAAAACCGACAACAAGTGTACATCGATCCAGGCTGTTTGTTTGGGATTGGGAACAAATTTGAGGTACTGGCCCGCTGTCAGTGTGATGGCGTCGTCACTGTCATCGTATACCATCAAATCATGGTTGGCGATCCCCGCCACCTCGACACCGTGAGCGGCCAGGGTGGATTGGATTTTTTTAATTAATGCGATACAATTTTCATGACGGATATTTTCTCGTTCACGTTCTACCTGATCGCTCACTTCATCGTCGCTGGTTAGCCTACCCAATTTCTTATAAAGTATCTCTTCCATCACTTGTTGCCATTCCGGTGCGTGGGCAGCGAGCCAGCTCGTCCATGGCAGTGAGCGATCAGAATCTGGAGCCTTCCAAGCTTCACCCACTAGTCTTTCTGCCGCTTCTTTGGCGGTTTTGATGGCGTTGTGTGCGTTTTGCATTGCATGACGTGTTTTGGCTTTCGCTGCCTTGAGGGCAGCTTTCGCCTGATCTTCCTCTCTTTTTGCAGCGCGAACGGCGTCTTTCGCCATAGTTACGTTTTTTTCAGCATTATGTTGCTTTTCTGTCGCTTTCGTTAACTGCTCTTTCGCGTCCGCTACCTTCTGCTGTGCATCCTTCTCCCAATGTTCTGCATCCAATACAGTCTGTCTCGCTGTCTGCAACGCATTATCTTCTTTACCCCTTACTTTCTGCTCCAGGTCTGCTATGCTCTGTTTTGCCTTTATTGTGTTTTTCTTCGCTTCATTTGCTTTGCGTTGGCTACTTAGAGCCTGATAGTGTGCTGCGTTCACCCGATTTTCTGCTCTGTTCAATTTCCTTCGTACGATTTCGAGTTGTGTTGTTGCTTGCTTACGCTTCTGCTCAGCAAACTGTACATTCTCAGTAGCCTCGTTCTCACTGGCCTTCGCTTGCTGGGCATGCTGCAAAGCCTCCTCGGCATTGCCTATCGCGTCTGTTGCTGCTTTTGCGTCTCTGCGTACCGATGAGATCGTTTTCGATTCAGCTAAGAATTTATCCAATTCCTGGTAACTCCCTGTTTCAGCCAATTCATTCAGTCGTTGTGAGTATTGGGCATTTTCTTTATTTTCACTTTGCGTATTTCTCTCCTTACGATCCCCCATCATCCTCTGCTCGGTCCAATCAGACAGTTGCTGGAGTTCTTTGGCCATTAGCTTAAGTTGGGTCTCCGTATCAGGCTTTGCTTTTGCATCGGCAACCGACGTTTTGTGTGTTGTGTTGGCGCTGAGTTGGTCGGTTAATTGTGCAAGGGCTCCAAATTTTTTATGGCTATAGTCTTGAGCTTGTTTGCTTCTCTTCGTATCACGAACCGCTATTTGGTGGTGATTAGCACCTACGTGGTGACGATTAGCGCCTATCGCTCGACGGCGGTTTTGTTGTTCTTCCTCAATCGTTGATTTCCCTGTCTCAACTCGCCCTTTTTCTTCCTTGGCCTGTCCTTTTTCTTCTTTACCGTATCCTATTACTTCTTCAGTCTGGCCTCTCTGCTCCATTTCTTGACCTTCGACTTGTCGCCGCAACCCTGATCTTGCTTTCTCCTCAATCGCCGCTTCTCGCTGCTCAATATTGGCATCATTGGGTAAATTTTCTATCGTATTTTCTGTTTGATGCTTGCGATCCGCTTCTTGTTTTTTATCGGATGGGTTTGTCACGCGTGGTGATGTTGTACCTTCAAACATATTGTGTCTCCTATGATTGGGAATGGGAACAGGGTCGTTGCGAGAGTATCATGAAAAAATCGATCGAAAATTATACTGCCCCTTGGGGAATAGTGGGTGTGACAGAGACCGGTGCCTCTGGATCCACCACTGTTGATGGTACTGCCTGAAGTCGGTGAAGATTCGTGACGTCGGTGGTGACTACAGCAGTGCGGCCAGCGTGTCGGTGATACCACGCGACAATTGCGGTCCATAGCGCGACTAAGTATTGCCCAATCGTACCCCCATATGTCACTAACCAGTGCGGTGATGGTTCTTCTACAGGTTGAAAATCGTTATTCTTAGTTACCATGACTGTCGGCTGCGATTGAACCGGGGGATTGGGTGGCCATGGGCCCTTATATATCAGTCTTGGGTTTTCAAGGTCTCGCAAATCAGCAACATAATGATTACCGAGTACTTCACGGTGATATCGTAACACCCGCTCCAGCTCTACTTCAGCTTGATGTACCTTTTCTTGGATTTCATTTTCTTGACGAAGCATCTTGTCTCGATAAGCTTCGGCTTCATCGGCTAATCGCTCCATCTCATCAGCTTTGCGCTCCATCTCATCGGCGTCGTGCCGAGCAATCTCCGCACGACGCTTGGCCTCCCGAGCACGTCGCATGGCTTCCTCACCGCGTCGCATGGCTTCCTCACCGCGTCGCATAGCTTCCTCGCCCCGTCGTATGGCTTCCTCGCCCCGTCGCATGGCTTCATCACCCAGGCGCACGGCTTCGTCAGCTGCGCGTTCACGCGCTTCAATATCATATTCGTATAATGCTTTTGCCTGTTTTGATACCATCGAATCCCACTGTTGTTGGAAAGAGTGTTCAAACCGTTTGGAGGCTTCAGTTTCTTTGAATCGAATTGGAATTTTGCCAGTCATGGAATTTCCTATCATCAACATTAATTGTATTGTTAATAAGTAAGCTACCGTGTTTTTACGTACCACACAATACGGGGTATAGGGGGATAAATACAAAGCAACGATATTTAATCGTCACTTAATAAATTATTGTTCAGTTAAACGTCAATGGTCATATCATGGTAACGCATCCCGATTTCTATTAAGCACATTATATGAATAGCACGGATTTCTACACGATACTTCTAATATCCTTTTGTGAATTGGAAGAATCATCAATCGCATTGAGTGACACCATACCTCCAGTATTAGTAAATACGGGTTTATTTATTATGAATGAATCAATTACCTCGTTCGCTTGCGGTGGGGTAATTGATTCTTGCTCAGTTGGGAGGGTTGCTGTTTCCATCCGTATCCGCTCTGTATCCCATAAATTCCGCTTTTCCGATGGATTGGTATAGCGTTTGTGTTGCGGGT
>CAWUIH010000031.1:0-17792 GCA_963922495.1 uncultured Coxiellaceae bacterium | reverse complement strand
CTACAATTGGGGTCATTTCACCAACTAGCTAGTGCTATGGGTTTAAAAAATAAGGCCGCTCATTTCACTAATCAGCCTATACATATTTTTTATAAACATCTTCATCACGTTAAATACTATGTTGTGCGTGTTGGGCCGCTGTATCATCTTAGACAAACACACTTGCTCAATCAACATTTGAAAGCCGTTGGCTTTAATGATGTAATAACAGTATCGCTACATTAAGGGTGTCAATGACAATTATGACAGAAACGATGACATGGAAAACAGTACTGAGCGAAGAAAAGAAAAAGCCTTACTTCCAAACTATTCTTAATTTTTTAAAAACAGAGCGTGCCAAAGGTAAAACTATTTACCCAGCACAACCCGATGTTTTTAATTCATTAAAATATGAATTTGAGAAAGTGAAAGTTGTCATCCTTGGTCAAGATCCTTACCATGGTCCAAATCAGGCTCATGGCCTTTCATTTTCAGTGCAGTCCGGGGTAGCTATACCTCCCTCGCTACAAAATATTTTTAAAGAGTTGCACAACGATTGTGGCATTACTACTCCCTCAACAGGGTGCCTTGAAGGTTGGGCACAACAAGGTGTATTACTGTTGAATGCTAGTCTCACAGTTGAAGCTGGAAGGCCACAGTCACACGCAAAAATTGGTTGGCAAGAGTTTACAGATACTGTGGTAAAAAGCCTCAATAGACATCCCCAAGGGATTGTCTTTCTGCTTTGGGGAGCCTACGCTCAGCGAAAAAGTGAACTGATTAACAACCTAAATCACCATATTTTAAAAGCCCCGCATCCATCTCCGTTATCTGCGAGCCGTGGATTTTTTGGTTGTCGTCATTTCTCTCAAGCCAACCAACTGTTGCGTAATATGGGTAGAGAAGAAATTAATTGGAACTTATAAAGCTAAAGCACCTTTTCATGCTCAGATAGTCTTAATAACGCTTTACTACTAATATCGCATCAGCCAATAATTAGAAAATCTAATGTAACGTTTTCCACTGTTCCTGTTCACAAACCTGTGAATAAGCCTAGAATTATGCTACTAAACGATTGTTTATAATAGCCACGCATTAATTAGTTCAAAAAAAGAACATTTGCTGGTGTTTGACTTTTAGGACTGTCATGCTAAAGTCCGTTTTTGGCCGAGGTGGTGAAATTGGTAGACACGCAAGCTTCAGGTGCTTGTGGAGGTAACTCTGTGGAGGTTCGAGTCCTCTCCTCGGCAATGATATAGGCATCTCATCATGACAGTATTAAAAATATTACAGTATCCCAATCCTAGGCTAAAAATAAAGGCTCGTCGTGTTATTAAGTTTGATGATGCATTACAAAAAATAATTGATGATATGTTCGAAACACACTACAGTACTAAAAATTGCGCCGCGCTTGCTGCTACTCAACTAGACATTGTGGATCCTCCTCATGTCACTGTAATCGACTTTTCAGATAAAAAAAATGAACCGCTTTGTTTAGTAAATGCAGAGATTATATCACGTGACGGAAAGAGATCTGAATCAGAAGGTTGTATGTCTGTTGGTGGAAACACCTACGAAATTGTGACTCGCTCAGATAAAATTACTGTGCAAGCTCAAGATCGTCATGGTAAACCTTTAAATTTTCAAGCTGAAGGTTTTATGGCGAAATGCATACAACATGAACTGGATCATTTAGACGGAGTGATTTTTCTGGATCATCTCTCGAGACTTAAACGAAACCGCATTGGAAAAAAGCTAAAAAAATGTTAATTTGGATTAGAAATTCAGACATACATAATAATTCAGAAAGAAAAATAAATTTTTCCCACTTATCGTTGAGTGATTGTGATTAACAACATTTATTTATTGATTAGTATAATAATTGTAGTATAAATGGCGTCTGAATAGCCTTAGCTGTATTTTGAGTCATTTATAATTATCGAAGGGATCTTGTAACACAATAGTATGTTTACGATCGGGACCAGTGGAAACGATGGTAATTGGTACCCCCAATAATTCTTCCAATCGTTTAATATAATTTAGTGCCTTAGGAGGCATATGATCAATAGTGGTAATACCAAAAGTTGATGTTTTCCAGCCCGGCATATCTTCATAGATTGGTTTACATCGCTCTAACAGTAGTTGATCAAACGGCGGTTCATGCAATAATTTATCGTTATATTGATAACCGGTGCAAATTCGAATAGTCTCGAAGTCGTCGAGAATATCTAGCTTAGTTAGTACGATACCGCTTAAACTATTCAGTTGGATTGAGCGGCGCATTGCAATCACATCAAACCAACCGCAGCGACGTGGGCGACCAGTAACAGAACCAAATTCTTTTCCACGATCAGCCATTTTATGACCTGTTTGATTATTTAATTCTGTTGGAAAAGGACCGGCTCCAACGCGAGTTACGTAGGCTTTGGTAATGCCTAACACTTTATCAAAAAATAATGGTCCAAAACCTGATCCTGTAGAAGCTGCTCCTGCTGTGGTATTTGAAGAAGTGACATAAGGATAAGTGCCCATATCCACGTCTAGCCAAGAACCTTGAGCACCCTCAAAAATAATATTTTTACCACTATGATTTAAGTTACTTAATAAAGCTGTGCAATCGCCAATCATTGGCTTAATTTTTTCAGCAACTTGCATTAGTTGATCGTGAATTTCATTTGCATTTAGGGGCTTTTGTTCAAAATAATTTTGCAAATAAAAATTATGATACGCTACGCTTCTCTTTAATTTTTCGGATAATTCTTTTGGGTGTAGTAAATCAACTGCACGAATCCCGCGACGGGCAATTTTATCCTCGTAAGCAGGGCCAATACCGCGACCAGTAGTTCCTAATGCCTTTCCTCCCAGTGCTTTTTCACGTGCTTGATCGATTACTACATGATAAGGTAATAATAAATTACAAGCGGAGCTGATGCGTAGTCGCTCAATTACTGGTGTTCCTCGCAACTCTAATTCTTGAATTTCAGTCATGAGTGCTTCAGGTGAAACTACAACGCCGTTACCAATCAGACACTGCACCCCTTCATGTAAAATGCCGGAGGGAATTAAGCGCAAAATAGTTTTTTTCCCCTCTATGATGAGTGTATGGCCGGCATTGTGCCCACCTTGAAAGCGAACTACCGCTGAGGCCTTTTCGGTAAGCATATCGACAATTTTGCCCTTGCCTTCGTCGCCCCACTGAGTTCCTAATATAATAATATTCATACTGCCAATTCTATGAGGCTTAAGACTGAGTTGCAATACGATTTGATAGGATGCGTGAATAATCTTTACGTTGAATGCAGATGCTTAACGTCATACAACCATCAGAATTGAGAGATTCTGCCTGAACAACACCCATTTTATAAAGTAATGCACGTAATTTACCGTCACTAGACTTCAGTATAATTTCACAATTTATCAAATCATCGCTGAGCAACTCAGTAATCGCCTGATGCAGTAATTGCAAACCCTCGCCCTTCAATGCGGATAGATAGACTTTTTCAGGTCTTCCCTGTTCATCACGATCCATACGTGGATTGATTGCACCGTGTAGGTCCACTTTATTGTAAACACGGAGCTGTTTAACCTGATGTGCGCCAATTTCTTTTAGCACTTCCTCGACTTCATGAATTTGCCGTTCGACATCCTCTGAATTCATGTCAATCACATGCAGCAATAAATCAGCTCGGCATGTCTCTTCCAAGGTTGCACGAAAAGCTGCTACCAAATCATGAGGCAATTGACTAATGAATCCCACAGTATCGGCTAAGATAACTTTACCCAAGTGCGGCAATTTAATATAACGTAACGTCGGGTCAAGCGTTGCAAATAGTTGGTCAGCAGCGTAAGTGCTGGAATGAGTTATAAGGTTGAACAACGTGGATTTACCCGCATTGGTATATCCGACCAATGAAACTGTGGGTATCGAAGCGCGTCTTCGTGCACGCCTGCCTTGCTCCCGTTGTTTGGTAACTTTTTCAAGACGTTTTTTGATAGCTTTGATGCGCAAAGCCAATAAACGTCTATCGGTTTCGAGCTGAGTTTCACCAGGTCCTCGCAAACCAATACCACCACGTTGCCGTTCTAGGTGAGACCAACCACGAACCAAACGGGTACTTAAATGTACTAGTTGCGCTAACTCCACCTGAAGTTTGCCTTCAAATGACTGTGCTCTTTGCGCAAAAATGTCAAGGATTAAGCCAGTGCGCCCTAATACTCGACACTGTAGTAACTTTTCAAGATTACGTTCTTGGGCGGGAGATAACTCATGATTAAACAACACCAGATTAACGCCATAATTGCAAACCAACCCTTTAATTTCTTCAGCTTTCCCAGAACCTACAAAATATTTGGGTTCAGGTTTGAACCGTCTAATGGTCACTGTCTCCAATATCTGGCTACCAGCACTTAATGCAAGTTCTTTAAATTCCTGGATTGAATCAGTGGTATTTGGGTTTAATTCAATGTGTACTAGGATGGTTTTTTCACCGCCTTCATAGCGATCAATAAAATAACGATTTGCTTGTTTCACATAACCTCGCTGCTATTCTTCGATTAACTGTCCTTTCTTAAGTGATAGAACACGATCCATTCGATGAGCAAACTGCCGATTGTGCGTGACAATAACAAAGCTTGTTTTCAGCTTTTCATTTAGCTGCATGATTAACTCAGCGATCTGGTCAGCTGTATCTTGATCTAAGTTGCCAGTTGGCTCATCAGCTAAAACACAGCTGGGTTCAGTAACTAAGGCACGAGCAATGGCAATGCGTTGTCGTTCACCACCAGAAAGCTCACCAACCTGATGTTTGTAGCGGTTAATTAAATCCACTTTTTCAATATAATCCAATGCTTGTTGACGCGCTCGCTTTGGTTTTACTCTTCGAATTAATAATGGCAAACATACATTTTCTAGGGCATTAAATTCTGGTAGTAGATGGTGAAATTGATAAACAAACCCGAGATGTTGATTGCGAAGTAAGCCTTTGTCGCGCTCACTGAGTTGATTGATATTCTGCCCTTCAATGTAAACTTCACCCGCAGTCGGTCGGTCTAATCCTCCCATTAATTGCAACAATGTGGTTTTTCCTGAACCGGAAGAACCCACAATGGCAATTTTTTCACCACGATCTACAGCAAAACTTATATGTTGCAAAACAGGAACGGATAAATCTCCTTCAGCATACGTTTTTGTTAAATTATTACACAACATTACTGCATCGCTATTCATAACGCAATGCCTCAGCAGGTTGGGTTTTAAAGGCAATTGAAGCAGGATATAGTGTTGCCAATAGGCTTAACAACATAGATAAGGAGCAGACCTCTGCAACGTCTTTCCACTCTAGTCTTGATGGCAAAAAATCTACAAAAAAGACTGAACTCTTTAATACTTGAATATTGAAAAGGTGTTGCAACCAATTCACAAGCGCTGTCGCATTCAGTGCAATAATTATCCCGATGATTACTCCGATGACTGTTCCAATAATTCCAACCACTACGCCTTGTATGACAAAAATTGACATAATAATTCGTGGACTAGCGCCTAACGTTCGCAAAATGGCAATATCAGCATACTTGTCATTAACTACCATGACTAACGTGGCAACTAGATTAAATACGGCAACACACACAATGAGCAGTAAGATCACGAATAATATTGTTTTTTCCATAGTCAGAGCATTGAAAAATGAGCCGTTTTGCAGTGCCCAATTGGTTACCCCAAAAGTAGACGGCAATCGCTGTTGCAACCACCGAGTTACTACCTGAGCTCGATAAATGTTGTTGATTTTCACATGTAAGCCCGCAACACCATTGGGATACAGTTTGTAAGCATCTCTCAAGTTAATATATGCAACGTTGCTATCAAACCCAAAACCACCGTGAGTATTAAAAATTCCTGCTACCGTAAAACGTCTAAACGACGGGAACACACCCAGAGGTGTTGTGGTTGCTTGAGGCGTAAAAAGATTAACTTTATCGCCTAGCTCTAGACCGAGTTCATTAGCAAGTTTTTCTCCAACCACGATATTAAAGTTACCTGTGGCGAGATTACTTAAGCTTCCATCTGTAATTTTTTGATTTAAAATGGATATTTTATTTTGCTCGCTGGGAATAATTCCAACAATGCTCACGCCATTCACAACACCTGAATTACTTAAAACACCAAAGCCATTGACGTAAGGAGCGGAATTAATAACCTCAGGGTTTTGATTAATAATCTTTTGTATCAAAGGCCATTTATTAGAAATATTTTGATTGGTTAGCACGGTGACTTCTGGGGCTAGCGCGAAAAACTGTTTGCGAATTTGAAAATCAAAACCATTCATTACCGATAGCACGATGATAAGCACCGCTACCCCTAACGCAATGCCTAACATGGAGATAAGCGAAATGAATGAGATAAAATGATTGCGTTTTTTAGCACGAGTATAGCGCAATCCAATATATAGAGCTAATGGTCTGATCATATGCAAGACTATACCAGTTCTAGATTACTTTCTAAACTCGTATTTATATCCAAATGGGTGCTCCCACACATCATTTTTGGCCTGTAAATACCATTTTTTTGTGTAAAGACTAAATTCGTAGCACGTTTTCGCTTTTGGAGCAGAGAAAATATAAGGAGTACATACACGCGATCTTTTACCGCGAAAGACTAACATAATCCTAAAAAAGCAGTTAGATCACGATTTCTGGCATAGCCTCTTGATTCCTATCGTCACCAATAAATAAAAGGTGATTTCGATAATTTTTATTAGGCGATCTCAATCAACTTATTATACGATTTAATCGCGCCCAATTACTTTTTTTAGGGTAATCACAATTTCTTTGCTTGCAGAAATCAGCACTACGTCAGATTGACTCGACGCCAATTGCTATCATTTGCAAGCAGAATTGAACAAGCAACGAGCTGCTCGGGTAGCGTATGATAGAATGATGATAACCATTTCCTTAAGTCTCAGATCTTCTGAGTAACTCTAAAATTATTGTGCTATTTAAGCTAATTATTTGTATAAAATTGAAAATTATTAACGCGTATTTATGCTAAAAATTATTTTCTAACAATAAAAAATTACATTGTGTTTAGAAATATAATCAATATGTTTACTTTGCTACCATTCCCATTGTCTTTGCGATATAATCTTCCCGAATTAGAACGCCTAAATAGTTTAACTTGCTGATTTAAAAAAATTTTCCGTGAGGCATATTTAGTTTGTTAATGCTCAAATTTTAGGAGGACGAGTAAATAACAATGTCAAAGATTAAAACTAATTTAATGTTATTTTTTGTGCTAATGCTTTGTGGCTGCCAAAAAGTTGCGTTGCTGAATCCAAAAGGTTTGATCGCAGCACAGGAAAAAGCCGTGCTAATATGGGCAGTAATTCTCATGTGTATTGTTGTCATACCTGTGATTGGGCTTTCTATATTCGTTCCTTGGCGTTATCGTGCAAAAAATAGTAAATCAAAATATACACCTGAATGGGGACATAGTTACTTACTTGAAATTGTGTGGTGGTCAATTCCTATTATTATTATCGGTATTTTAGCAACGGGCACTTGGGTGGCAACACACCGATTAGATCCTTACCGCCCTCTCTATGGGAAGGGGAAACCTATTATCATCCAAGCAATGGCACTGAATTGGAAATGGCTTTTCATCTATCCTGATCAAGGTATTGCCACTCTCAACTATCTGCAGATACCTGTCAATAAACCTATTCGTTTCTTACTCACTTCAGATGGCCCAATGAATTCTCTCGCTATTCCGCAGCTTGCTGGTCAGATTTATGCCATGGCAGGTATGAGAACAAAATTGAATATTATCGCCAACCATATTGGTAGTTATACAGGCCGCTCCACTAATATCAGTGGTAGGGGCTTTGATGCAATGCACTTTAAAACTGATGTGGTCACTACCCAACGGTTTAACGCTTGGGTTACTCATGAGAGAGCTATTGCACCACCTTTGACTAAAATTCGTTTTGAAAAGCTACGCAAACCTTCTACGAATCAACCAGAAATTTTTGCAAGTCCTTCAAAAGGCCTATTTAAGGGCTTGATAATGGATTTCATGAAGCCAGGCGGCACACTCAGTTCGTTTAACGAAGAACCGAAGGTATCTACAAAATGACACTACAACATCTACTCCTTGGCAAATTCACCTTAGAGCAAATTCCCTACACAAATCCGATCATTATGGGTGCTGCCAGCTTTATGGTACTCATTGTTCTAGCTGCAATTATTCCTATGACTTATTACAATAAATGGGGCTATATCTGGCGTGAATGGATCACAACCGTAGATCACAAAAAGATTGGTATCATGTATCTTATCCTTGCGCTGTTGATGTTGATTCGTGGGTTTTCCGATGCACTGTTAATGCGTTCGCAACAGGCAATTGCGGTCGGTCATTCAATGGGATATTTGCCTTCTTATCATTATCAGGAAATTTTCACTGCTCACGGTGTGATCATGATTTTCTTTGTTGCGATGCCATTAATTTTCGGATTGGTTAACTTAACTTTACCTCTACAGATAGGTGCGAGGGACGTAGCCTATCCTTTTCTTAACTCATTCAGTTTTTGGATGACTGCTGCAGGAATGATTCTTGTCAATCTCTCATTAGTCATCGGTAAATTTGCCCAAACAGGTTGGCTGGCTTATCCACCATTATCAGAATTAGCGTACAGTCCAGGCGTTGGTGTTGATTACTATATCTGGGCATTGCAGATTGCAGGGGTTGGCAGTCTACTCTCAGGAATTAATTTTATCGTTACTATTTTAAAGATGCGCTGTCCAGGCATGAAAATGATGCGTATGCCGATGTTTTGCTGGGCTACTTTTGCGGCAATGATTTTAGTGGTGTTGGCATTCCCTATTTTGACTGCCACACTCGGTATGTTATGCCTTGACAGATATTTGGGAATGCACTTTTTTACAGCTGGTTATGGTGGAAATGCTATGATGTACATTAACTTAATTTGGGCTTGGGGGCACCCCGAGGTGTATATCTTGATTTTGCCTATATTTGGTGTTTTTTCAGAGGTAGTTGCCACATTTAGTAAAAAAAAGCTATTTGGCTATGTGACCATGGTCTGGGCAATCATGATCATCACTTTTCTCTCTTTCGTTGTCTGGTTGCATCATTTTTTTACCATGGGTGCAGGTGCGAACGTGAATGCCTTTTTTGGTATCACCACAATGATTATTGCCATTCCAACGGGTGTCAAAATTTTTAACTGGTTATTCACAATGTACCGCGGACGAGTACATTTTACTATGCCAATGTTGTGGACATTGGCTTTCATCAGTACTTTTGCGGTAGGTGGTATGACCGGTGTATTGATGTCTGTGCCAGTTATTGACTTTCAAATGCATAATAGTGTTTTCCTTGTAGCACACTTCCATAATGTCATCATCGGTGGCGTTGTTTTTGGTTCTTTTGCGGCGGTTAGCTACTGGTGGCCTAAGACTTTTGGATTTCACCTAAACGAAACTTGGAGCAAACGTTCATTTTTCTTTTGGGTGATTGGTTTTTATGTCGCCTTCATGCCATTGTATGTTTTGGGATTGAAAGGTATGACGCGGCGCCTGAGTCATTATTCTGCAGCAACAGGTTGGCACCCATGGCTCGTTTGCGCTGCAGTCGGTGCTGGATTAATCCTTATTGGCGTTTTTTGCCAATTGGTTGACTTTTATGTGTCAATCAGAGATCGTAACAAGTATCCTGCGGTCGGAGATCCTTGGGATGGTCGTACCCTGGAGTGGTCTATTCCCTCTCCAGCACCATTTTATAATTTTGCTGTTACTCCAGTTGTCAAAGGGCGGGATGCCTTTTGGGCCGAAAAGCAAAATTCTATTCTTAATCAAAAAACCCATGTTGAGTACAAAGATATCCACATGCCAGCCAATACTTCAGTGGGGTTTTTATTGGCTATTTTCTCAGGGATTTTGGGCTTTGGAATGATATGGCATATCTGGTGGCTGGGAATCTTCGCATTTATAGCAATTATCATCACGTTAATTGTGAGAAGTCTTGATATGCATACCGATTATTTTATAAAAGCGCATGATGTCAAGAAGATGGATCAAGCGTTACAGGAAAGGGAGCAAAAGTTGCGCGTCCAAGTTGGATTGGCAAAAAAAGAGGTTTCTCTATGAGTTCAAATACACAACAAACGGGTGCTTTGACCCACGAACATCACAATACTGATTCAACCGACGTGTTAGGTTTTTGGTTATATATACTTACCGACTGTATTCTATTTGCAACGCTCTTTGCAACCTATGTTGTACTGCATAAAAATACCTTTGGTAGGCCGAGTTTAAAGCAATTGATCGAGTTGCCTTATGTGTTAGGTGAAACGCTTTTCTTATTGGCCAGCAGTTTTACCTATGGTATGGCAATGTTGGCAATGTATAAAAATAAATCTAATCAAGTGATTTCTTGGTTAATGGTTACCTTCTTGCTCGGTCTGGGATTCGTAGCGATGGAAATTAATGAATTTGTAATGCTGATTTCAGAGGGACACGGACCCAGTACTAGTGGTGCTATGACGGCCTTTTTTACATTGGTCGGCACACATGGCCTCCATGTTTCGCTGGGCTTATTGTGGATGCTGGTGATGATTGCTCAAGTATATAAATTTAAAACCACCAGTTTCATTGCGCGTCGCTTAACATATCTCGGTTTATTTTGGTCATTTTTAGACATTGTCTGGATTTTCGTATTCACTATTGTTTATCTTATGGGAGTTATTGGATGAGAAATTCAAACTCTAAAAATATACATAGTATGGGCCGTAAAACGTTAGGGGCATACCTAACGGGATTGGTGCTTTCATTACTATTCACTTTATTGGCCTTTGCTATAGTGGGTTGGCATTGGTTTGATGCACGTGGCATGTACATTGCAGTTTCTCTCCTGGCTATACTCCAGTTAATCGCCCAGGTCACTTACTTTCTCCGTTTAAATGGTAGTCGCGAGGGTCAATGGAATTTATTACCCTTCTTATTCACAATCGTGATTATTGTGGTCATCCTTGCCGGTTCATTATGGATTATGTATAACTTGAATTTCTTTATGGATCATTAAGTGAAATATGTTTCTATTGTTAAACCAGGAATTATTTTAGGTAATGCAATTACTGTCATAGGAAGCTTTTTTCTCGGATCACGCAGTCATTTGGATTTATTAGTACTCATCGCTGCAATTATCGGTATGTCATTGGTTATGGCCTGCGGTTGTGTGCTAAATAATATTATAGATCGTGACATTGACGCTTTAATGCAACGCACTAAAAATCGAGTAATGGTTAAAGGACTGATTACTTTACCCACTGCGTACAGTTATGCTGGTTTCCTTGGTGCTTCAGGACTGGCTATTTTATACTTTCTCGCCAATCCATTGGCAGCAGGCATCGCGCTTTTTGGTTTATTTATCTATGTGGTTGTTTATAGCTTATATGCTAAACGAGAGTCGAGAAGTGGCACCTTAGTGGGTGCAATTGCTGGAGCTATCCCACCTGTCGTCGGTTATTGTGCTGCAACGCACACGTTCAATAGTGGAGCTATTATTGTATTTTTATTGCTATTTTTTTGGCAAATTCCTCATTCAAATGCCATAGCTATCTTTCGGCTTCAAGACTACAGCAACGCTAATATTCCGGTACTACCCGTGAGGAAAAGTTTACTTTGCACAAAAATCAATATGTTAATTTTTGTTGTATTATTCGCTATCGCTTCTATTATGCCTTCATTGTTCGGATACCTCGGTAAAAGTTATTTAATCGTTGCCGCTTGTATTGGCGCTGCATGGCTTTATCTTTCGATTAAAGGATTCACCACCAAAAATGTGCAGCTCTGGTCTCGACGCATGTTTACGGTTTCAATCTTGAATATTACTGTACTCAGTACCTTAATGGCTGTTACATAGTTTTAATTCAATGAGTTATGGTTAGTTTTACGAAACCACTTAAATTATCCTGATGAATACTCTATACTATAAGGCTTTGGCAAGAAAAAATAGTTAAAAAGCACTATATTAAGTTTACGTATGGGGGAGTACATTTAATGGCAAAATTGCAACGAAATGCGAGTATGACAGGATTATTATATGCCAGTATCGGTGGCATGATCGGTTCAGGATGGCTATTTAGTTCGTTGATTGCTGCAAAACAAGCCGGTGTATATAGCATCTTATCATGGGTAATTGGTGCAATAGTAATCACTTTTATTGCTCTAGTGTATGCTGAACTCACTACCATGTTTCCCAAAAGTGGTGCGCTAATTCACCTAAGTCATTTAAGTCATGGTGCCCTACTGGGCCGGGTTTGGGGTTGGATATTAATGTTGGCATATGTAGCAGTACCCCCTGTTGAAACCATGGCGGTACTAGCCTATGCCAATAATTACACTTCTTATCTTGTTAATCCTATCAATCATGTACTTACTGGCATTGGTTTTGCTGTTGCAGCAGTATTATTAGCTGTCGTGGTACTTCTCAACTTTTTTGCAGTTAAATGGGTATTAAAGATTAATAGCGCCATCACCTTCTGGAAAATTATCATTCCTATTTTAACCATTGTCATATTATTCACGTTTTCATTTCATCCCCATAATTTTGCGGTAACTGAAGGCAGCCATAATATATCGAGTATTTTTTCTACAGTAGCTACCGCAGGAATTGTTTTTAGTTACTTTGGATTTAGAAATGCTATTGACCTTGCAGGAGAGACAAGCAACCCCTCAAGAAATATTCCATTGGCAATTTTTGGATCTATTTTACTAGTGTTACTCATCTATGTAGGTTTGCAAATTGCGTTTATTGCTGCACTGCCTGAGCATCTATTAGCACATGGTTGGGGTCACCTAACCTTTAAGGGCAGTGCAGGACCTATTGCCGCGATACTCAGTTTGTTGGGCGTTTTTTGGTGGGCTTACATACTGTATGCTGATGCCTTTTTGTCACCTCTTGGTACGGGGTATATCTACACAACCACTGCTTCTCGCGTTATCATGGCCGCCGGTGAAACAAATACTGCACCTAAGGTATTCAGCTTTTTAAACAAACAAGGAGTGCCTTGGGTTGCACTCATTATCGTCTATGTTTTAGGAATCATTTTTTTCTTCCCGTTCCCGTCATGGCAAAAAATGGTGAGCTACGTTTCCTCGATCACGGTATTATCTTACAGTATTGGTCCTATTGTATTGCTACAATTGCGGCTTCTATCTCCTAATCGAAAAAGACCTTTCAAGTTACGTGCCGTATGGGTTGTAGCGCCTCTCGCCTTTTTTGGATCAAACGCTATCATATTTTGGAGTGGATACAATGCTATCAGTTTTATGTTTTTGTTGATAATGATATTTTTCTTTATTTATATGTTTTGGCAGTATTTTGTCGCAAAAGTATCAACTGAAACAGTCGGTTGGTCTTTCGTGTGGTGGGTCATACCCTATTTTATAGGCATGTGGGTGATTTCTTTTTATGGCCCCACTATTTTGGGCGGTAAAGGCAGTATTTCATTTGGCTTGAGCATGTTGTATATTTTTATTTTAAGTATTATTATCCTTGCATTTGCACTTCGCAGTGGTTTATCTAAGGAGAAATTTCGGGAGAATATTGAGTATATTAGTTCAATGCAGAGTTACGCAGAAACTTCCAGTGAAAATAATCATAGCTTCTGAAAAAAATAGGCAATGATAAGTTTTAAAAACTGCTCAATACTTTTTTAGCACCAGGTGCTTTATCTTCACCCTTGTGATCAAAGGCTATAGGTGTCGTTTGACAAAGTCACGACAAAATTTATCGACGAGACAATATAAAACGAGTAAGGTATCTTCCATAACGGCTCTCCTAATTGGTTTTGATTGCAAAAAGTTGATTAATTTGCATATCAAAACAAAAAAGAGCCGTTATTTCAACTCATTACAAATTAGTTATCATTGCCCACGTTAAACAAATACTGTCTCATTTTCCTTGGCGTATGCCGTAATAGCTCCGCACTTCCCTGCAATCTGCAAACGAGTTTCTTCAATTTTTTGTCTTTTTTAATGTTTTTTTAATTATCCAGAGGCATAATAAACGTATAAACTAAAAAATAGGAAAAAATATGTTACGACAAAACAATCAAAATCAATTACGGGAACGGCCTCGAGGAGTCAGTATAACAAGTGTTGTCATGAATGGAGCAGCAGCAGCATTTTTTATGTGCGGAACTGTACTTATATTAACGGCAAGGTTTAAACCAGATTCCGATGACACAACCAAAGTTTTAGAATATTCTACTGGCGCAACATTAATTATTAGTGGCCTTATTTTAGGAGCACTGAATGCTCGCTATCTTTCAGCAGAAAATTATCAACAGCTGACTCGAACAGAAGACACATCAAATGCTCTCATACATCTAATGCCAGTGGTAAGTGGAAATAGCGGAGTTTTACTTATAGAATTGGCAGCGCTTAGTTCGCACTCCGATTCTACACACAAAGCCTTAGCATATTTTACCGGTGTAGCATTAATTGTTAATGCAACTTTCGCTGCACGATATACTTGCCATCATCGTCAAAATTATGGCGATCGACCTATGTTTCAGCCTATTATTCCTGCTGATCAAGCTGCTCGTCAAGAACCCAACGATAATAATAGCACAGAAGCTTCAGCAACGGGACCTAGTGCCGCCTAGTTTGGGCGACTAAGCACGGGTTCCAAATGATTCGGCAGTATCGAAAGATTTTACTTATGCACTCACTGACTCCGGCTGACGCGAGCATTGTTACTCTCACCCGCTGAGACTCTTAAAATCAGATGCGTTGCGCGAGATACTGACCCGTGCTTCATCCATGGCTCGCATCGGAGGAGTTCGGCCTTAGTAATTTTATATTTAAAAATATTAGTATTTTTAGCGAGTGTAGAAACTGATTCAGATCAATGAGTGGGTTGCGATACGCGATAGGTTTCTAAGGCTAACAATAATGCCCATGCTTTATGCCTCATCTCATGGTATTCGGCAATGGGTTCTGAAAGCTGTGTGATGGCTCCACCAATTCCAATAGTGAAAGTAGTGGGAGTTATCACCGCAGTGCGAATGACCACTGAAAAATCTGCCGCACCATTTAGAGATAAGTATCCAATAATACCAGAATAAATTCCTCGCGCTGATTGCTCAATGTTATCAATGATCTCTAGAGTTCTCTTTTTGGGTGCTCCCGTCATGGAACCACCCGGGAAACAGGATTTCAAACATTCTATCGCAGTCAAGTCGGGTTTTAGTTGCCCACGAACGGTAGTAACTAGTTGATGAACTGTTGTGTAGCTTTCAACTGCCATTAGTTTTGGCACATGCACCGAATTACAAATACATACTTGAGATAAGTCGTTACGTAATAAATCCACAATCATTAAATTTTCTGCGCGTGTTTTTCTATTATTTGCAAGATTATTTTTATTTTTTTTATCTTCACTAGGAATCAAGTGACGTGGGACAGTGCCCTTAATAGGCTTAGTTTCTACCTCATGAGATGAAGAGATTTTTAAAAATCGTTCAATGGATGTTGAAACAATACTCATCTCATTAAATTGTAATAATGCAGCATACGGTGCTGGATTCTGATGCCGCAGAATTTGAAAATAACGTAAGTGATCCTCTATTTTTTCATGAATTAATAGGCGGTTAGTTAAACAAACTTCATAGCTTTCGCCGCGAGCTATATACTCTAAGCAGCGCTTAATATCTTCAATATAGTCATGATATGTACGCTCAAATGAACACTTGATATTATTTGCATGGCTTGGTTTTTGGATAGGAATGCGAGCTGATGGGTCCGCAGGGCATTGTTTAAGCAATGATTCTAGTGAAGAAAACCAGCGACTAACTTCGGTGCATGGCCGTTTCGATAGTGCTAATAAATAAACGGTTTTATCCTTGTTATCATAAATCACCGCACGATCTAAGAAAAGAAACTGTGCATCAGGATGTGTTGCTGTATGTTGATTTTTTACCATCACAGCATCTTGCTTGACTTCATAACCCAAATAACCTACCAAACCGCCATGAAAATCAAATGGTAACGACTGCTGATTATCAAGCTCGTAAGTAGATAAAAATTCTTTCAAATAACTAAAAATATCTTGATTACTAATTTCTGTTTTAGTCTGAGTGATTTTTTCTACGATTTGGCGATTAACGTAGTAGCGAATTTGACAACTGAGTGGACCGTTCAAGCATCCAATAATTGAAAAGGATTTTTCGGCAGGTTGACAATACTCACCATCCAACCATACTGCTTGGTTATAAGATTTTGTATACTCTCGATATAATTTCTCCAAATTAATTGGGGTGTGAATCGTTTTTATTTGTAAATGAAGTGGAATTTTTGGAGGCTTAGCAATTGTACAAGATAAAGTCCTTGTTTGGGGTAGTATTGGAAAATGAAATTTTGGACTGGGGTGATTTTCAGTGATTTTCTTGAAATTACGAAACAGTTGTAATCCGTATTCCGAACAAATTGATTCGGGATGAAATTGAACGCCCCAAATAGGACGATATTTGTGACGCAATGCCATAATCAAGCGATCTCTTGTTTTCGCGATAACCCATAGTTCTTTAGGGACTTTACCAACTGCCAATAAAGAATGATAACGAACCACTTTGAAAAACTTTGGAATATCATCAAATAATTCATCGCCTTGATGATGAATTTCAGAAATTTCACCATGCATCGGCTGAGAAGATTGAGCAATTTGGCCGCCAAAATGGGTATAAATGCCTTGGTGGCCCAAACAAACACCTAGCATAGGAATTTGAGCCTGTGCGATAATATCTTTACAAACTCCAAACGATTGGTTGCATTCTGGGTGTCCTGGTCCTGGAGATAAAATGATATTATCAGCGCATAAGGTCGGTAATTGTTGCACAGTTAGCTGGTCATTCTTAACAATTACCGGTTCATGATGATTGACTTTTGCCACCAGGTCGGCGATGTTGTACGTGAATGAATCATAATTATCAACGATTAAGGTTTTAATAGGCATTAGCAAGCAGCTTAATCAGTTCGTAAAATCAAAATATCACTCTCGTAACTTTGTCTCGTCACTATTCATTCAAGAGGCTACGCAGCATCCAAGCATTTTTTTCATGAGTGCTGATTCTCTCGATAGCTAAATCTGCACTGACTTCATCACCGAGCTCGCTAGATTTATCAAATAAGGCTTGTGACACTGCAGCAAGAAATTCATTATCTTTTAAGAGTTCGCTGACCATTGTATTTGCATTAATATCATCAGTTGATTCGACAATGCTCGTCAATTTTGCAAACTCGCTATAGCTTCCTGGACTACGTACATCCAAAGTACGAATTCGCTCTGCAATACGATCAATAGCACCAGCTAAGTCTGTATATTGCTCCTCAAATAGCTGATGTAATGAAACAAAGTTTGGTCCAACCACGTTCCAATGAAAATTTTGTGTTTTGAGATATAAGGTGTAACTATCTGCAAGTAGAACTGACAGTTGATCAGTTAACGTTTGACGTTGATTCTTATCAAGAGCTACATTAATACTGGCTGTTCGTTGGATTTTATGGATACTATTTGAATTCATCGTATACTCCTCAAAATGTGGATATCGTATATTAATTTGTTAAGAACAATATAACATAACAATTAATGTAAGATCACTGTTATTATCTATTGAGTTATTTGGAATTTTCTATGTTATGTCATCGCTCGCCAAACCCAGTTTTTCGAGAATTCCCGACAAGGTATCGTAGTCATAATATTTAATTTGTATCGTACCCACCTTAGACTTTTCATCATT
>CAWUIH010000030.1:0-18269 GCA_963922495.1 uncultured Coxiellaceae bacterium | reverse complement strand
AGGAAAAGAAGGCCTCAAATGGAAAATATATCCTTTTAGGTTAGCGCTTATGGGGCTTGCCCCGGAGTATTTATTCAACAGGAGCAGGAGTCACCTTCTCAACGTCAACGCTAATTTCAATTTATACCCTGAATCAACCTTTAAAGATGGCGATAAGATTTTTAACTGAAAATTATACGAGAGAATAGAATGCGAGACGAAACTAACCAAATAATGACTGACACTGTTAAAATTTCAGTTGAGGACAGCAAACAATCACCTCATAGAAAAGCGCCCCCTGCGTTATCCGCTGACTTTAAAATGGAACTACTCAGACAGGCTTTTAATCTAAGAGGGCAACGCCTTCAACAAAGAGATAAAAAAATACAGAGGCTGGATCAGCAAAACCAAACCTTGACTCATGAAAATCAACAGCTAAAAATTGATAAACAACATAAAGAAATTTTTTTCCAAGCGCAATTAGATAAAAAAGAGAGCGAAACGCTAAAAGCAAAAGAAGCCGAAAGGCGTCTTAAGGATGATTTAAAAAAGGCCCAAGCAAATTATTCTAAATTGGAACTTGAAAAAAATTATACAGATAGACAACTAGACAGGTCAACAAGGCACGCTCAAGAATTAAAAGCTGCCCAACAAACTACGGAAACCGGCACAGCCAGATTGGTTGGGATTACGGAAGAAATCACAAAAGAGGTATTGAATAAATTTGATCCTAATCGTGAAATAACACTACCTGTGTTGGATTACAAACACGCCGACCCTCCCACGAAGATTAATTATGTCAATGAGACACTCCGTGTCCTAAGAGCCGAGGCGCTGTCGCCAGAGATCAAGCAAGGGGACAATAAAAACCGCTTAAATGGCTTGTCCAATGCCATCATGAAGCGCGAAAACAATGGCCTCACGGATTTCCTGGACCACAAGGCAGTCCAAAAAGCGCAACACCATGACAAAATTCAAAAATTCATAAATAGCATGGGCGTTGCGGTATCTGAAAAGTCGTATCTTTCAAAGGAAGTAGTAGCCGATATCGATACGATTCAAACGGAACAAAATGCCGGTTGGGAGGAGCTGTTCAGGAGTCATGGCGATGAACTACTGGTCAACCTTGAAGAAAACACCACTAACCCCCAAAATGATCGGTTAAGGGTGCGATTTTATTCTCTGGATGCTAAAGGCAACAAGACACGTATGTATATGCCGTATGGTATCGAGAAGATTTTGGAGTACAGCGGCACTGTTTATTACGAAATCAATCAGCTAGGATGGCGATTTTTGCGTAAAAAGCCAGAAACCCCTTATTGGTCTGCCGCATTCAGCACCGTTAATCATGGAATAACCTCTGCCGCTCTCTACTTAGTTGTGCTACTTCACCTCATGGGTCGGGCAGCGTTCAGTAAGCATCTTCTGGAAGAAGCGGTACAGGACGATCACCAGTATTCCATTGAAAATAGCGCAGCACAAAACTTGTTAGTTGCCATGAGTGTGCTCGCTTGGGCGTTTCATTCCGTGAGTGAAATGAGAGAATTTCATCACCCCATTTTATGGGCTAGGAATGCCTTTTCAAATAATGGTTTTTGGAATATTTTTAATAAAATTATATTCCCACCGAATTTATTAATACAAGATAAAGTGTTTATCTTTGCTTCGGCTCTGTTCTTGAGTGCATTTGAGGGCACAGTAGCCGGTCTGGGTTTTGACAAAATAGAGAAAAATCCAACGGATACGTATAAAGCATTTTCAATTGTCATCGGTATGGGCATTGCAGCCGTAACGTTTTTAATAGAAGGGAGCCAAATTTCGGCTAATTACAATCGCAGCATCGTCAAAGCGGATAAACGTTTTATAAAAACGCTCCGAAAAGACTACTCGCCGATCCCTAAAGCTCTTGGGTATCTATGGTTAGGAGGCACATGGTTTGTATCGACTCTCGGCATGACCGCCGGTTTAATTTCGGTATTGGCTGAGATACATGAAGTCTATAAAAAAGGATTTGAGGATGTGCTTCATGCGAATGAAGAGGTTGCCAACAATTGTGCTAAATCTCTGTGTCTCATGACCATTACCATTAACCTGGCTAGCCTGATGGTTATTTATGGTAATACGATGCGAAAAGGGGCTTACGATACGTTTCACTGGGCATCTCATGCAAGCAGCCATCAGGTGAAAGAATTTTTAACTCGTGGATGGGCATGGCTTTACCTGCTAGTGGCCGGTGTCCTGTTGACGGGCAATGCCAGCCGCTTTGTTTCAGTCTATGCCGGTACAAATGAGTTTTTTCACATTTTTGATGAACACATGACCGATAATGCCAAGCATGTGCTGGGCTCCATATTTGCATGGCTTGATTACAAAAATAGAAAATATGATTTACAGCAACCATCGCACCAATACCATAACCTAACCTGGTCAAATGTTATTATAACACGACACCCAGTGAATCATGAATTTATGGTGCAGCGAGGAGAAGATAAGGTCTTCGTTTACTCAGACGGGAATGATATTTTTTGCCAGATGCACTACAACCAAGGAAACGCGAGTAGCTCTCGCACACACGTTTTGCGATTCAGTGCAACCAAGAAGCAAAAGATTGCGCAAATTCTTAACCCCACATACAGGCCAGGTGACAGCATGCCAGCACTCGATGCGGATAGGCTACAACAGAGCGAGTATGGACAGATATTTTTGAGCCGCATTAAGAGGGCGATTAAAAAAGAGTATCCGTCAATTAATCGCGCTTGGACGGCAGTGGGCATTACGAGTGGCAATATGTTGATTTATGCTGCTAATTTAGCGGGGTTCATGCTGTTAATGGAACACGTCGATTTGACGTTTACGGCGTTGTTTGCCCCTTTCCTCGCGGCAACGTTCCCTAACCTTATTACACTGTTTAAATATGGTTCTGATCGAACAGACCATGATCCGGAGCCAACGTGTGAAATAGGAGAATCCAATCCCGTTCCTGCTCAGAACAATAACTGCTGCTCAAAAACGATTCACTCTGTATGTGGTTTATTTAGAGTTCAACGTAATGATGTGAGAGAAGTATTATACCAAACACTCGAAAATGAGAATAAAAGATACGAACCTTAACACTGGGCCCGCTACAGCTGTTTAAAAAGCAACGTGTTATGAGATTAAATTCGTGTGATTCAGGAAAAGCAGATGAAGCAACCCACTGCGAATCATTAGCTCCGTAAAAAGGAATGCGCACGTATTGCACGTTTGTGTGCGAGTATTCATTAAGAAAAAATTAAGTATTGAGATCATAGCCTTTCTGCTTTACATCCCGTAACGGATAATTTAGTGTGATTTGTCTATAAAAATCCGATACCTAAGGAAGGGATCCCAGCATCAGGCCTGTAACGTCATGGTGCTGGGAACGCCAAACAGGCGGTCATGTACTCACTAAACGTTAACGATGACAAGGAGCACGTCCCATGCGACCGAATGTTACCCATCCGTCACTGATAAATGACAGTTCTATTCCATTCAATAACACTTACTCAATCACGAATATCACGATCGATGGTGAGGCGTTGGCCGTCACGGATCTTAATGCCTCGACTCATGCCTTTCCCTCTCATTCCGTTCCCCCGGTTAAGGAAAAGCACCTGGCGTATGTCGCAGGGGAATTGTTGCATCGCTGGGTGGCGCCGATGGTGCAATTAGCGAGTGTGGCGGTGAGTTGGATCATCGGGGGTTACGCTGAGGTACCAACCTCCTCGTTGGGGGCGGAGGTGAAGTCATCATCTGTCAATTCATAGTCTTCTAATTGGTTGAAACCCCCATCTTCCAGATGGGATCAACTTCAGTTATATTGCGTTGATGACGAATTACACGTATGGATCTCACACTGTCTACCATCATCGATACCATTTAGTATGGATTACGAAATATCGTTATCGTGTTTTGCGCGGAGCAATTGGTGAACGGATTCGTGACATTATTGCCCAGGTTGCCGAGGAGCGTGGTGTTCAGATTATCAACGGAGTGGTGTCTGCTGAGCACTTGCATTTGTTTGTTTCGATTCCACCGCACGTTTGTGTGAGTGATTTTGTGAAACACGCGAAAGGGCGCTCTTCACGTAAGATTCAGCAAGAATTTGCTGAGTTGCGTAAGAAATATTGGGGTAGACATTTTTGGGGTCGTGGTTATTTTAGCACGACCAGTGGTAATGTAACGGATGAAGTGATTGATGCTTACATCAGTAATCATATTGATGCTCATAGACCTGATAATATTTCTAATTTTTCTTTAGAATAATTTCCGGCTTCCAGCCTAGATCTTCAACCCACCAGCTTCAGCTGGTGGTAGTTGAGTGCTACTACGAATATGTCCGCCCCTGCTTCCTGATACGTGGCAGAAGCAGGTTCTCACGTTCCACAAGTTGGCCTAATTTAGGCTCTTGCCGCCTTAACACCGGATGCCACGTAGACAGTCAACAGGCTTCTTCTACACTCATCAGAGATCGGTTATACAATCTCTTTTTGACATCAGCTCAGATTTCGATGCTTCATCAGTCGGTTCGCTTTCACTCAACTTCCTAAATCTCACGTGACAGTAGTATTTCTGCCTTTTCCCAAAACGCTCACCACCGCAACCCTTAAGTTGCAGCAGCCCTGGGTCGTTTGATCAGTGCTCCTGTAAGCCCTGATCGGAGGGCCAACCTCCATCCAACTTGCAGCACAGAAGTGTTATGCTGCTAATAATATTTCATCATTACACCTCCTTCGTGACACACACAACCAATTGCGTTTCCCCACCGCAAAGGGCCGGACCTGATTTTCAACCCAGCAATTGCTGATGTGTGTTCCGCCATAGTTGATGTAACGAATCAACTCCGACCACTGGTTTTTGCAATACGTCACGGCTGCATTCTATACGGTCGATGGGAAATTTCGAATAATTTATAGCTGAAATCCTGCTGGTGATGTAAAAAACAGCAATGAGTTGCTTGTATGATAGACTCTTGCGAATTCGCTCTAAAAATGAGAGCGAATTTTACACGAAATAGGGTAAAAACAGCCAAGTTTAGTACATCAATTAAACAATTCCTCATTTTAATAAATCTTAAAAAACATTACATATCAATGTGTTACGAAAGCAGTTGTGCACCTTCGTGGCGCTGGGTATTCCTTCCCAACCCCGAAATTTCTTAATAAAAAATTAAATTTAGAGAAAAATAACAAATTTGCTTACTTATAAATGTAAGTAATGTTAATATTTAATTCTTGAAATTTTGATGTAATAAAAATATAAAAAAATATTATGCCTTTTAATTCGTTAGGACTAGAGTAAGACAAACAAGTAAAGTAGAGACGGCTTGCATACATGAAAACTTCACTCTAAGTGCTTAAGAAAAATTTGAGTAGTTGAAATTTATGCTACAACCGTTTAGTTGGTTCTGATTCCTCAAAAACACGTATAAATTTAAAAATGCAGAGTCAACCGGAAAGTTTGTAACCGCTTTTTTACGCTTGCTGCGTAAGGGAAGGAGAGTGTAATAATAACACCTAAAATATTTTCCATTTTCCATGATAAGCATGAACGTGACGATGTGGTACTAGAAATAGTTCTCATGAGAGGAGGTCAGTGATATAACGATAATATGATCTTTTCTTGGATTTTACAGGGAGGTAGTATATGCGAGATTTGTCGGCAGCAGATGAAAAGTGTTCTGAAAATAAATCTTCAACAAATGATTTGGTAAGGCATAATTTCAACGCAAAAATTGTTATTAGTGAAAGTCAAACAGTTACTCATACTGAAAACTTACAAATAAACTATACTTATTCTGCAAGGTTTAATGGTACTATTCAGGCTGCTAGCAGCCAGTATGAAGTTTATCGATCTTCAGAAGCCTTACCAGGGCTACCTGACACAGCCAGTCGTTTTAAATGGTTCCGCAGCCATTTCTCTCCACAGTCAGTGCTCGAAGATATTTTACGCTCAGCCACCAGCCCATCTGATTGTCACCGTATCTCTCAAAGAGATATCCAACAAGTTGTGGGTTATTGTAATTACCGAGGTTATTTACTTCACGTTAACCGAGTGGCTTTAGCGCAAGTCTCGTTCAAAATTCTAGCTCATTTGTGTGAACATAAGTGGCATTTGCCAGAAGCGACTGTCGGCGTCATTTTGTCAGAAGTTAGAACTGAACTAAACTCATCTAACGCTAGTAGGGGCACTCTAAATTACGCACTGCTTGCGCTAGGATTCCTGGTTAATAATAGACAATGCTTAAATTCCGATCTAGGTAAATTGCTCGATCGAGGAATAAACCGGTTAAACCGCTTAAAACCACTGGATTACTTAGAAACCATCGTGATTCTACTGGCAGCAAAAACGCATCTTGGTTTACGGCTTTCCACTGAAGAACTGATGCTCGTTGAGCGGGCCGTCATCGATGTTGACAGTGCATTGATGGAGAAGGAGAGAATTGGAGACGTCCCTCACTGGATAGGCACAGCATTGAAGCATCAATATAGCTCTCAGAGAACTGCAAAAAAGCACAGTTTCCCAGAAAAACCAAAACTGTCTTGGTGGGCAACTCAACAAGGCGAACTTTCTTTAATTCGAAATCGTACGAAAGTTCCATTAGCTTTATCGAAATATCAGTGGATTTATACGCTTCAACAATGGAAAAAAACAAGTTCTACGCAAACTAAACGCTTGATTATCGACATTATGCGTTATGCTGTCGCTAATGGGCAACACCTATTTCCAGAGCAAACCAAAACTCTCTCAGTTATTCAACAAGCGTTGGCCGACAGTGACCTTGATATTCGACAAAGCGCCATGGTTGTCGCGGATCATCTTTTGATTGAGAGAGATAAGCTTAAAGATTTTCCTAAATGGATCACCACAGCATTGCATCACCAATGCCGATACTATGTCTCTACAAAAAAGTCGAGTTTCCCACAGAAACCCAGCGTGTCTTGGGGTACCACTCAACAAGGTGAACTTTTCTTAATTCGAGAACGTGCGAAAAAACGATTGGACCTATCAAAAGATCAATGGATTTATACACTGCAACAATGGAAAAAAACAAGTTCTACGCAAACTAAATATTTAGTGATTGATATCATTCGTTATGCCATTGCCAATGGGCAACGTTTATTGTCAAGGCTCGATAAGGCCTTCTCAGTGATTAAACAGGCATTGGGATACAATGATATTGATATTCGACAAAGTGCTCTGGTTGCCGCAAATTATCTTCTGCTTCATGGAGTGACAGATATTCGTGAACAGTTAGTTACAGCGCTAAATCGTCAGCGTGAATATGCACTGATGACCTGTCACAATTTACTCAACCATAAACATTTTTTTTCACGGGAACGTTGGCTTGAGATCTTTGCTACCATGCAAAAAGATCTTCATTTAACAGATAAGCTGAGAGAAACTGCTCAATTTCTTAGATATCGATTAACCGAGAAGCTTAGCGATTGTGAAGCCTTTATTTTAAGTCCAAAATTCTGTATTGAGGTCACTAAAATACTGCTTGGAGCGGTACAACCGCCTCAATCTGAAACTCTAAGTGTAGGGATTGTGCAAAAATTATTTCAAATTTTACAGAATGAAAAATTCCCCAAAGAAGCAGAAATCAATGCCCTACGTATCTTTAAGCACCTTGCTGAAAATAAGCAAAACATTGATTTGTCTTTTATGGGTTTTATCGTCGAAAAATATTTATCTACTGACAACGTGGCTCCTCAAAATATAACGCTCATATTCATGGGTCATTGTGTCTATCAACACTTGAGTCACATTCAAGCTCATTTCCTTGGGTTACTGCAGCCACTCTTTGCCAAAAAAGAATTACAAAATAATATATTCTTTGTTTTGGATCATGTTATTGATGCTTCAAAAAACATAAGAGGCTGCCATTTCGAATGGTTTTCAAATGAACTAACAAACTTGTTGTTTGTTGAGAACAATGCAAACGGTCTTAATAAGACCGTGATACTGTTACTTCATAAAGCCTTTCAAAAAGGGTTTTCTTATAGTGACAAAATCATTCATAAATGGGGGGAATTATTAACAGTCTTTGAACAAGATGACGAAATACGCTTGCAGCTATTACATCTCATCGGTGATGTGGTTGATGAACGTTTAAATATTGAGGGCTCTGATCAATTTATTGAATCTATTTTAAAATGTTGCCATTCCCAAAATAAAATAGAAAAAAGCGATGCACTTCATCTGCTTGAGAGCTACTTGCGTCGTATTAAAACAGCAGCTCAAAGAGAAACGATAGAGAAAATAAGTGAATGGGTGATTGAAACCGATTCGAGCATGCTTGGGTGTCAACTTTTTGAACCTTTGGTTGAAAAGAAGACTATGATCCCTGATAAGGTTTTGTGTTTTATCGTCAGTCAACTCAATCAAGGAAGTGCGGAAGAACGAACTAAAATCCTTGCATTATTGCTTTACGTGATTGAGTATCAACCATTACCTTTAGGTGTGTTGCAAGAGATCATGAGAGCACTCAAAGTCAATCACTCTCGTAAAGTGACTGAACTGAGTGTGTCTATTGTTAAACATTCACAAAAGGCTCAACAGTATGAATCATGGTTAACAAATGATAAGGATCATCTGTGCCTGTTGGCCCTGGTAAAAGGTTTCAATACTTCTCTAGCCACAAAAATAAATGCTATGGAGATCCTGCGAGATCTCTCTCTCGGGATGACTAATGGTTTTCTATTGGAATTTTTTCACCAACTCAAAGATCTTTTATCTCACGAAAATGACACGATTAGCCTGATGGCGGCTCAAGTGCTTAAAAAGCAAATCATTTATCTAGACATTTTTATCTTAAACAAAAATACCGTGATTGATGAACTTATGAGAGCTGTTGAATACCGACTCTACAGTAAACATCAACAGATTACGTTGTTAGAAATACTTAAAAAAGCCGCTGGACACGGTTATCATTTCTCTGAAAATATCAGCTTTAAAGTCGCCGAGCTCTTGTATACTACGATTAATTATGAAAAAAGAAAGGCGATACGCGCTTTCCTTCACGAGCAAACACTCAGCGGAGAAGCAAAAACAATTTGTGTGATGGATGATGATGCAGACAAACTAGCTCAGAATAATTTATTGTTTGAGCAACGCCTACTAGCGTTAAAGCGTTTAGCTTCAAAGGCTCAGGCTGGGGAAAAAATGACACAAGGGGTCTTCATCAGTCTTAAAAATCTTCTGCAAGCAGGAGATCAACCCTTGCTTAGAGAAAAAGACGTGAGCGATTTGTGTGAAGCTATCTTGTCTAAATATCCGCCCATACCAAGCTACGTATTATCCGCCATGTCAGCCTTTATGTCGCGATACCCCGAACATCCTAGTTTCAAAAATTTTGTCAAAATTGTTTCTTTATCCATTACCCACCATGAATCAGTCAGTCATGAAACCTTCGTCAATATTGAACACCTATTAAATCGAGAAAATACAACCTCTGATCTGCTTCAATTGAGCCTCCAAGCATTAAATATTGGGGTCAAACGTGAGTTCGTCTTTCAAGCCCCCACGCTCAATAAATTGCTCGTATTGATGGCACATTCTGATTCTCAGATTGCCATAGAGGCGATGTGTGTTTTAGCTAGCTTTTTTGAAATTCATCGAACCAATCACGAATTTGAAACTCTGTTAGTCAATAAATGCTTTGTACTTCTCCAAAAAAGCGAAGAACCTAACGCGAACCATGCTCTGCAAAAATTAATACTAGTTTTGAGTCATTTTATTAAATTCGATAGTGTCATGTTGGAGATCATGCAGAAAAAAATATGTGATATCCAAGCATTCAAGCAGCAATGGCCTCTCCTGATGACCTTATCCTCACAGCAGTCAAAACAAAAACTAGCAAAAGACAAACAAAGCCTTGTGGCTTATAAAAAACAAGAAAAGCAATTTTTATCAAAAGAAACAAACCTTGAGCAAAAAATACAACTGTTGGAAACCTTGAGCAAAAATTTAACATTATTGTCGGGTGATTCTTTTTCGTTGATAGTGGATCTTTTCAATACGGATGATGAAGGAAATCTATCATCTATTTTGAAGGCGTTAACAGCACAACCCAAATTAGGTTTGTTGCCAAATGTTTTGATTGAAGCGCTTGCTAAAATTTTTCAACGTCCGTTTACCTCTCATTTTGAAGAAAATATTTTTCCGTTGACCAAAAAAATAGTGATGGAGCAAGTTAAAAATCAGAAAGAATTTTCAATAAGAGATCTAGATAGGTTTAATTCAATTATGATTTCACATGAAGAAAAAACAGTTAGAGACTTCTTCTATGATCTATTAAAGTCCATTATCAAATATCAAAAAAACATTCCAAGCCTAATCGCTAATCAGATTGCAATGGAACACTTAGGTGCGACATTGAACCAGATACAACCAATTGGGGAAAAACGAAAAATCATTCGTTTTATGGGTACGGCTATTGCAAAGGGGGAGAGGTTTTCGATCAGTAATTCGGAAACGCTATTGTGGCTAATGCGGATGCGTCCAGAATTGATAAAAGACATCTTAACCCTATGGGGTCTGATGAAAGAAAAGCTACCTAAGCACTTGCATTCACTCATGGTTCAGACACTAAGTGATTATTTTTCTTGTGAGAATGAAAAGTTTTATGATCCAAGAATTGTGCCGTTGTGCTGTTACTTTCTTAATTCGAAAGGCGTTCCTAAATCTGTTGCTGATCAGGTTTTGTGTGGATTTTCAAAACGTATTGAGTCCACACAGGTTGAAACACTTCAATTAACGCAGGTTGATTTACAACTGTGGGAATGTTTGACAGGTTATTCATTAGACAGAGATCCAACCAAAGTGCTCATTCACTTTCTTGAATATTTTCTCAGAAATTCTGATCACCGTCTGCAATTAAAGATCCTTTCAATTATTTATCATTACTTACTATCTACAGAAACACCTTCAATAGAACTGGTACGAGTATTAACAAAACTAAAACCCAAGTTGATGAAGAAATGCGATGAAGTGAGCACTCATTTTTCTAGTAATCAAAACCGTGCCCAGATCAAAAGCTACGCAGCGGGCATTTTTAGTCAATTATGCTCATTATTTGAAGGTAAATTTGAAGATAATTTAACTGATAAAAATTACGACTCAACGTTACCATCCATTGATAGAATAAGAAAACAATGTGGTGAACAATGTTTACCCTTTATCTATAAGTTCTCTAATAAAAAACATCAGGCTTATGTGATCTGGACATGGCTTTCCCTTGATACTCCCGTCTCTCTCGATAAACTCGCTGATAAATCGGTGAATGATTATCCACAGATCCTTTTATTTGAGAATTTGGTAAATTTATGTCACCAAATAGATCCGTCATGCTCCGAGCAAGAAAGAAAGAGATTCTATTCGCTTGTATTGGAAATTAGCCGAAACCTTGATAGTCATCGCAACGACTTAAATAAAACCGTCTGTCACGTCCTACGACTTTTAACGGTTCTACAAAAGAAAGAAAAACTTAGCATCGGAGATATCCTTGAATTAATGCCCATTCTGATCCACATGAATTATCCATTCGCGTCAAATTTTATGGCTTTACGGGTTAAAGATATTAAATTCATGGCATTGACGGCTTTATTAAACAAATTATACTCTAATGTTAAAACTTCACTCTCACATAACTGTATTATTGATTTGAATAATTATTTTTGTCAACATCAGTGGCACTTTACCTTGATTCAATTATTTTTTAGCAAACTAAAGACACATACCCATTATGACGATATAGTTTCATTTTTAATGTTCATGCAGGATCATGATATTGCATTGGATACACTTGAAGGCTGTTTAACCGATGGATTTAAAGATTCTGCTTGTGATTTGAACGACCTAAAAAATCATTTGATACAGATGGTTTTTTCAAATTGTCTTAAGAAACTGACCAGACATGAAACGGAGAATAAAACTAAGAATTTAATTTACACGGGTCTTTTAAATCTGTGTAATTATGGTTGGAACGCGGAGAAGTTAATGACTTTTCTGCAGGGTTTATCAAATTCTAATTGTTCATCTATACGGATCAGCGAACTCTATAAAGTTATCAATATGGTTTTTCGTTACCGTCAATACCTTAAAGAATCCGAATTTTATGATTGTTATCAGCAAACGAATGGACACGAATTCATAACGTCTTTACATGCACGAATTGTGGGAAAATGTTTTAAAAATAAGGGTTCTGATAAGAGCTTGGAACAGTTATTGTATGAATTACAGCAAGATCGTTTGGAAATTAATCATAGGGGAGAAACGAATTTATTAACAAACAGCCAAATTAAGTCATTTTTTAAAACCGTGACAAAACGTTATTTGTCGAAAGAGAGTCTTATTTTAAAAGATAAACAGCCTAGTAACATGAATAACAAGTCTATTAGTCAATGGACTAAAAAAAATATTCTTTTATGGGCTAAAATTTTTAGAGATAAACGCCTAAACTATAAAGCAACGTTGGCTGATCCGAATTTGCTATCTGAAATGTTTGCGGTCTTAAAACGAGCTTGTGTTCTGCAGTTTACTTACGAACCACGTATTGTGCAGTTGCTCTCCATTTTACTGTTATTGCTTGGTAAAAAAGAACATAGAGGTTTTTTTGCGCAAATTTCTACGGGAGAAGGTAAATCTCTAATTATTGCGATGCTGGCAACGATTAGAGCTTTGTTTCATCAAAAAGTTGACATTATTACCAGTTCACCCATACTGGCAAAAGAAGACGTGGAACATTTTTCAACTTTTTATGCCTTGTTTAACTTAAAGACTGCCTGTAATTATGATCAAAGTTATATCACCGGGTTGAAAGCGTGTTATCAAAATAATATTGATCTTGTTTATGGTGATGCCAGTGAATTTCAATTCGATTTGTTACGCCATGAATACAGCCAATTGGGTACTCGTGGCAAGCGACCCTTAGAAACCGTGATTGTGGATGAAGTGGATAACTTACTCATTGATGAAGGATCAAAAATTGCCATGTTATCAACTCCTGTGCCGAGTATGGATGCTCTCACTAAACTCTTGTCCTCTCTTTGGTCGCATCTGTGTAAACTAGACCAAGCTTGGAATCATCCGGAACTTGATTTTGAAGGCCAAAAAAACCCTTTTTTTGAGCTTTTGAAAAAAAAGATGAGTACTACGGAGAGAGATCGTCAAAAAAAGATCTGCCTTCAGAGGGCATTAGTATGCTACGTTGAATACATGATCACTGATAAAAATGCGCCTATCTCTATCCCTAATCATTTGAAAGCATTCGCTAGTGGTCAAAAACTAAAATGGACAGAAAATGCCTGGGCAGCTTTTTATATTTGTGAAGTTGAGACTAACTATAAAATTGGTGTAAATAAATATGGTAACCGAAGTATTATCCCAGTTGATTTCTCCAATACCGGTATTGCTCAAGAGGGGACAGTTTGGGCCGATGGGTTGCAGCAATTCCTTCAACTGAAACATGGCTTACAAGTGACACCAGAAAACCTGACTACAAACTATGAGTCAAACGTTTCATTAATGAAGCGATACCAAGGAGATATTACCGCGATCACAGGCACAGTGGGTTCACTCGAATCTCAAAAATTATTGGATGATATCTATGGTATTGACCTTTTGAAAATTCCTACATATTTGCCCAAACAATTTGTTGAATTGCCGGGAGAGATCATAGATGGAGAAGAAAATTGGGTACACTCAATTTCGAATAGCGCCATTCAAGAAGCCGGTCAAGGCCGTGTGGTTTTAATTATTTGTGAAAGCATTAAAAAAGCGGGGCGCTTACAAGCTGCTTTGCAGAAACAATTTACGGGAAGATGCTATATCTATGCCGATAATTTGCGAGATCACAGTCAATTTCTCAATCAGCAACTGGCAGGTAATTCAATTATTGTAGCGACCAATTTAGCGGGTCGAGGCACCGACATCAAAGTCACTCCTGAGGTAAACAAAAACGGAGGATTACACGTATGTATGACATTTTTACCCGCCAACCTTCGGGTTAAGCAACAAGCTTTGGGGCGAACTTCAAGATGTGGACAACCAGGAACGGCCCAACTCATTATCAATAAACAAAAACTGATGACAGTATTTCCTGCAGCTGATCCTAACAAATTAGGCATCGATTTTTCTTACATCGAACAGTGTCGTGACCGTGCCGAAAGTGCGCGTATAGAACGTGTTAAAAAATCAGAGGGGCCTATCATCGAACTTAAAGATGAGTTATTTGAGTGTTATTTGACTTTGCGCAAGAAAATTGAGGTGGCCGATAAAGGAAAATCGATTCCATCTACTTATGCAAAGAGGTGCTTAGATATTCAAATGAAAATTTTCATGAAAAATGCTTTAGAAGAACAATGGGGATTATGGTTGAAAAAATGTGATTTTTCCAAAGAGAAAACTCAGATCCTTGCATCGTTTGCTCAGTTTGAAGCTAAAGTGTTGATTCAATATAAACATAATACGCTGATAAAAAATCCTATTTATTACCTAAGGATAGGGCATGCCTTGCTCTCTCGTGCACGCTCATTTTTTTCAATAGGTTATCGTGATGGGCTTTACAAAGAAGCGCTCTGGGCATACGAACAAGCGATCAAATTAGATCCACTATACGCACATAATGCATTATACCATAAGGCTTATGCCTTAGCAAAACTTGCAAATTGCAGTTACAAATATCAGATCAAATCATCGTTGGAAAAACTTTTAGAGTACTACAAAACGCTCATGCAAGAAGAACAAGTAATCCTACACTCTTTATCTCAAGTCAAAGATCCCAAAACTGAAAACCACCATCTGACACAAATTCAAAACCGTTTATCTGTCTACCAATTATTGAGTAATTCAGTCATGTATTCTCTACAAACGATTGAAGAATCGTTTCGATTAATCAGTCTTAATCAGTATGATTCAAAAGGTTCGTCCCTATGCCACGCTCGATTATCGAAACAACAGGCTTTGGAGGTACTTGAGAAATATCGTGGTTCATTATCGGTGACCTTTCATCATTTAAAAACGCATTATGACGTTGTTGAATTTTCACAGATGAGAAAAACAATAGCGATCATTCCTGAAAACAGTGCCATAAATATTACCTTCAATAGTGAACAATTTGGACAAGCTTATGGTCTTGCCCAATTGTTGCCGATAAATCATTACCATCGAACAGAGGAGTCCTTGGTAGAAATGGATATCAAAAGCAGGGATGAAGAAGAACCTGAGACCTTATTCGGATTTACGGCACATGTCAGCGCAGCGACCTCTTGGCTCTGGAACAAGGGGGCTGGGGTCTGTAAAGCTGTGGGTAATCGGATTAGCGAAATCAGAAGCTCTGTTGCTGAACGATGTTATAATTATAGGGAGGCAGAAAAAATACCGGTCTCTTTGCTACTTAATGTAAACAGCATTGCAAAGATAGCGGAACTTTTGGAAACCTTTTCAGAGTACAGCGACCTTAGTTACGAACTCATATTCTCTAACTTTAGTAAGGACTTTATTGGTTTTCTACAAAGCAAAAATTACCCTCTGTTGATTCAACTGCGCGCTCTCATTTCAAAGGAAGATGGGGCTCAGTATGCAACTGTCGCACTTCAGAAAGTGAACACGACGAATGATACAATGATAGAGTTTATTTCATCCACACAGATGCAGATTTTAAAGTTGAATTATCAACAGGTGCTTGCTCTAATTTTGGATTTCAGAGCTAATCATGAAATGGTAACCCATGGACTTGATGATGCAACGATTAGCCTTAAGCTTAAAAAACTCAGTCAACCACAAGCCCAAACAGTGATGCAACGTTGCCACTGTAAAATGAAACTGTGTTATGAACGTTTGAGTAGAAAACAAGCTGGATTGCTCCTCAATTGGATGCCACCAGAACACCATAAACGAGCCTTCACAGAAGTGACTGATCTCGATACCAAACAAGCGCAAGAACTCATTGCCCATGCAGCCAGAAGTGTGCAAGATCTAACACCGAAACACAAATCGATTCAAGATGAATTGATGCGAATTAGCAATAATAATGAGTTTCTAGCTGCTTTAGCGAGAAACGGTTATTTGTATTTTTATGATTTGGATGAAAAAAATCCATTTCCAATTATCAGTACTATGATGTTATCAGTTGCAGTTATCGGCCAACTGAGTGGGGGGGTTGCTTTGGCAGCACTCACGGCAGGTCTAGCATCCAGCATTGGTTTCAGTGTCGCCACAGAAGGGATCAGGGATATTTTTCGCCTCGTTCAAACCATTCGTAGTAGAGAATTTTCATTGAGTCAATATGTTTTCGAGAAAAACATTAGTTTAGCACTCAGCATTTCCATGGCCAGTATTGCTCATGCTTTTACCACTGCTGCTGCAGCGGGTCAAGCGGCAGATACCACCGTTGATTATTCGGATGATGCAGTTAGAGCGGCGATCACAATGAATGCTTCTAAAGAGATCGGTAAACATACGAGTAAACAAGGATTGATAGAAGCCCTGAAGAAAATGAGTATTTCTTCTGCTGAAACGATGTTTACAAGAGTAATGGATGCGGGATCGAATCAAATCACAACTCACATATTACAAGCCATGGCACCTAGTATGATGGATAGCACAAGCCGAGAAATCAAACTGCTTTTTGAGCGCCATAGCGATTGGAAAGACATGCTAAATCATGTGCTTGCTGTTGACAAGTTTGTTGGTAGTGAAATGCAAAATAGCGTGTCTACGAAAATAAGAAATTTGATTGCTAATTTACCATGGGGTCAAGATTCAGCCATAGCTCAATTTGAAAATGATTTTTCAAAATTTTTATCTGAAACTCAACGAACAAAACTTAGTGACTTTGAGGCAATTCTTAAAAATAAATATCAAGCTGAAGGCATTAAAGCGGATCAAATAAAACGTATGAGTGATCTACTTAGTCAGCAAGGGATCGTAATGAAGAATGGGCGGATAGATCTGCGAAAATTAATAACAATATGTGATTCCCAACAGGAAAGAATTACAAAATTTAGATTTAATCGCAAGCATTATGATATTAACCATTATAACCTTACCAAAATTAAGTGGGATAAAAAGTTGTCATTTCACCGGAAAAAAATAATAGCAGCTTGTTTAGAGTATCATCAATATATGCAAGATGATCATTTCAATTTATACAATGAGATGAAAAAAGACATCGTTAATCTTTTTACTGATAGGGCAATGGCCGAAGCAACTTTAGCAGTTAATGGCGTTAAAAGCCTACTTTCTAGCGCTATTTCTTGTGGGGTAAGCCAAGCAACAGATGCAATAAGTAGAGATAACCAAAACAATTTATTAACGTCCGAAGAGACTCGGCAGTATGAAGTTCAGCAAATTATCAGTTCTGATGATGGTTGTACCTTTGAGAGCTCTGGTTGTAACAAGGGTAATATCAGCTCTATAGGATCACTGGAGCGAGTTGGGCAAGGAGATACGGGTTCTGGGTCACAGGTGCCCACCGTATTGTCATCGAAAAATCTTTCACAATCAAACCCCCGATCTATGCATTACCGGTTGTTCGCATTGTCGCATCCGGATACCAACAACCACAACGATGCGGCACACCCCACGGAGGCCATATCCGGATCACTTCAAATTCGACGGTTTGAGGACTTGCCCAAAAAATCATCGGACGAATCAGTGAAGTCATGTCCTTCAGGATACACGCAATCGACGGCTGCTTTCTTTTTATCAGCAACTGCCGATCGTAAGAAAAGGCAATCGGGGTCATCGGCGGTGGGGCAAGATGAAAAGATTCGAACGTCGCCTCGGTAAACAACCACGGGCTTACGCCCCATAAGGGGGTTCTAACCACCACGCCCATAAATGTAAAGAGTTTTAGCTATTTAAAATCAATCAATTATCCGGTTCTGAGTAATTTTTTGCCACCCGTCCTTAGCAACTCCAGCTGTCCTTGAAGCCCAGCCTTTTCTTCTACTATAAACTGGTAATTATGACGCAACGCCTTAATTTTATCCTGTGATTGTTTAAGCGCTTCCTGAGTCTTGATTACAATATTTTTCTCTGTCCTGTATTTTTCTTCGAATGTCGTAGCGTGCCGTGTTTTTTCCTCATAGGCTTGTTGCAATTCGCGATGTTGATCGTTCAGTAAGCCATATTTTGCGTAAGCCCTCGAGAATCCCCCCCTTACATTGGATGAAATTATTTTTATCATGTGTGCTTGTGAATGATGAGAAAGGAGATAGGGTATGAATTTCAAAAAAGTGGTTGTGCTCCCACCTGGCGTAACC
>CAWUIH010000029.1:0-19693 GCA_963922495.1 uncultured Coxiellaceae bacterium | reverse complement strand
ACTTCTATTTTTATAGCATTAACTGAAGAATTATGGTTCATGAAAATGCCGTGGTTAGTGCCCCGATTTTAACTGCTGCTACCATCAAATTACAACGCAAAACGGTACTGCTATTGCTATTGATTTTGTTTGTCACCGGCAACATTGTTGCTGCGATCGCGCCGACATTTACAATTTTAATGCTAGGTCGAGTTATTTCTGCATTGTGCCACGGTGCTTTTTTTGGAATTGCTACGGTTTTGGCTGCCGAATTGGCAGGACCCGGCAAGGTAGCAACGGCAATCTCTATGATTTTGAGTGGCTTAACGCTGGCTAACGTAATTGGTGTTCCGTTAGGGACTTTTTTAGGGAATCATTTTGGTTGGCGCTCTCTATTCTGGGCCATCACCGCACTGGGTATGATCGGATTAAATGGTATATTCTGGCTTGTTCCGCAGCGAAAAAACGCCCGGCAGCCAAATATCAAACACGAATTCGCCATGCTCCAACGTTCAAGGGTTTTGTTGTCGCTGCTGATTACTGCAATGGGTTTTGGAGGTGTATTTGCCGCATTCACTTATATTGCTCCATTGTTAACAGAAATTAGCGGTTTTAGTCAATCTGTAGTTGCCGGGTTACTGATTTTATTCGGTGTTGGTTTGATGGTAGGCAACTTTATAGGTGGCAAGTTAGGTGATAAAAAACTAATTCCTGCTCTATTCATTTCTTTAAGCTCGTTGGCCTTCATTCTGTTCATCTTCACCTTCACAGCACATTCAAAAATAGGTGCTGTGATTACCTTATTTATATTTGGAATATTCGGTTTTACAGTGGTTTCTCCATTACAATTGCAGGCGGTTGAAGAAGCACGTGAGGCACCCTCGCTTGCCTCTGCAATGAATGTGGGTGCCTTTAATGCCGGTATTGCAGCAGGTGCGTATCTTGCAGGTTTAGCGATTCACCTCGGTTATGGCTATAAGTCGCCTTTGGTAGTTGGGGGATTGTTTGCGATAGCAGCAATTGTGTTGCAAATTGTCATGATCACGTTTATTCCAAAATCTACCTGCTCACAACCTTATCGTACTGACTAAAGTGGTTTGTTACTTGGTCGTGGTGGATTTGACTTTGATTCTGAACTCAACTGTGGTAAAGCTTCAGCTGATTTTTTTGGATCAATCGGTCGCAGATGCTTACTCGCTTCAGGTACAGTCCCTTCTGTGAACAACATATATGGATCCGTAATCAAGAACCCTTCCAGCAAATGACGACGGTGGATTCCAACAACACTTGGGAAGCCTAAGCTTAATTTGGTTTTATGTTGGTCGGGAAAATCAGAATAATACTGCATTGTTCGCCCATCTTTTTCACAAAACTTTAAAAATCCCATTAAGTTTCCAGTTTGTCGATACAACAGCGGGATATTAAATGAAACTTCAGGTGAGGTGGCATTGAATGCTGTAAATGCATTAGCTTGTTGAATAAACACCCCTTCACGGGTCATGTGGACAAATGCATCGGGGCTGTTAATAGAAATTTTTCCCAGTCGGATTGATTGACGCAACCAACTCATAAAGCTATCCGCAAGGTGTGTTGCAGATGAATCCATTTGTTGAACTTCAGTTGAGGGTAAATCACGTGCAACGCCTTGAGTTTCTGAGTGCAAATAATGCTCCAAAACCAGTTTAAATCGGGTTGTGCCCTCACCATCTTCACCTTTCAATGCCTCCAACCAATCTATGAACACAACTAACTTGCTAGCCAACCATGAGAATCCTGATTCAGGTATAATTTGTTTTGCTAACAGCAACACGAGGTTATTTTTAGCGCGTTGATAATACCCCAATAATGGTATGATTTTATAAAATTCAGCTTCATCATCTCTGACTAAAGAACTAGCAAATACATCCCAGCGCTTAATAAAATTGCCTTCTTGATCAGTGATGTAAATTTTATATTGTGTCACAATGTTTGCGATGTCTAGCAATACTGCCGCAGTAAACGCAGCGTAGCGCTCGATTAGTGGTGCTTCGGGATGTTCAATGATAAATTGATTCAGTACATTAAGACCACGCACTAAACCTTGGTTTAGTAAACTGCTTAAGACATCATCAATAGTGATTGGAATAACCTGAACGAACTCGACAAAGTTATTAATGAATTGAATATAAAATTCTTCATAATGTTCACTAGGCAAGCCAGTGAACGGCATTACTTGCTGGAGATAATATTGATTTGCAGGATTGACCATCAAATGGTCCGCTGAATATACTTTCAGTAACTTACCATTTTGATAGGTTTGGTGATTAGAGAAATTTTGATTCGGGTGGTTTTTAATAAACACATTTTCTCGCCATGAGTTGCGACTATTTAAGTAAGCGCTTCCATTTTTTGAGTGTAGTTTATAGGAGGAAGAACAGAATAGTCAATATTTGAACAAATATTAATTTCAATTTAATGTTTGTTTTGTCTTCGAGGCTGGAACTCATGTCGCCTAAGAGGTATGCTTACCCAGCTATGACAATAACAGAAACTTATAATCCAAAGAGCATTGAAGAAGTAACTCAGAAAATTTGGTCTGAAAACAATTTTTTCGAAGCCAAAGAAGATCTGAGTAAAGAGAAGTTCTTCTGTCTCTCAATGCTGCCATATCCCAGCGGTGACCTTCACATGGGGCATGTGCGCAATTATACCATTGGTGATGTTATCGCCCGCTATCAAATGTCGCAGAAGCGCAACGTGCTGCAGCCAATGGGCTGGGATGCTTTTGGGCTACCTGCAGAAAATGCTGCTATTAAACGTGGTTTATCCCCAGCTGATTGGACACAAAAAAATATCAAAAGAATGCGTAAGCAGTTTCAACGCATGGGATTTGCCTACGATTGGTCACGTGAAATTATGACTTGTCACCCAAAATATTATCAATGGGAGCAATGGTTATTCTTGCAACTATACAAAAATGGCTTAGCATACAAAAAAAATGCCGTAGTGAATTGGGATCCAGTTGATAAAACCGTTTTAGCGAATGAGCAAGTTGTAAACGGTCGCGGCTGGCGCTCTAATGCTATTGTCGAACGACGTGAAATATCGCAATGGTTTCTTAAAATTACAGATTTTGCTGAGGAGCTACTCAATGATCTGGACACGTTAAAAGGTTGGCCGAAACAAGTCATCACAATGCAGCGTAACTGGATTGGTCGTTCTAAAGGTGTGACAGTCCGGTTTCTATTAGATAAATCCTCAGAAGAAATTGTGGTGTTCACCACACGCCCTGATACTATTCTGGGGGTCAGTTACTTGAGTATTGCACCGAATCACCCATTGGCCAGAGAATGCGCTAAAAAAAGTTCAGAAATTGCCAATTTTATCAAAAACTGTCAACAAACTCGCGTAGCAGAAGCCGATGTTGCTACCCAAGATAAAAACGGTATAGACACTGGCTTAACTGCTATTCATCCCATTACCCATAAGCAAATCCCGATTTGGATCACTAATTTTGTGTTAATGGAATATGGCACTGGAGCAGTGATGTCCGTTCCGGCACATGATAGCCGAGATCACGAATTCGCATTGAAATACCAATTACCCATACAGCCAGTTATTAAACCATTAGACGGCACGAGCTGGGACTATGACCAGGCAGCATACACCACAACTGGTGTCCTGTTTAATTCTGGATCATTTGATAGTCTTAATTCAAAAGAAGCATTTGATAAAATCACTTCATATTTAGAACATCATAATTGCGGTAGTATTAAGGTAAATTATCGCTTGCGTGATTGGGGTATCTCACGACAACGTTATTGGGGAACACCGATTCCTATTGTTTATTGCAACAACTGTGGAACTATACCTGTTCCAGAGAGCCAACTACCTGTTGAATTACCAACCGACATCACCTTAGATGGCTGTGGTTCACCGCTCAAAAAATGTGAATCTTTTTATCGTACACAATGCCCTCAATGTGGACAAGCTGCGACTCGCGAAACCGATACTATGGATACCTTTGTTGAATCTTCTTGGTATTACGCACGGTATACTTGTCCGGACCAAAACAGTGCTATGCTTGATGATCGTGCCAAATATTGGACACCAGTGGATCAGTATGTTGGCGGCGTTGAACATGCGGTTATGCACTTATTGTATGCCCGCTTCATGCATAAGGTATTACGAAATCTTGGCATATTAAATACTAATGAGCCTTTCACTAATTTGTTAACCCAGGGTATGGTACTTAAAGAAGGCATTAAAATGTCAAAATCAAAAGGCAATGTAGTGGCGCCACAGAGTTTAATCAAAAAGTACGGTGCAGATACCGTGCGCTTATTTATTACTTTTGCTGCCCCGCCTGAACAAGATTTAGAATGGTCTGAATCCGGTGTTGAAGGCTGCTTTCGATTTTTGAAGAAGCTATGGGTTTTCGCGCAATGGTCCAAAACAATCATTACACCATTGGACAAACAACAAGCTAAAAACTATAACTATCAAGAACCGACACTACAAGCGATTAGACAAAAAATACATCAATTTTTAGCGCAAGCTAATAAAGATATCGAAAAATTACAGTTGAATACCGTAGTTTCGGCAACCATGAAAATATTCAATGAATTAACTCAACTGAGTGGTGAGACAGATGAGGAAGCTTATTTGATTCGTGAAGCAATGCGTATTTTATTACGGCTACTGAGTCCGATTACACCTCATATATGTTTTTTCTTATGGCGTGATCTTGAGTTTGGGGATAATATTACCAATGTTCGCTGGCCAAAGCCGGATCTAACCGCGCTAATGACAGAGTTTGTTGAAATGATGATACAAATTAATGGCAAATTGCGTGCAAAAATTAATGTGCCCAATGAGTCAACACAGCAATACATTGAAAATGCTGCTTTGAATCAGGAAAAAGTTCAAAAACATATCGCTGACAAAAAAATAAAAAAAGTTGTTATTGTGCCGAAGCGACTTATTAACATTGTTGTGTAAACTAAACATGAAGTGGAAATCCTTGCTGAAAATAATGTGCACCGTTATCAGTTTATTAGGTGCCAATTTGTTGGATGGTTGCGCTATTAACATTCGTAGCGCTGCAAGTTTACCACCACAATTACACACACTGTACTTCGAACCTATTAATCCTGATAGCCATTTTTCAGTAGCACTTATGAGAGAATTAAAATCTTTGGATGTGCAATTCACCCATTCCGCTCAAAAAGCACCATATATTTTGCATATATTGTCCAATAATTGGCAATTCTCTCATCCTAGCTTACTCTATAGCGGAGATGCAAATCAGTATACTTATGCCCTGACTGTTAGTTATCAACTGGAAACTAATGCCGGACAAGTGATATACGGCCCGCAAACCGCGACTATCAGTCGTTCCCGACTCATCAATACCAACCAACTGTATATTGAACAGACTAACCAATTGATGAAACGTGAACTGACACAAGAGATCACTATCTTAATTTACAATCAATTAAGCTCAAATCGCGTCAAACAAGCCCTTGTCAATCAAACACTGAAATCCAAGAGCGATTCGCCCCATGCAGCTTCATCTAAAACAGCTTTCTAATCACTTTAAGCAAGCACTTGCCGCAGTTTATTTAATTGCAGGTAGTGAAATATTATTGCGAAAAGAATGCTTAACTGCACTGCAACAGCATATTAGAAAGCGGGGTTACGACGAGAGAGAATGCTATTTTCTTGATACTGGTTTTAATGTCGAAACATTACAAACAAGCTTATATAACTTCGATCTTTTTGCAAAAAAAACACTCATTGAATTAAGAAACCCAAAAGGAAAGTTTGATCAACAAACTATCGATGTATTACAGCAATTCTTCGTTCAAAAACAACTCGATAAGACGCTGATTATTATTACCGATAAATTATCAACTGCTCAACAAAAAACACGTTGGTATAAAATGATCGACCAACATGGCATAGTCATCCATATCAAACCTATACCAAAAATAGAACTGGCCTCGTGGATCGAAAATCGTGTTATGCATTATCAGCTACAAATACAACATGACGCCGTGCAACTGCTAATACAATTAACCGAAGGCAATCTGTTGGCTACTCAACAAGCTATTGAAAAATGCATACTGATTGCCAACGGTTCCATGATTACTGCGCAAGACATCAATGCAGCAATTCATGACAGCGCCTGTTTCAGTATTTTTGATTTAACAACACAAGCATTACTTGGGCAAACGACTCAAGCTTTAAGGATTTTGAATCAGTTACGTCGTTCTGGCACAGAAGCCACCTTAGTACTTTGGAGTATTACCAAAGAATGTCGCCATTTATTTAAATTGAGTAAAGAATTACAGCAAGGAAAAACCATCAGCCAAATCCTTAATAACGAATGGCAAACACGCAAACAACCCTTAAAAATCGCGTTACAACGCATGACACATGCACAGATTATTCAGCTTATACGCCATGCTGGAAAAATTGATTGTATTGTAAAAGGAATCACACCAGGAAACGTGTGGCAATCATTGCAAACATTAACCCTCTACTTTGCGATGGGGAAATCACTATGAAAAATCGATTTTCATTGCTCGGTTTGTTTGGTGGTACCTTTGATCCGATGCACAATGGACATCTTGCCGTGGTGACAGGATTATTAGAATTGTTGCCTTTTAAAGCAATTCATTTGATGCCCTGCGGGATTCCTCCACATAAAAACATGCCCATTGCCAACGCCAAACAACGCTACGAAATGATTAAGATTGCAATTGAAGCATACCCCAAGCTTGTTGCAAACGACATTGAAGTTCGGAAGCAACAACCCTCATATACCCTCGAAACTTTAAAAGAATTGAAGAAACAATATCCAAATAAGGCATTATGCTTAATACTAGCAACCGATGCATTTGCATCACTGAATCAATGGCACCAATGGCATCAATTATTGGACTATTGTCATTTGATTATTGTGGAACGACCTCAGTTTAGTTTACCAGATACAAAATGGGCACATGAATTTCTTGAAAAAACACAAACGAGAGATCCGCAGGATTTGAATCGCTTTCAAACTGGCAAGGTTTTATTTCAACGCCCAACCCCTTCTAAAATGACTGCAACTGACATTCGTCATCAACTCTCATTAGGGCAGTTCAAAAATATATCCGGCCTACTGAATCCCAAAGTCATATCATACATTAAAAAGTTCAATCTTTATATCTAACGGATTAGTAAAGATTAGCGACTAGTTTCAGCAGTTATCCAGTCCATGTTTGAGTTTTATCATCTTGCATCGTTGCTGTATGTGCCTTCCTTTTGCAAAGCAGGTAATAAATATTGCAACGTTTATTACTTATAAATGTACTGATTTTTTTGGCGGGCCCGGAGGGATTCGAACCCCCGACCGCCTGGTTCGTAGCCAGGTACTCTATCCAACTGAGCTACGGGCCCACAAGGACACGAATTATACACCACCACTGTGAAGTTCACCAGCATAGGAAGAAAAATAGTAAACTCTTCGAAAACTCTAGTCTCAATGACAATCAAAATCCTCAAACTTATTGATTTGAATAAACTTTATTCATAAAAGATTGACTCATAACTGACCACGATCTACTATAGATAATATTATTGTTAAATAGTCTGTATATCTTATGAGCAGGATTAAAGTGGTAATTCCAGCCTACCAACCCAGCTTGGAGTTGATAACGCTTGTTGCTGCGATAAGGCAGCGTTTGAAAGAAATTAAGGTTATCGTCGTTAACGATGGATCTGATCGGGATTACAAGACAATATTTGACCAACTTGCAAAAATAAAGCATGTGAAAGTATTGCACCACGCCAGTAACTACGGTAAAGGCGCTGCTTTGAAAACTGCTTTTCTGGATGTACTGCACCATAGTCATGAAGATTGCATTGGATTAGTGACCGCTGATGCTGATGGTCAGCACAGCATCAATGATATCGAACGCACTGTTGAAGCGTTACATAATAACAATAATAGTCTTATACTGGGGGTGCGGAGTTTAGATCGCAAAAAAACTCCTTTTAGAAGCTGGTTCGGCAACACACTTACCAAGCTTATATTCCGTCTCACTAGTCGCCAATACGTATCAGATACACAAACTGGATTACGCGGCATTCCAATCAATTTAGTGAGCCAGTGCATGAAAATACCTAGTAATGGCTACGAATTTGAGCTAGATATGCTACTGTTGGCAACATCACACTGCATTAAGGTTAGAGAAATCAAGATTGCCACTATCTACATTGACAACAACAGTTCTTCACACTTTAATCCTATTTGGGACTCCATCAAGGTGTATTTTGTGTTCATCAGATTTTCAGGAATTTCCATACTATCAGCAATTATAGACATTGGCATGTTTTCGTTATTTCTTCATTTTGGTCGACTATTGTTGCCTGCAATTATTTGTGCACGAGTTATCTCGGGTACGTTTAATTTTACAATGAATCGTAACTTTTCGTTTCATAGTCAAGTGAAAATCATCCCTGCAGCTTGTAAATATATGTTGCTCGCAATTTTGATTGCAACGTTAGAAATTTTATTGATTAAAGGATTTTTGTGCATAGGTATTAATGCATATGCTGGAAAAATTATCGCCGGTGTTGTATTGTATATTGGAAATTTCATTGTTCAAAAAATATTTATTTTTAAAAAGTACTTGCCTGGCACTAAAAAATAATGCTTTCAAGCTCAATTTTGTCAATTTTTATCACTACCGTGAGTTTTTTAGGGTGGCTACCTTTCCTTAAGCGTATCACAAAACTTTCTGACGCGCTGCTTCCTTTTTCTTTCGCTTCTATATTAGGAATCTTAGAATATTTCGCTACACTGTGTAGATTGCAGCCTTATTTTACACTAGCGCTCATCTTAGGTGGAATTGTCAGTGCGATTACATATTGTACGCAAAACTATCGCCAATGGTTTTATTGGCATCAACAACTGATATATTATATTTTTTTCGCATTACTAATTGCCTCGTGGTTTTACACTAGACATATCGAGTTTTCAAAATTTGATGACTATGCTTTTTGGGGCTCTGCAGCAAAAACACTATTTTTAACACATCATTTTGTGATGAAAGGTAGCACGTTATCGCCAGAACACCTGACTTATACGCCAGGAATGTCTGCATTTCATTACTACTTTTTAATGCCGCTGTCATATTTTTGTATACCCAACGTCTATTATGCACAAAATGTAATTACTCTCAGCGCACTCCTCGTGGTCGCCGCAGAAAAGTCAAAAAAATTGGCGCTTGGGAATTTGGTTATTCTTGTCATCATGATCACTATTTTTTATGGAGCTGTATTCGCAAGTTTACAAGTTGACTTTATTCTCGGCACCTACCTATTTGCTATATTGTGGATTTATCATCAACATGACACGACACAATACAAATGGTGGGCAATAGTTCCAGCATTGATATTTCTATTTCTCATCAAACAAATTGGTATCTTTATTAGCATGGTACTAATTCTCTATTTCGCAGTGCACATCACTATGCAACGAAAACAACATAAATATAAATTGCAAAACCTTATTTATCCTGCTATAGCACTGGTTGCGTTATTGCTAGTCCGAGCTTCATGGATACACTATTACCAACAACAAGGCTTCAAACTTTTCACCCACGCAATCAATGTACATAATGCTATAAAAACATTATTATTTTGGAATAACACGCAGACACTTCAAGCATTTTGGATTTACCTTAAAAGCATCACGTTGGGTCCTGGCGACCGCCTTAACACGCCGTTCATTGTTTGGTATTTAATCACTATAGTGTTTTGGTTTTTTATTTTTAGAAAATCAAGCGCAAACGAAAAGAAACAATATCAATGGTTTTTGATATGGGAAACAGTGGTTTTTTTAATCTACAATGTGATGCTGTTTTTACTACAAGCGATTGTATTTAGAATCGCCACCCGATTTCACCACACACTAGCGATGATGCGTTATGAAAATATTGTATTTTCTGCATTAGCAATATTTACCTTATTTATATTTACAAAAAAATATTTACAACAACCAAAAATTTGGAACTTTAAAAATATTACTATTTTGTCTAGCTTGATTGTTCTGATATTATTTATTTTTCGCATTCAGCGTGTTAATGAAAATGAAAAACCACACATTTTATATTTATTAAATACCGTTGAGAAAAATTTACCTAAAAAGCAAGGAACACTGTGTATCATAAATGATAAACAGAGATATTTATCATTAAAGTTGACCTACGCACTACTACCTAACTATCGTGTGATAAGGTTAGAAGACCATAAGATTGCAAATTTTTGCGATTATATACTTTTGCAAAAAAGCTTTAATATTAAATCTATACAAAAAAATTACAAACGACTTACATCACTTAATAATTATTACTTAGATAAAAAAATAGACTGTTGACGTTATATGTTGCGATTGCAAGTATTGCTTTACAAGATTCAGTATCCTAAATTGGCAAAACATCAACGTTATTTTTCTCTTTATGTTTTCTTTGTAAAAATCTTAGAACTCACATCAGTGATTGTTAACGACTACGCTTTTTGTAAGCAGGAATTGGCTTACCTTGATCATCAATTGATACGTAAACAAAAACTCCCTCTGTAACTTGACGATAACTTTCATCATGCGCTCCTATGGCCCAGGTCTGAACTTTGACAGTTATTGAAGTGTTACCAATTTTCATTAAATCCGCATAGCAACACACAAAATCACCCACATGAACTGGGGAAATAAATGTCATGGAATTAATTGCTACCGTTGTTACCCGTCGTGGTACATAGAGCTGCGCCATACTTGCTCCAGACAAATCCATTTGTGAAACCACCCACCCACCAAAAATGTCTCCATTGGGGTTTGTATCTGCGGGCATTGCCAGTGTTCGTATTGTCAACTGTCCTTGCGGTTTTTTATCAGACATTGCTCCCCTCTCCCGCTTCATGTTTTGTTGATTATTGCTAATAACTCAGCTTCAGTGATAACTTTTATTTTAAGCACTTTAGCTTTTTCCAATTTGCTGCCTGGCTTATCTCCAGCAACCACATAATCGGTGTTTTTTGAGACACTACCTGCTGCTTTTCCACCTAAACTTTCAATTTTTTCTTTGGCTTGATCGCGTGTTAATTGTGATAATACCCCAGTCAGGACAAAAGTCTTACCCGAAACAGAAGCCTTTTTTGTGGATTTTTCTAATAACCAATATACACCAAGAGTTTGAAGTTTCTGAATTAATTCATTGTTGTGTGCTTGATGAAAAAATCCTTGAATATTGGCAGCCACAATTGGTCCGATATCGTTAACTGCTTGTAGCTGCTCTAGTGTTGCTTCACGAATAGGTGGCAAATCATGAAAATGCCTTGATAAGGTTCGAGCTGTTGACTCACCCACACCACGAATTCCTAGTGCATATAAAAATCGTGGCAACGTAGTTTTTTTACTATGCTCAATAGACTTAATTAAGTTATCTGCAGATTTTTCACCCAAACGCGGCAGTGTAGCAAGATTTTTTTTATCTAGACAATAAATATCCGCAATATCGCTGATTAGCTGCTGCTGTATAAATAATTCTACTAAACGATCTCCCAAACCATCGATATTCATTGCTCGCCGTGATACGAAATGTTTAATTGTTTCACGCAATTGTGCGTGGCAATATAATCCTCCCATACAACGTGCCACCGCTTCGCCTTCAGGTTTTAGCACCTCAGCTTGACAAACCGGACACTGCTGAGGAATTTTTATTTTATGAGTATCTGGAAGGCGCCTTGACAACACGGGCTCAACAACTTCTGGTATCACATCACCAGCACGACGCACTACCACAGTGTCACCAATACGCACATCTTTGCGATTCAGTTCTTCAAAATTATGCAAGGTGGCGTTACTAACGGTCACTCCACCGACAAAAACAGGTTCCAAACGTGCCACTGGTGTAACAGCCCCTGTTCGTCCCACTTGAAATTCAATCGATTTTACACGCGTCATTTTTTCTTGCGCTGGGAATTTATGTGCGATAGCCCAGCGGGGTGCGCGCGAAACAAAACCAAGTTTTTTTTGCATTTCGAGCGAATTGACTTTGTAAACAACTCCATCAATATCGTAAGGTAGCCGATCACGAACGCTTGACACATGGGAGAAGTAACCGTGACATGCAGCTATTCCTGTGACTTTTTTTAATTCAGGTACAATAGGAATCCCCCAGGACTTAAATAATTTTAAAATATGACTATCGGTTTCCGCCAAAAAATGACTATCACTGCTGCCATAGTATGCAAAAAAAGCGAGAGGCCGCTCTGCAGTAATCCTCGGATCGAGTTGACGCAAACTACCGGAAGCAGCATTACGAGGATTAGCGAAACTTTTTTCACCCTTATTCTCAGCAAGGCGATTAAATGCCACAAAACCATCACGCGGCATCAGTACCTCACCTCGCACCTGTAAGTGATCAGGATAATCATTACCACGTAGCTCCAGTGGAATCGAGCGAATAGTGCGTGCATTTTGTGTGACATCTTCACCGACCATACCATCACCGCGTGTCGCCGCAACTGTTAGTTGACCATATTCATAAGTCAAACTCAAAGCCACACCATCTAATTTTAATTCACATAAGTACTCGATATCAGTCGTGTTTTTCAAACGCTGCTTTAAACGCTCATCAAAATCATCTAAGTCAGCCTCGTTAAATACGTTATCAAGCGATAACATAGGCACTTGATGTGTGATTTGATTAAATGATTTTAAAGGTGTTACACCAACTCGTTGAGTCGGCGACGTAGCATTGACTAAATCGGGATACTGTTTTTCGAGGTGTTTTAATTCTGCAAATAGTTGATCATAAATAGCATCAGACACTTTTGGCTGCGACAATACGTAGTAACGATAATTGTGGTCGTTAATTTCTTTTCTAAGGGAACGAACCTTTTGTTGAATATACTTGGATATAGTCATCTCTACGACTCGGTTGAAATAGAATTAGAGCAGTGATCCGATGTTTGAGATTCCTTGAATTGCTGAATGCGCTGTTTAATCGCTGTGACGGCGGAGTCATTGAGTGGCTGGTGATCACCAGCCAATAAATACCCCCCTAACTCATCAGCGAGTGACTGGGCTGTTTCTAGCATGATTTTAAACACGTGGTTTGGATTTGATACAGTATGAATTAACATAAAGAGACTTAAACCGACACAAGAAAAACTACCCATATTACTTAAATCAAAAGTACCAGGTTTTTCCATTGCTGCGAGACTAAATAGTTTTTTGTTCTGTACAGACTGTTGTTGATGATAGTGGAATATATTCATCTCGCCATAGCGCAACCCATTTGCCAGCAACGATTGTAGCAGTTCATAGCCAGTAAAAGGATATTGTAATCTAGCTACCACATGGAGTGTAATCAGTTGAGAAAAATCTGGACATTCTTTTTTATTGTGATCACTTGTTTGATCATATTGAGTTTTTAGTCCTAAAATTTCATCAGCTTCTTCATCTGAAAGTGGATTTTTTATTTTTTGAGGCCGTTTATTTACACTACGCTTACGCACCGCAGGATGCGATTTTTTCTCAATCCGTAGACCTAAAAATAGTGATGCACAAATGACAACCACAATCGCTAAAGAGATTAACACATTGTTTCCTCATACTACGCCGCTTGAACCATATCGATCGCTTCTTTCATGTCTACTGAAACAATACGTGATACCCCTAGTTCTTGCATGGTCACCCCCATTAAATGATCAGCGGCTTCAATGCTCACTTTATTGTGACTAATCATCAAAAATTGCGTTTCCTTCGACATCTCTTTGACAATCTGACAAAACCGCCCAACGTTTACATCATCTAATGGTGCATCAACCTCATCAAGAATGCAAAACGGTGCAGGATTTAGGTGAAATAGTGAAAAAACCAAAGCAATCGCTGTCAGCGCCTTTTCACCACCAGAGAGCATATGAATATTGGTATTTCGTTTCCCAGGAGGTTGGGCACAAACAATGACACCCGTGATTAGCAAATCTTGCTCCGTCATCTCTAAAGAGGCTGCCCCACCACCAAATATTTTTGGGAAAATAACTTTGAATCGTTCGCTGACTTTTCTATAAGTTTCTTGAAAACGAGTGCGCGTTTCTCGGTCAATTTTCTGAACGGCTTTTTTAAGCATTTCAATGGCTTTCATCAAATCATCAAACTGATTGTCAAGATAAGTTTTGCGTTCCTCAGTCGCTGCGTATTCTTCAATGGCCGCTAAGTTAATCGATCCCAATCGTTGAATTTTTTGGGCTAGCTTTTCTAAACGACTATTCCAATCCTTAATTGTTGCTTCCTCGGGTAAGGATTTGATAACTTCAACACAATCGTGATTGACTTCTTGGAGCTGCTCTTCAATAGTCGCTTTTCTCACTAATATTGATTGCCGGTCAAGGCGAAGTTGCTCAACTTCGGATTGCATGTTGTTAGTCGCTTTTTGTAATTCAACACGCTGGGCTTCCAATTCTCGCTGTTGCTGCTCAGTGTTCTTAACTTGCTCTTGTACATTCCGTAAGCGGGATTCGGTGGTTAAACGACTGTTCAAGCGATCTTGTAACTCAGCTTTTAACCGATCAATCGGAGCACCCTCATTGGATAAATGGTACTGCAATTGATTACGTCTTTCCTCAAGCTGCTGCAATTGCCGCTGGTCACGCTTGATCGATTGCTGTAATCGATTTAAGTGATCTTGTGAACTTACTAATCGCACCTCAATTTCATCTTTTTGCTTACGCTTTACATGAGCCATTTCGCGACACTGCTTTAACGTATCTTGATACTGATCGCGTTGCTGAAGAAGGTTTTCACGTTGCTTAATGAAATGCTGCTTATGATCCACTAATGTCTTGTACTCTGTTTGAATGGATTCGAGTAGCTGCTGTTGCTCAGCCAATTGTGAGCCGCAGTTTTGCAACGATTGCTGCAATTGTGATGCGCGCTGTTGCTCGTTCTCTAACCGAGTTTTTTGAGCACCGAGTTCACCATGAGTTTTTGCCATTTTAGTACTAAGATCTCGAAATTCGGCATGGATGGCGTCACGACTGGTTTCTAATTGCGATAATTGCTGACGACTGCTATTCAAGCTAGATTCACATCTTTCTGTCACCTCAATACCCTCTGCAATGAGAGATTTCAATTCCTTAATGCGTTGTTCTCGCTCCAAAAAACCACTTTTAGTATTGGTAGTTTGGTTATGAAAAATCCAATTCGCCCCTAACCATAGACCATCACGGGTGATCACAGATTCATGAGGTTGTAATTGAGCACGCATCATAAGAGCAGCCGAAAAATTCTCGGCGACAAAAATACCATGTAGCCACGGATAACAAGACCATTCACTATTAACCAAATGCGCTAATGTTGGTGTTACAGAAGTTGGTTGCGGCAACGCCACCGATTGATCAAGTAAGATGACCTGACCCTGTGTAAGTTTTTGAATCGATTCGGTATAATCCGCGACATTTGAAACACAAATTGCATCAAAATAATGCTGTAATACGGTTTCAACTGCTGTTTCCCATCCCGACATCACAGATAACGTTTGACCCAAGCGCGGTTGGCTTTCAAGACCATTTTCATTGAGCCAGCGACGGAATTGCTTATTATCATTTCCTAATATTGAATCTTGCAAAGTCTGTAAAGAAGTCAATTGAGCTTTCTGAGATTGTAGCTCAGATTTTGCTTGCTGCCAGCTCTGTTCAAGGGTTTGATTTTGAGTGCGCTGCGCTTGAATTGCATCTGTGTGAGATTGCAGCTGAGTTTGCAACGAATCCAGCTGTTGTTGTAATTTCTGATATAAACTTTCTAATGGACTGATTTCAGCATGTAATTCATTAATACACAATTGCTGTAAATCTTGTTGTATTCGCTGTTGGCGATGATAAAGCTCTTTGAGGCGATTTTCAGTATGCTCGATTCGTGTCCGCAGTACCTCACTCTGACTGATAGTACTGGTGCTGTTTTGTTGTAGTTTCTCCCATTCGACTTGCCACTGGTTCATCTCTTTTTCGGCATTACTTAAATGCTGATCAACAGATAGCTGTTCTTTGTCAAGAACCGCTAATTGAGGTGTTAACTGATTAACGTTACTTGTTAGAGAGTGAATTTGCTCCTCACTCTCAAATACGTTGTTTTGTAGTTCTTCAAGTAATGATTCTGATTCAGTCAGTTCAGACTGCCATTGCTGACTTTGTGATTCTATACTATTGACCTGCTGCTCCAAGCGCGCAATGTCGGTACTAGCATCATAATAATGCTTTTGTACATCATTTTGCTGCTGATTTTGATCGGTGAGCAGTTGATGTATTTTTTCAATTTTAGTTTCTATCTCAGTGATCAAGCTTAACTTTTCTTCTTTAATTAACTCCTGATTTTGAAGCAATCGCTCTTTTTGCGTCAAAACTTTATCTAATTCCAACCAGTTGAGTACTTTAACTTGAGCTGATAACAGACGCTCCTCGTGCTTATATTCTTTATAGCGCTCAGCTGCATTTGCCTGGCGTTTTAAATGTCGTAGCTGCTTAGCCAACTCTTCACGGACATCGTTAACACGATCCAAGTTTTCTTGAGTGTGACGCATACGATTTTCAGTTTCACGACGGCGATCTTTGTATTTAGAAATGCCTGCTGCTTCTTCAAGGTAAACACGCAATTCCTCTGGTTTTGCCTCAATGAGTCGTGAAATCATGCCTTGTTCGATGATTGCATAACTGCGAGGACCCAAGCCGGTTCCCAGAAAAACATCAATCACATCACGGCGTCGAACAGACAAGCTATTGATAAAATAGCTAGACTGGCCATCACGGTCTACTTCGCGTCGAATTACCAACTCGTTGTATTTACTATATTCGCCACCAATACGGCCTTTACTATTATCAAAATTCAGCTCCACAACCGCTTTTCCAACAGATTTACGATTTGTAGTACCATTAAAAATGACATCACTCATAGATTGGCCACGCAGTTGCTTTGCTGATATTTCTCCAATTACCCAACGAATTGCGTCAACGACATTGGACTTACCGCAACCATTTGGGCCAACAATAGCATTTAAGTTACTTCGGACGGGAATTAAAGTAGGATCAACGAAAGACTTAAAACCAGCAAGTTTAATATGTTTCAACAGCATGTCTAGAGTCAGTCTTCCTATTTATAACTGACTCTAGTCTACCGAATATATATCGAATAAGGAAGGAGCTACATCTCTTCAATAATCAACTCTTCATCCAACGCACCTTTTTGACGGTCGCCACTAGTGAGTTTTTTAAGCAACGGCACGAAAGCAAACATCACGATGGAAATGGCAATTGTGACTAAGCCTATTTTCCAAAAGAGATGATTATAAATCGGTAGCGACAGTGATGGATCATTTGAAATACCTTTTGGTACACTAGCAAAGCTTGCTAAATGACCCGCAATGATACTAGCGATTGAAGTGGACAAAAACCACAAACCCATGGTAAAGCCCATGAATCGCTCAGGGACATAGCGTGCTGCCATTGAGAGGCCCAAAGCACTCACCAACAATTCACCAGCACTTTGGATGGCATAGGATAAGACCAACCAATTTCCTGAGATGATACCATGATTCGCAAAACCACCTCCAAGTGGCAGTATAACGAACGCTAAACCAGCTAGTAGAGTTCCCAATGAAAATTTAGTCGGAATCGATAAGTCACGGTTTTTGCTGTGTAATTTATGGTAAATTGCCGCTAAAATGGGACTGAGAATCAAAATCCATGCCGGATTCAGCACTTGGAATTGTGCCGCCTGGAAAGGGATGAAACCCAGAATTTGGTGATGCACATTTCGTAATGCAAATAATGTAAGTGACGTAGGCATTTGAAAATACAAAACAAAAAATATTATTGCTTGAATAAACATAAAGACGAATAACCACATCCCTTTACGCTCCTGTTCTTTGGCTTTAGTAATTAACCCAAAGTAAACTAGGAGTGATACCACAGTCGCCACAGCCAGGATAGTTGACATAACATGGTAATACGTTAGCAACACGTAAACCACACCAATAGCAATAACAGCACCCAACAAAACCGCCGCTAATTTACCTAAGTGCAATGGCTTACGATCCGGTTCAGAACCATACTGTGCAGAAGTTCTTCGGAAGACAAAAAAGGAGATAATCGCCACCAATAGACCTAGAAAACAGACTAAGAAGCCTGTATGCCATCCAAAGTGAGCACTCAAAATAGGCGTTAGATTCATAGAAATCAAAGCGCCTATATTAATTGCCATGTAATACAACGTGAATCCACTATCCAAATTATGGCCTGTTTTTTCATATACCTTTGATAACAAACTAGAAGGGTTGGCCTTGAAAAAACCATTTCCGACGGCAATAATAGCTAATGGAATTAATAGATTTTGATTAGAAATAAATGGAATAGACAAACACATGTAACCCAGAGCTAGAAAAATCGCCCCTAGCAAAATAGCACGCTTGGTACCAATGACTTTGTCGCCTAAATATCCACCGACACTTGGCAAAATGTAAACCATTGCACTAAAAGCGGTAAACAGTAAGTCAGCATGAGTATCTTTGAAACCCAATTTCTGCACCATATATAGCACGAGCAATGCCTGAACACCATAGTAGCCAAATCGCTCCCACACCTCCAGCAAGAACACTAAATAAAACGGCTTAGGCTGCTTTGCAAAGGACTGTGAAACTGCCATTAATACCCCCTAGTTTTTGAATGAACTTAATACTATAACGAATCATTAAGTAATTATGCAACCTTGGGGATCAAAAATATCAACTTATGATTGTGTTAGCGAACCCAGATAAATTAGAAATACTAATATAACTTATTGTCACTACAACGATAATGGAACATACACTTAACAGAAAATTAATATATAAAATAGTAGGCAGCACATGCACGAAAGGTAAATTTGTTAGTGGATACAGAATTAGCCTTGCCTAATTTCTCGTTTAACGATGGTCATTGGCTTGATCCAAGGATGTAAACGACGAATAGCAGTAGGCAGGCTGTGGATAGCCGCTAAGGCTTCACTGCGATTTATGTAGGTGCCATACACGAGAAGATATAATTTAGAACCATTACGTTCAGTTTGGTAAATTTTAAAACCAGCTATAGGGTGCTGACTGACAAAATGGTTGATCGCTTTTCGAGATGATGCCGCCATAATTTGCACAGTATAATTGCCACTGGAGTTCAATAAATTGTTCTCATCACGACTATATTGAACCATTGAGGCTTGATTTTGCGAACTTGTAATAGGGCTAAGGCTTGAGCGTGGCACAACCGCTATTGGCATCTTTGAATTTCCAGGGTGACTTTTTGGCTCAACACTCGTACGTATGGAATTATGCCGATTAAGTATTTTTGCAGCTTTAATAGCCAAAGGCTGGCCTTGCGATGCTGCTCGTTGAATCCATAATCTTGCAGCATTCTCATCGCGAATAGTACCGATACCATAAAAATACATGTAACCTAAAGCATATTGAGCGTCCGCATTGCCAGCAATAGCTGCTTGCTCAACCTGACGAAGTGAACAATGATATTTCATTAAAAATTTGTTTTGCGTACACGCCTTAGAATTAGTAAAGGACTGGTTAGTCGAGTATGAGCCTTCGACCGTACGGTAGCAACCAGAGAGCAATATAACACTGGAAAAAAACGCAATATATAATAACTTTAA
>CAWUIH010000028.1:0-19730 GCA_963922495.1 uncultured Coxiellaceae bacterium | reverse complement strand
ACTTCTATTTTTATAGCATTAACTGAAGAATTATGGTTCATGAAAATGCCGTGGGGCACCAACACCACTGGGAATAACAATTATTGTTTTTTCTTGTTCAGATTTAGAGCTTTGTACCATCAAAGGAGTCGCTAAAAAGAAATGCCACTCACGACTGATGAATAATACGAAGACTGTCACTAGAATAGACATCAAAAAAACTAAAGCACATTTGTAAGTGGATGTCATAAAAACAAGTGTAGTGCATTTTCAGAATTATCCCATTAATTTCGCTTACTGAGATTACATAATCTATGACCTAATTAAACGAAATTTATACTCTGGTAAGGATTATCGTGCCATTAGTGCCACCAAAACCAAAGGAATTTGACATCACCGCTTCCATCTTCATCGGTTGCGACTGCTTGGGGACTAGATGGAGATCACAATCTTCATCAGGATCATCCAGATTGATGGTGGGGGGAGCCACATTATCGCGCAATGCTAAGATAGAAAACACAATTTCAAGCGCACCTGCAGCTCCAAGTGTATGTCCTGTCATGGATTTAGTAGAGCTGACCGCTAGTTGGTAGGCGTGGTCACCGAAAACTTTTTTGATCGCTGACAATTCAAGGGGATCACCAGTCGGCGTAGATGTACCATGAGCATTAATATAACTGATACTTTCAAGAGGTATATCTGCATCATTGAGTGCGTTTTGCATCGCTTTGCAAAAACCACGTGCTTCCTTGTCGGGAGCCGTCATGTGATAGGCATCACCACTCACTCCGTAACCAGCTAATTCAGCATACATGGTTGCACCTCGCGCTTTAGCATGCTCATACTCTTCAAGAAATAGAGAAGCCGCGCCCTCACCCAGCACAAAACCATCGCGAGCTTTATCCCAAGGTCGGCTTGCTTTTTCAGGCTCATGATTGCGTTTTGACAACGCACGTACCGCCGCAAACCCACTGACTCCCAACGGTACCGTCGCCATTTCTGAACCACCGGCTATCATCATATCAGCATCACCGTATGCAATCATACGTGCTGCTTCGCCGATATTGTGTAATCCTGTGGTACAAGCGGTCACAATTGCAATATTCGGACCCTTTAGACCATAATTGATAGAAACATAGCCAGGCGCCATGTTGATAATCGATCCAGGAATGAAGAAAGGAGATACGCAACGAGGACCGTGATCGAGCAATAGCGAGTGATTACGTTCAATTTCATACATACCGCCAATACCAGAGCCAATCGCCACACCAATGCGGTCAGCGTTACACTCGTTCACTTCAATCCCAGAGTCGTCAAGCGCTTGCCGTGATGCCTCAACTGCAAATTGGACGAACAGATCGAGTTTACGCGCTTCTTTCTTGCTCAAAGACAAGCTAGGGTCAAAATCTTTAACCTCGGCAGCAATACGTGTTGCATAACTTGAGGCATCAAATCGTGTGATTGGGCCAACACCGCTTTTGCCCTTTAAGATGCTATTCCAAGAGGCTTCGACCGTGTTCCCAACTGGAGAGACCACTCCTAGCCCCGTGACAACTACACGTCTTTTAGACAAAAGTGTTGCTCCTACGTTCGATAGTATTTTGATCAGCGAATACTTTGTTATTCAGCAGTTGATTCACTTGCAGAATGAGCCTTGATGTAATCGATAGCCTGTTGAATAGTACTAATTTTTTCTGCTTCTTCGTCAGGTATCTCGGTATTAAACTCTTCCTCAAGCGCCATTACCAACTCTACTGTATCGAGCGAATCAGCTCCTAGGTCATCTACAAATGAAGCGTCGTTAGTAACATCTTCTTCTTTGACACCTAGTTGCTCTAGGACAATTTTTTTTACTCGTTCTTCAACTGTTGCCATAATGGTGGCTCCCCCTACTACTTTATGATTCGACCAATAATAACATTTTGCTTAGGGTATTCAATAGCCTGATACCAGCGAAATGCGATGAAACACGTCTGAACACGCAAACTAAACCATGGAAATACCTCCGTTAACATGCAGCGTTTCACCAGTAATATAGCTAGCATGATCTGAAGTCAAGAAAGAAACTGCTTTTGCGACATCTTCTGGTCTACCCATACGCTGCATAGGAATACGTGCCAATAACCCTTCTCTTAATTTATCTGGAATCGATGCCGTCATATCCGTTTGAATGAAGCCGGGAGCCACGCAATTAGCGGTGATGCCAAATGTGGCAAATTCAAGTGCCAAAGACTTTGTAAAACCGATTAAACCTGCTTTTGCAGCAACATAGTTGGCCTGCCCTGGATTACCAAGTATACCAACGACCGAGGAGATATTAACGATACGACCCGAGCGCGCTTTAAACATCGGTTTGATACAGGCTTTCGTGAGACGAAATACAGCGCTAAGGTTGGTATTAATCACTTCGTCCCACTGATCAGGCTTCATACGTAACATGATATTGTCACGAGTGATACCTGCGTTGTTGATAAGAATGTGAGGAGCTTCAAATTCAGCTTGAATATCCGCCAAAACTTGTTCAATTGCATGACCATCACAAATATTTAGTGCATATCCTCTCCCCTGAAGCGATGATTGCTGCAAGTAAGTTGTAATTTTTTCAGCACCCTCAGCAGTAGTAGCTGTACCAATAATAGTGGCCCCTTGCCGACCTAATTCTTGTGCAATAGCTTTCCCAATTCCTCTAGATGCACCTGTAACTAATGCCAATTTACCTTCTAACATCTCAGCACTCCTCAACTAGTAACCAATACGTGCGCCGCTTTGATGGTCTCGATCGTATGCATATTGATAGCCTTCATCTCACGGACAATGCGTTTATTCAAACCAGTTAAAACCTTGCCAGGACCCGATTCAATAACCGTATTAACGCCACCTTTATCAAATGCAATGATGGTATCGACCCAATTCACGCCACCTGTCAATTGACTGGCCAGGGCTTGCCTGATGGCATGCGCATCGTCGTGAGTTTTAACGTCTATATTATGAATCACTGGAATTTCTGGCCTCCTAAACTCCACCTGTTCAAGTTCGCGTCCTAATTGTTGCGCTGCTGGCTCCATTAATAAACAGTGCGATGGCACACTGACTGGAATTAGCTTAGCAATTTTTGCACCTGCCTTTTTAGTTGCGGCCAATACACGCGTAACAGCCTTCGCATGGCCTGCGATGACAACCTGACCGCGAGAATTTAAGTTTGCAACACCAACTACCTCATCTTGGGCATATTCATCACACAAAGAACTAACTTGCTGCGACTCCAAACCAATAACAGCCCCCATCGCTCCCTCACCATCAGCAATTGCTTGCTGCATAAACCGGCCTCTTTTAGCAACTAAATCTACAGCCACTTCAAAATCCAACGAGTTGGCACATACTAATGCAGCATACTCACCCAAACTGTGACCTGCCATCAAAAGAGGATATAATTCAGCATACCGTTGCCAAACTCGATAAACCGCTACATCTGCGGCCAATAAGGCAGGCTGGGTGAATTCCGTTTGATTCAATTTTTCAACTGGACCATAACTCACCAAATCCCAAAGTTGATACCCCAACTTTTCACTAGCTTGATCGAACACTTGTTTCACTATTGGTTCAGATCGATAGAGCTCAGTCAGCATACCAATTGATTGTGAACCTTGGCCTGGAAACACTATCGCGAAATTAGACATAGATTTTCCTCTAATAAATCAAATGCGCTGAGCCCCAAGCGAGGCCCGCACCAAATGCAATTAACAGTAGTGACTCACCGCGTTTTATTTTCCCAGACCGAATGGCGTTATCAAATGCAAGTGGAATAGATGCTGCCGAGGTGTTTCCATGCTCTTCTATTGTTAAGATAACACGCTCTAACGGCAAGTCTAACTTTTTAGCTGTCGCCTGTATAATACGCGTATTAGCCTGATGAGGTATTAACCAGTCGATATCGGATTTTTCGATGCCGCAAGCTGATAACGTTTCATCAACAATTCCACCCAGCTTGTTAACAGCAATTTTAAAAACTTCATTTCCACGCATTTTGATCAAAGAATCCTCTGGCTTGGATGACCAGGGAACATTTTTGCTATTAATTAGTTGAGAATGCTTACCATTAGAATGAAGAATCGTTTTCCTAATCCCTGGCTGCTCACTGGCACCCAGCACTAATGCTCCAGCACCGTCACCAAACAGAATACATGTACCTCGATCAGTCCAATCCACTAATTTAGATAAAGCTTCTGCGCCAACCACTAATACCGTTTTAGCAATACCTCCTCTAATATATTGGTCGGCAACGCTAATACCGTAAATAAATCCAGCACACGCTGCATTTAAATCGAAAGCGGGAATTTCACGATTGACTTTAAGCTGTTCCTGCACCAAACAAGCAGTACTGGGAAAGTAATATTCCTGTGTCGCTGTCGCCACGATAATTAAATCAATATCATTCGCTTGAATTCCTGCCATTTTGATAGCTTTTTGGGCGGCAGCAACCGCCATATCGGTGGTATTCTCATCATTATCGACCAGATGGCGAATTTTAATTCCAACTCGCTTAGTAATCCATTCGTCGGTGGTCTCAACAATTTTTTCGAGATCTTGGTTTGAAAGCGTTTTTTGTGGGAGGAAGCTACCGGTGCCAAGCACGCGAGAATAAATCATGATTCACTGAACTCCTCTAACACACTAGACAACTTTTGTTTGATAAGACTAGGTATATTTTTATCCACCTCAATAATGGCCTCTTCAATTGCATAGATAAACGCATTCCTATTTGCACTGCCGTGACTTTTGATGACAATGCCATTCAATCCAATCAATGAAGCACCGTTATAACGATCTGGATCAACGCGCATCCTAATTTTTCTTAGCACGGGCATGGCGAACAACGCCGTCAATTTAGTACGCCAGTTGGCTTTGAATTCCTCACGAGTGTATTTAGCAATTAATTTTGCTGCCCCTTCCACCGCTTTGAGGGTAATATTGCCAACAAAGCCATCGCATACCACTACATCGGCAACGTTCTTAAAAATCGTATCACCCTCAACATAGCCCACGTAATTAAAAATATTATGTTTTTCAAATAGCTCACTGGTAGCTTTCACCAATTCATTGCCTTTAATCATTTCCTCACCCACATTTAGCAACGCAACTCTGGGACTCTCAATTCCATGTGTTGCTTCTGCCAAAATTGAGCCCATAACTGCAAACTGGAATAAGTTCTTAGGAGTTGAATCAACATTCGCCCCTAAATCTAAAATGCGAACTTCTTCTTCATTAGTGGTAGGAAAGGCAGCAATGATCGCTGGGCGATCGATACCCGGTAGTGTTTTTAATACATAACGGGCGGTTGCCATTAGTGCACCAGTGTTACCCGCACTAACTACTGCGTGAGCACGTTGTTGCTTAACCAAGTCAATCGCTACACGCATCGACGAATTCTTTTTCTTACGCATTGCATGCGCTGGAGATTCATCCATACCGACAACTTCAGTCGCAGGAACGATTTCCCAACGACTTTTGAACATAGCCGCTTTTCGGTGAAATAAGGGGATGAGTTGTGCTTCTAATCCCACAAGCAGTAATTTGACGTTGTCATACTTTTTTAAAATCTGCAGAGCTGCTGGCACAACTACCTTGGGACCATGATCACCACCCATCGCATCCAATGCAATTGTTTTAAGCATTAAGCGTTACTCTTCGCTTTCTGAAAAGTCTTCCCGAATCAAGACTTGGCGACCACGATAATAGCCGTCTGGGCTCACATGATGACGCAGATGGATTTCGCCGGTCATAGAATCTAAAGCAAGAGTCCTGTTTTTCAGTGAGTCATGCGAACGACGCATTCCTCGTCTAGAACGTGTTTTTCGACTTTTTTGTACAGCCACTTTATTTGCTCCTCATTCAAAAAATTCAGCACATTATATTTCAAACTTCAATCAAGGCATACTTGAAAAATTAACAGGGCATTTTCTAACATTGTGCTTCGGTGCCATCGGCAAACTCAACAGTAACTCTTCTTCAACAAGCTCTGCCAGAAGCACTCTATCAGAAGCCACAATCAATGGATCATACTCTTTCGGCAATCTCTTGGCCTCAATATCTGATGTAACGGGACTCAAGTTGATCGTGATGTTTATATCATAATCCATAGGCTGGCAACAACGTTCGCAATTCAGTGCCAACTCACCAACAACAGCGCCCTGAATCACTCTCTTACCACTTCGTGGATCACGCCTAAAATCGAGCCTAGCATTAAGCGCTGTTGCTGAATCAATCACGATGTCACAAATCCTTACCATTTGGGCAACATTCAACTTACCTGAGAGGATTTCACCCTGATCACATAGATCGAACGGATTGATTTTCAGGGGCAAAAAACTGGACACAGTACCGTCTCTGATCAAATAGAGCCGAAATGTTAACGAGGAATGGATGAACTGTCAAATCACAATTTTAGGATATTTACTGCTTTTTACCTTGCTTTTGAACGAAATAAGGCCAATTTTCTCTCAGTAACACAGGAGTGAGTCAGTCGCTGCGCAACGCACCTACATCCACCATGATATGAAAGATGGGTTGTCGTTTCTGAGATTTTTTTAGACTATAATCTTGAATTCTTACTACAGTTAGTATTCATGGGCCTGAAATATATTGTGCAAATCGAGGACTGAGCTATGGAGCTTTCTCCACTATTTACTGATCAGTACGAGTTAGTAATGGCTTACAACTATTGGAAACTGGGCCGTGCAGAAAGTATGGCAGTTTTCCACTTATTTTTTCGGGCGAACCCGTTCAAAGGAAATTACACAATTTGCTCTGGAATAAATAAAGTCATTGAATTCATTAATAATTTTAAATTCACTGACAGCGATCTCATTTACCTGGAACAACAAACTCAACACGATGGAAGCAAATTATTTTCGAAGGATTTTTTATCTTACCTCAGCAAATTGCGATTCACCGGCAGCATCCATGCGATGCCTGAAGGAACCATCTCCTTTCCCAACGAACCTCTAGCACGGATAGAGGCGCCCATCACACAATGCATATTATTTGAAACTGCCCTGATCAATTTTTTCAACTTTAACAGCTTGATTGCAACTAAAGCATCAAGAATTCGTCAAGTTGCTGGAGAGGATACTGTGATTGAATTTGGGTTGCGTCGTGCACAAGGACCAGACGGCGGCTTGAGTGCAAGTCGAGCAGCCTACATCGGGGGATGCGATGGCACCTCAAATGTTATTGCTGGCAAGCTTTACGATATTCCCATCCAAGGAACCCAAGCCCACAGTTGGATTATGTCATTTGAAAATGAGCTAGAAGCGTTCCAGCAGCATTCTCGTGTACGTGGCAGTGACACGGTATTGCTGGTTGACACCTATAACACTGTAATTGGAATCAAAAATGCAATCAAAGTTGCTAGGGAATTGGAGAAAAGCGGCAAAAGCCTGGCAGGAATTCGACTTGATTCCGGAGATTTAGCCAAACTCAGTCGCTTATCGCGCCAAATGCTGGATGAAGCAGGGCTTCAATCAGTCAAAATTTTAGCAAGTGGCGATTTGGATGAGTATGGGATTAAAGAATTAAAAGATCGAGAAGCCCCAATTGATATGTGGGGAGTGGGCACACAACTTGTTACTGCATTCGACGAACCAGCGATGAATATGGTGTACAAACTAGGGCAATACCAAGACAAAGACGGTAATTGGCAAGCTGCCGTGAAACTTTCTGACAACCCTAGCAAGAATTCGATGCCAGGATGCCATCAAGTCCGGCGCTACTCAAATCAACAACGCTTCATCAGAGAGATTATTTACGATATTCAAATGGGTTGCTCAAAAGAATTACCGGCCGGTGCTGATGAATGCAAAGATTTACTGATACCGATTTATCAAAACGGTCAATGCGTCTACAGTACTCCAACGTTGAAAGACATCCGAGCTTACGCCATGAGCCAAACAAACCACTTTATGGCGAGCAATCCAATTCAATATAGAGCTACTATTGAACCTCAACTACACAGGGCTTGGAACGAAAAAATTAAGATGATTTTAGATCGTTCAAGCAATTCGTGAGCTCTTCATCTAATGTAGCGCAGAAGGCCAGTGGTTGGTTATTCAATACTAAACTCAATCCCGCAGCGTGTAAAAACAAACGTTGTAAGTCGTGAGATGACATAGCTCGATTAAAAATTTTATCACCGTACTTTAAATCGCCTGCGATTGGATGCCCCAAATAAGCAGCATGAACTCGAATTTGATGAGTGCGACCCGATAAAGGTAGCGCCTCCACCAAAGTTGCACCACGAAATCGTCGCAATGGTTTAAAGATTGTCACAGCAGGTTTCCCAGTGTGATCTACCGTCACAACACGCTCACCACTTTTCAGTACATTCTTCTTGAGTGCCATGTCAACCCGTCTTTCCTTACCTTGCCACTCGCCGGCAACCAGCGCAAAGTATTGCTTTTTCACCCAGCGATTTGTAAAAACTCGATGTAAAGCAACCAAAACTTGGCGCTTCTTCGCAACCAGCAGGCAACCGGAGGTTTCTCGATCCAAACGATGCACCAACTCCAAAAAACGTTGTTTTGGACGCATTTGACGCAATGCTTCGATCAATCCCAAATGAATGCCGGTCCCCCCATGAACCGGAATACCTGATGGTTTATTCACTACTAGGAGTTGTGAGTCTTCATAAATCACTCGTAACTCAAGTTCCGATAGCAGCTTTTTTGCTACCGTTGGTTTTGGGGCCTCCAGAGGCTGATACAACGGAGGTAACCTAATTTTATCACCTTGATTTAGACGGTAATCTGGTTTTACACGACCTTTATTAACACGAATCTCACCTTTGCGTATTGCTTTGTAGACTCGCGTCGAAGGTACCTTCTTGAAATACCCAACCAAAAAATTGTCAATTCGCTGGCCGACTCGTTCCTCGTCAACCACTAAAAACTCTACCTTCACCCGACAACCTTAGATTGCTGTACCAACCCATTACTGATATAGTATGTGCCATTATACGTAAGTGGGGTCTCCAATTGCTATAGCATAGATTAGACAACACCAAAGTGATAGAAACAAAAGCGTTTTGTATCCCCACAGTTACATTGTAACAGATAAGCCAATTTGTTTGAGCTTTGACAACACGAGGCATCCATAGACTGCCCTCTCTAAATTATGCAAAATAACAAATGGGTAATAGAGAGCTACAATGAATTAAGAGAGTTGTTTGCGGAGATTTCCGACAACTTGTATTTTAACAGAACTGACACATCAATAGATGTGCAAGAGTTTCTAGAACTAGTGACTGTATGATGGGTGTGGAGACACCATTGATTTCAGTGTGGGCTCTAAGTGAGCCAGAAACTATCTTTTGCACAAAAAAATGAACAGTTCTAACGCGCTCCCAGCAAACGGAACGTAATGGCACTTAGGAACTCATGCTGTATCTTAACAGCAGCAGTGGATGTGAAGCCAGGCGAACCCGCAGTACAGTGGTTGAGCGCCCAAAAAATAGGTTACAAAAATGAGAAGAATGCTAATTCACGCAGATAGGCGCAACCGTTTATTGCGCGTCGCCATCACAGACAAGTCCAAATTAACCGATGTCGACATCGAGACTCCTGGGCAAGAACAAAAAAAAGCCAATATTTATAAAGCCATCATCACCAGCATCGAACCGAGCCTCTGTGCTGTATTTGTAAATTATGGCGCAGAGCGTCACGGCTTTTTACCACTAAAAGAAATTTCTCGTGAATATTGGCGCTGTGACCATGATGAACTAGATATCGACTCTGTTGATATCAACAAAGTATTGAAAGTTGGTGACCAAGTGGTTGTGCAAGTCGAAAAAGAGGAACGTGGCAATAAAGGTGCTGCCTTAACAAGTTTCTTAAGTCTTGCTGGTGCTTTTCTAGTATTAATGCCTAATAATCCCCGAGCTGGAGGAATATCTCGCCGTATTGAAGGCGATGAGCGCGATCAAATCCGTGAAGCAATCAGCGAGCTTGAATTACCCGAAGGCATGGGCCTAATCGTGCGCACTGCAGGATTGGGTCGCAACAAAGATGAATTGCAATGGGATTTGAATATCTTGCTCAGTTACTGGGAAGCAATCAAAAAAGCGGCTATTGCAAAGCCAGGTCCTTACCTTATCCATCAAGAAAGTAATGCAATCATTCGCGCTATCAGAGACTACTTGAGACAGGACATCGAGGAAATTATTATAGATGATAAAGACGCCTACGATGCAGCCTATGGTTACATTAATCAAATACGCCCGCAGTTTATAGAACGCCTCAAGTTCTACGACGAGCGCTTACCGTTATTCAGCCACTTTCAAATTGAACAACAAATTGAGAATGCTTATCAACGCGAAGTCAATTTGCCATCCGGCGGTTCAATTGTATTCGATATCAACGAAGCACTCACTTCGGTCGATATTAACTCAGCACGTGCAACTCGCGGTGGCAATATTGAAGAAACTGCGTTACAAACCAACCTTGAAGCCGCTGAAGAAATCGCGCGCCAATTGCGAATACGCGACATTGGCGGATTGATTGTGATCGACTTTATCGATATGACTCCCTCGCGCAACCAACGTGAGGTTGAAAATTGTCTACGTCAAGCCCTAAGACAAGATCGCGCACGAATTCAAACCGGCCGTATTTCCCGATTTGGACTTTTAGAAATGTCACGTCAACGGCTACGTTCCTCACTGAGCCGCAGCACACAAATCACTTGCCCTCGCTGCAGCGGCCGCGGCACAATCAGAAATGTTGAATCATTGGCAACGTCTTTAATTTACTTGATTCAAGAGCAAGCTGCTAAAAATAGATTTATCCATTTCCAAATACAATTACCTTTAGACATGGCTACCTATATTATCAATGAAAAACGCCATACATTAAGTGATATTGAAAAAAATTCTGAAGTAAAAATCACTATATTACCCAACCAAAACCTCACCTCACCCCACTATCAAATTAAGCAGCTGAAAATCGACGCCTCTGCATTGCAGCACAGCGTCGGCACTCCAACTTACAAGCTTGTCAAACAACCCAAAGTTGAGGAATTTAAAAGGGAAACAGCCAAGAATAACCCAGATGAACCCATTATCCAGCAGTTTTTGGTTCATGATAATCAGCAATCGCCCATGGCACGTAAACAAACCAATACAGGTCTTTTTAAGCGCTTAATGGCAAAGATGTTTGGTGTGGATCAACAGCAAATTCCATTGATTGACTCACATACCTCGGAAGAGATGCCAACTGATTCAGAGGAAAAACCTCAAAAACAACAATATTCAAAGCAAAAAACTAAACCGCGCTCACAAAAAAATCGTACTTCTAGCGAACGCTCCACAAATTCGAGGAACAAAAAGCACGCTTCATCAAATCAACGCTCTCGTCGTGGTAACCGAGGTGGTCAACAACGTCGCAATCCTAGCAAAGGCACAGGACAACGTCGCCACCCCCAAAATACGGGAAAAAAATCTGCCGCTGCAAAAAATAACTCAAATAAAACTCCTCATGTATCTGATCCATCATCATTGGCACCACCCATGGTCAACGTCGATCATTTACCCATGTCCTCAAATGACTTTGCGCCACCACTACCAGTTTTACAACAACCGTTGCAAAAGAAAGAGCCTAAAAAGGAATAATGAACACAAAGCCGCTTAATCGATTATCGAAGCTGCGTGTATCAATAGACCTACTCGATGATGCATTGGTTACCATGCTGGCAGAAAGAATGCGGCTGATTGCTGAAGTTGCTTTGGTCAAAAACCACTTTGGAATCGATGCTGCCTACTCCAAAAATAGAGAAAACGATCTTCAAAATACATTCAAAAAATTCAACGAGGCAGAGTTGCCTCGTGAATTCATTACCCAAATATACCGTAAAATATACCTTGCTGCAGTTAAACAAATAAAATCAACTAACGACAACCACAGCGTAATGAATGAAAAGTTAGGCGCCACCCCCGAACCCATATTAGACGATTTACGACATAGTATACGTAATATCGATATGATTATTTGCTACCAGCTAATTGAACGATTACGCATCGTTTTAAAAGTCAAACGGTATAAACAAGAGCATCTTCTCCCACCTCTTGACACTGCGCGTTGGCAACAATTGCTGCAAAAGAAACTTGAATTGGCAGAATCTTTAGGTGTTGAAAAAAATCTTGTTCAAGATATCTTTAACTTAATTCACCAACAGGCGCTATTAATGCAAAACAGTGATGATTAATTTAAGCTACTAAATTGATTTTATAACCGTAAAATTAAATTAACAACAACACCGTTTTGTTTTTGATTGATCGTCTAACAGCTCATCCGAAACCTCATCACGTCTTCCCCATCGGCAAATACTAGTAATCGCAGATACAAGATTTTTTGTACCCATTGTAATTCCGGAAACAGAATTATTTTTTGCATCAGAGTCTTCTTGTTCCAAAAACCCGCTACAGGTATTCCCATATTTTGAATCGCCTAAGAACTGCGAAAATTGTTCAGGACTCTGTGCAGCAATTGAATCAGCAATCTCAGAGAAACATTGAATCATCTTCAATTCATTTTTCGTTGATAAAGGCGTTGAGCGGTGCTTTAGAATAATTTTCTGCACAATCAGATTGACCACGCTCAATGCCTCCATTGTATTAAATAACAGCGCAACACCGATGAGATGCCCAATTCCGCTCATGGTTTTTGCAGTATCACCCCCCCAAAACCAATTTTCAAAGCCAACCTGAAAGCCAGTAAATCCTGACCATAGCGCTAAGAAGCCGATCAGTCCAAAAAGTCCTTTATATAATTTTGGGTAAGCCATACTTTCTATGGTTGGCAAGCCTTCTAATGAATCTTGAATTAACTGCTTGGAGAAGCTAATACCGGAAATTGTAAAACCAATATTAGGTAAGAGATTTATGAAAGCAGCAATAAATCCAGCATAAGGATTTGAATATGCTGCAGCGGCAATATAGGTTTCTACCGCCCAACCCCAATTTTGAAACATACCTGCCACAGAAATCATTAACCAAAAAAACGTAGCAGCACTCTGAGCATAAAAAGAGATTTCTTTTGGACAAATGTCAAAATTAGCATTTAAAAAGTTATTAAATATCTCCGTCTTTTCAGAAGCATCAGATCTTATTATTTCATTATAATTTGTAGTCCGATCAGTAGATGATAGTGCTGAAAACTTCACGACCTGATTTTTTAAGTGCACGACTAAGTGCTGCTCTTCTGTAATAGTTTTTTTATCGTTTTCAAATTGCTCTCTTGATAAGTAGAACCTTTTTACAAATTTCTTTGAAGCATCGACACTACTATCAATTAATCTACGGCTACCAACAACATAAATAGGTGAATTCAAGATGGCGCTGACCGTTACGATAATTTGTTGCGTTAGATTCTCTGCCGCTATGTAGCCCAAATACCAAACTGGAAGCGTAGCAAAAAATCCAATGATTGTCGCAAAAATCCACAGGATTTTTTTTCCAGAAAACTCTCCTCGATGATAGCTATTATAGATATCGAGATAAGATGCGCAATTAAAAGCCCAATTAGTAAAGACCCCCCCTAAAACAACCAATGATTTAAAAATCACAAACCCAGCTTTATCACGTAATTTATTTTTAAATAAATCCGCAGCAACCATATTGGTATCGTAATAAAGTACCGCACTCGTAGCACTCACCATTACGATAAAAAACAAACTGAATATTTCTGAATTTCTAAAAGCATAATCTGGGTGATTTTGATTTAAATAATCGTTTAATTTTTTTCCAATCTCTTGAGAAAATTTTGAAGAATCATCACCAACCTCAGAATAATTTATATCTTTTTTATCTACTTTATTGTCTGGCATGTTGATCTCCTACATATAAAACTAAACGCAATAAGTATATTTTTTTATTAATGTGTTAAAAATAATTAGAATGATACCATTTAAAAAAACATACAACCCCCCTGAAATAAGTAACAGTGGAATTGTATCATAGGTGATACCAATTAATTGTTTTGTTACTCCCATCAAATCCATTAGCGCGATAGTACTTGACAACGAAGTTCCTTTTGAAATCATGATAACTTCATTACTGTACGCGGGAAGCACTGAACGCAATGCTTTTGGAACTAATATATGATAATACATTTTGAGTTTTGAGAATCCCAGTGCTAGCACTGCCTCCTTTTCACCTTGAGGAATTGAAGCAATCGCCCCTTGGAAAATTACACTGGTATAGGCAGAGGTATTTATAGCTAACGTAACGGCAGCACAACCAAAGGGATTTTTTAAAATAAACCACAAAAAACTCTCTCTTATCCATGAAAATTCGCCGCTACCGTAATATACAATAAAAAACTGCACTAACAGTGGGGTACCACGCACAATGTAAATAAATGACTTTGCAAGCCATTTAATAATAAATACTTTAGTCTCCACTAAGAAAGTCAGCAGCAAAGACAACAACATCCCTATGAACAGAGAAAGCAGCAACAGTTCGATAGTAATAACCAAACCACGCAATAATTGTGGCAAATAGGAGAAAGCGACTATCATGACTTTAAAGCACGCTCGTTATAAGTTTTCATCCGACTGATGAGAATTTGCGACAGTGACGTCAACAATAAAAAAACGACGGCCGCAATCAGATAATACTTAAACGGCTGGTGTGTTGTGACTGCCGCTAATTGTGACACATTCATTAAATCACCAAGGCCAATCAATGAAACAATAGCGCTATCTTTTAAAATTACTAACCATAAGTTTCCTAGTCCAGGTAATGCATGTTGCCAAACCTGTGGTAGCAGAACCCGAAAAAAAACCATTGATGGTGACATTCCTAAGGCCAAAGCTGACTGTACTTGCCCTCTACCAATCACTTTGAATGCGCCATTAAACGTTTGTTGTGAATAAGCTGCAAAAATAATTCCTAATGTCAATATACCAGCTACAAAAGCATTTATCTGTAATGGGCGATGGAATATATCACTGAGTAGTGCTGAAACGCCGAAATAAAACATAAATAACACTAATAATTCGGGCACAGTGCGAGTTAATGCTGTCAAAAAGTTTACAATATAATTAACCCCTCGCCACTTTAAAAAATTTATAAACGTCAATAAAATCCCAAGGAATAATCCTAAAACACATGAAACAATCGAAACGCTCAAAGTAATTGTAGCACCATGAAACAATTGTGTTACATATCCTCCTAAATACATCATCAGCTTCCAAAATAGGTTCTCAAAATCTTCTGGTACTCACCGCTTGATTTCAATTTTGTTATGGCTCTATTTAGTCTTTTTAACAATGCGGCATTTCCCTTTTTCACAGCGATACCATTTCCAATCCCAAAATAGTTGGAATTAACGATGGGCTTACCAATAATCGCAAAGTCTTGGTTAGTGGCTTTATTGAGCCATGCTTGCAAGGTAGGTTGATCTCCCATCACGGCATTAATTCGACCACTTTGTAAATCTAATAACGCGTCTTGAATACTCGGATAGTAGCTGATTGTGACTTTTGAACCGTATTTACTTTTTATGTAAGCAGCAAACGTATTACCACTTTGGACACCGATTGTCTTACCTGCGAGTAATTGAGGCGATAAACCGAGATGTGAACTTTTAGCTGCAACCATTGCGGCGGCATTCACATAATACGGTTGGGTAAAACTGACCTGCTGCTCTCTTGCTTTAGTTATTGATAATCCACCGAATATTCCACTAAACTTACCAAGCTGTAATCCTGGAATTAAACTTTCAAATGGACGATTGACAATAACGCAACTGGCTTTCATCGTGCGACATACCGAGCGAACGATGGCCGCTCCAAAACCATCTATTTTTCCAACCGATGTCATATAGACATAGGGAGGATACGTTGCCTCTGTCGCAAAAATTAGCTTTTGTGACGCGAAACTTAAAAACGGGCATAATAGTATAAGAACTAAAACACTTTTAATCATTTTTCTCATGCGGCTTCTCGATTTTCATTTTCAATAATTTTCCCGTTCTGAAGATAAATAGACTGGTGGCTGACTTGTGCTGCAAACTGCATATCATGTGTTGCGATAAGAATGGCTTTGCCTTTATCAGCGAGCTCTTTAACCAGATTAGCAAGTCGGGAGACTTGTTCAGGATCTAAAGCAGCCGTCGGCTCATCAAATAAAATTACTTCGGGGCTCATCATCAGTGTTCGCATGATGGCAACTCGTTGACTTTGGCCTCCGGATAGTTGTGCCGGGAAAGCATTCGCCTTATGTTTTAAGCACACGAAGTCCAATAGCTCCAAAGCCTGCCGTGTTGCATGTTGACACGATTGTTTTAAAACTCGCATCGGCGCTTCGATCAAATTGTCTAGCACGGTTTTATGTGACCATAAAAAATATTGTTGAAACACCATACCCACTGTTTGACGCAGCTGTTGCAGGTTTCTTTTGGTAATATTTTTCGATTGCGATAAGTCAAACGTGAGATCTCCTATTCGATAAATACCTTGATGTGGCATTTCAAGAAGGTTCAAACATCTTAATAAGGTACTTTTGCCAGCCCCACTTTCACCCAGTAGTGTCACTATCTCTCCTGCTTTGAGTTGCATAGAGATACTATCGAGCGTAGGTTGGCCTTGATAGGAATGACACAGATTTTTTAAGTCAAGTTTTTTCATAGCCATTACTGCTTTTCACACGATTTTCATATTTAAACATTATTTTGACTAAATATGCAATAGCTGGCAATATATTTGAATATTCAATCAATCAAGGAGACTTTATGAATCAGCAAGACTCTGAATTGATGGAAAAAATTCGTCAACTCATAGCTCATGAAGAAATCTGTACCCAGCAAGAATTGGTGCATCACTTAGCAAATTGTGGCTATCGCATTAATCAGTCAAAAGTGTCACGGCTGCTGGTAAAGCTCAACGTCACCAAAATAAAAGGTTCTCAAGGAAACGTCATCTATGCCATCAACAAGGAACCAACCCCACCAGCGACGACAGCCACACCGCTCTCAGAATTAATTGTCGATATTTGCTGCAACGAATACTTAATTGTTGTATATACTAGCCCAGGCTCTGCCTCACTCATCGCACGCCTATTAGATCAACCCAAGAAAACATCATATATCATGGGCACTATTGCAGGGGATGATACTATTTTTGTAACACCTTATTCCGTGAGCCAAATCGAAGAATGTTTAAGGGAGATCAAAAAATTATTGTTCTATTCATAAATTATGCGATAATGTATAAAAGATTCAATGAAATCTAGGCAAGCATTTGACTGCGCACTCGTTCCAGATCACCTTGTGTTTCAACCCCCAAAGGGCAATCAATATCACTGATCAACATGTGCATTCGCGCCCCATACCAAAGTATCCGCAGCTGCTCAAGTGACTCAGTACACTCTGCCTTACAAGGTTCCCAAGACATATAATCATCTAAAAAGCCGACACGATATGCATAAATTCCGATATGACGATAATGACTGCCGTTCAATTCTGCAATTTGCTCTTTCTCAAATTCATGACGTTGCCAAGGTATGGGCGCGCGACTGAAGTACAGCGCATGATTACGGTGATTCAATACCACCTTAGTAATGCCGGGACTAAATAATTCTTCTGAATTTTCTATCGGAACGCAGACAGAAGCCACTCTAACATTTTGATGCGCATCCAGGTTTTCTGCAAGGCGTCTAATAATTTTAGGAGGCAGTAACGGCTGATCGGCTTGCAAACACACTACGATTTCATCTGCCTCTAACCCCAATGCAACCACTGTTTCCGCCAATCTTTCAGTACCTGACCGATGATCATTAGCGGTAATATAAACATAGGCACCAAAATCACTGGCTACTTGAGCAATACGATTATCGTCTGTGGCGATACAAACGTCTTCAGCACCACTTGCTTTAGCATTTTCGTAAACGTATTGCAGCATTGGCTTGCCATTAATATTAGCCAATGCTTTTCCCGCAAAATCGTGAGAATCATATCTCACCGGTATTATAACGCGGAAATCTACCATTACACTTCTTCCTCAGTCAAAGCACGTGCTTTGTCAACCAACATAACTGGTATTTTTTTAACTATGGGGTAAGCTAATTTATCAAACCGACAAATTAACTCTTCCTGAGATTTGCTGTAAACTAATTTACCTTTACAAAGTGGGCATGCAAGGACTTGTAACAACTGCTTATGCATCAACTACTACCGATAAAGATACTTTAAGATAATTTAGCACTATTGTCAGAAGAATCAAGCATAAAAATATTTTTCAAGAAAAAACTTAAAACGGTTGCTAGAATTATTACAATGCCCTTCTTTCCAATTGTAACCCCCATCCAATTAAGTGGTAGATGAGAGAAAATCTAACTTTGACGATTTTGAGTAGGTAAAGTCATAAGATCCAGCGTCCAAATACGTCTGGAACTTCCCGCCTCTCAACTTACTCCGCGGTAGTTCATTGCGAAAACTTAAAAAACACACAAAGCAGCGTGATACTAATGAATCGGGACGGCAGGATTTGAACCTGCGACCACTTGCACCCCATGCAAGTGCGCTACCAGGCTGCGCTACGCCCCGAAGAATAAAGTGTTCGATTTTAGCGACTGCAACGTACAAAATCAATTTTGTCACTGAGATAGCAAGTGTTAAGTCAGTAATTAATCAACCAGCATTATTACTAGACTATCGCACGTAAGCTATTGCGTTAAAGCAACAAGAATCTATTCTGACATTGCCTCACGACGCTTTTGCCGTTCTTGGGCGTCAATCTTACGCCTTTCACGGCGTATGTCTGCTTCGTCATAGCGACGCTTTTCGATTGCAGTCTCAGCAATCACTTGCGGAACAGCAATAGGCTTTCGATCTTGATCAACTGCAACGAAAGTAAAGTATGCAGAAATAATATGTGTCAATTCTCGAGTTCGGTAATGCTCAGCCAGAACCTTGATACCTATTTCCATCGAGGTTCGCCAGGCACGATTCACTGAGGCGCGAAACAGTAAAATATCTCCTCGCTTGGCTGGACCTAGAAAGTGCATCGCATCGACCGCCGCAGTTACACAAGTTGCCCCACTATGGCGTTCTGCCACCACCAAAGCCACCCGGTCGAGAATAGACATCACTAACCCACCAAATACGGTGTCGTTAGAATTCAAGTCATTAGGAAAGACTTTGTAGGTCTGGTCATGAATTGCTGACTCTGCGACAGGTTTTGGTTTAAGAGAGGGCATAATTGTTTCACTTGATTCATAAAAAAGCGATTAACTTGCATTGTACCACAAAAATGAAACTATAAAAAAAGCCCATTTTGACATACGCTCAATAACATGGCATAAATTCACGGTCTCAATTTAAGGCACTAACATCATGACCAAAAAGAATATCTTTTATGCGCAATCGGGAGGCGCAACCGCTGTCATCAACGCTACAGCCTGTGGAGTTATTGAAGCAGCACGTAATTGCCCCGAAGTTGGGAAGGTACTTGCCGGTAAAAATGGCATTTTAGGCGCATTAAACGAAGAACTAATCGATACCAGCCTGGAATCAGATACTACAATCGCAGCCTTGAAACATACCCCAGCTAGTGCATTCGGTTCTTGTCGTTATAAGCTGAAAGACTTGAAACAACACCGAGAACAATATGAACGTTTGATTGAGGTGTTCAAAGCACACAATATCGGCTATTTCATGTACAACGGTGGCGGTGATTCACAAGATACCACTTATAAAGTTTCACAA
>CAWUIH010000027.1:0-19945 GCA_963922495.1 uncultured Coxiellaceae bacterium | reverse complement strand
GGATTTGAATACATGTTTGATTTTAATTTAGGTTTTAATGTGATTTACAGTTACGTTGTGGGTGATGGCTCAGCCTCATATGACACGAGCACAATAGTTCCATCTATTTATGGTATACTCGGTGGAGTAACGTATCACTTTGAGTTTTAGCGGTGGATTGATCCAAATCTGAACACAAAATAGAATTGTCAGTTTGTGGTATGTCTTTCCAATGTACGCCAGATTAAGTAGGTTGCCGACGCGATAATTCCAAGAGCGGTAATAACTATACCCAGAAAAATTTGGTTGATGTCGGGTTTCCCAGCGACACTTGTGGAAATAATCACTGAAAATACTACCTCGCAAAAACTGAAGTAACCAGCGGCTGTTGCACCCGCAGAGGCTAAGTAATTCTTCAATGCACCCGCCATGCAATTGGGCCAAACTAATGCATGACCTAAAAATGCAAACGATAATGGAATAAAAATAATATCCGTTAGTGTGTTTTTCCAGACGACGTAGCCCAAAAGCGTCACTATGCCACTCACAATAATCACAATGATTCCAAGCAGTATCATTGTGTGAGTGCTGGTTTTGGAGACAAAATGGAAATTGATGACAGCACCAATGAAGTAGGCAATGCCTATCATGGCTGTAATCCAACCATAATGGTAAGAGCTAATGTGAATGGCACGCTCAAATAGAGAGGGTGTTATGGTAGCGTAAGCGACAACGATACCGTAAACCATACTTGCCATAATCAAATAACAAATAAAATGTCGATTTTTAATTGCATAGCCATATACCCAAGTAGTGCGTGCTATAACTTGGTGTAAGGTACTGTGTTGCCTAAGAGTTGGAAATGAATCAGGGATACGGACATAAACAATCCCTAAAATAATCAGACTTGCACAAAACAGCAGTAGAAACTGTGCGTGCCAAGAATAAAATTCTAACAGCTGTCCAGAAATTAGTGGGGTAATCGTAAAACCGATCGCGCTACCAATAGTTATTATAGAAGCCACTTTGATATATTGTTTATCGTTGTAGATGATTCGTAATAGTGCACGAGATTGCACAATACAACCCCCCGAACCTAAGCCTTCAAGTGTTCTCGACAATAACAGTGAAATATAGCTAGTTGAGAAAAAACTCCATAAGCAACTGAACGCAAATAAACTTAATGATGTGACTAACAATTTTTTGCGAGGAATAGAATCGGTGAGAGGGCCAACGATCAATTGTGATACGCCATAGCCAAGCAAATGCGCGATCAGTGTAGTTTTCACTAGCGTCTGAGAAATGTGTAAATTTTCAGCGATTTTAACGAATGAGGGGATGTACATCACAATCCCTGCTTGTGTTAGGGTCATTAGTAATAGTACAAAAATCAGTGTGGTGTTTTTTCCGAGTTGTCTTACTGTTAGGTTTCGGTTCTGCATATTTTACGATTTAGTTATTTTTTTATCATAATGAGATTATCTGTTCCCTACCTGTTGCTGACCAACAAGCGCGTTTAACGTTAGAGAATATAATTGTGTGATCGGTAGGCTCTCAGTGTTATTGATATTTTTTGGAGCTTGAGATAGCCATAGCGATCCTCTACCACAATGGTGACCAGATTTAATAGCCGTTTTTCGAAAAAATTTTTTAAATGCACCCAAGTCATGGTTGTTCTTAAAAATAATACTTTCATCAGGGTTGATATGTTGTGTTACTGCAGTTTCGATAAACAAGCTGTTATCGGTATTTTTTTCAATGCGAAATAAATTTTTGCCCATAATTTTTAAGTGCGCCAGGGCTTCTTTAGCACGATCTAAGGCTTTTTTATTATCTGCGACTACCTGCCAATCTCGGCTCATTAATGGAAGAGCTCGGCAGTCAGCCAAGTCCAACTGTGTTAATAATCGTTGGTGATGCAATAATCGGTAATAATTTTCACCACCCTGTGATTCTGCTATGGTATACGGGACTTGTGAGAGGCCGGTAGCAATAATAACTAAGTTTTCAGGATTTTTGGCATATTCGATTGCTAGTTGCACCACTTTATCGTGCTGTCGCAAGCCATAGCTGAGTGGATTGTCATGTTTGCCGCAATCTGGGGAATTAATGCTCGAATCAAATAGTTCTTTTTGAAAATGACGCCAATAGTGATGTTGGTAGTGTGCACAGGCATTTAAAAATAATGTGTAATATCGACACTGATCTGCTTTCAGAAGGTAACGAAAAATCTCTGTTAGAAACCAATCAAAAATGGCGGGCATTCTCCATTTTTTAAGTGGGAATAATTTTTGCGTTACCAATTGTTTGAAAATTGTGGTGTATAACGACAGTGGCAGTTTGAATTGCTGGCATAACAAAAAACCCTTCCATAAATCGCGTTTAGTGAGTGGCGCTGTAGCATGGGTTTTTACTTTACTACTGATTAAGTTCCACAGCGGTTGTATTGATTCTGGATGAGTTTCACCATCTTTTGACCAGGGGTCCGGGAAAAAGAAACCACCTTGACTACCACCGCGATGCGCATTCATGCTTCCCACAATACAAGAGTCGAGGCCAAACTGACTGAGAGTTTCCCAGATTTGAGGGTGTTGTAAGCGAGCAGATTCGCTGAGGTGAAAAATTTGGTGTTCTGCGAAGGTTTTGCCAGTATGGGCGGAGATCCATTGTATCCAAGGCTCTAAATGCTGATATTTTTGTTCACTGGTGGTTTCCAGGCAACACCACTCTTCAAGTATTTTTTTGAAATTATTTAGTTTTTTTTGCTTGATGTCGTGCATTATTGCAGCGGTAGATAACTCATTGAGTTCAAATTGGATGACGCGCTTAAAAGAGTTTTGGAAATAAGGCGGTCTGCAATCACTCATGCTGTCGTCCGTTAATAAAAATAGATTGTCATCATACCTCATCTTTTGTTTGCTTTGTAGGATATTAGGTTGACCAATTCCCTATGACTAGACGTAATTGTATCAGATGGCATAATATGTATGATCAATAATTATCAGTGAGGGGTCAATCCATGGTGGGATCGTATGTTTAAAAGACGTTATTGGCGTGGGATACAACAAACGCTAAGGTCTAAGTACAAAAAAAATCATCCGCAAATTATACCGCGCTCCAAACACCGCTTATCACGTCAAAATATCAGTGATAGTGCATTGAAAGTTTTATATCGCTTAAATCGCTCCGGTTACAATGCTTATCTGGTGGGTGGCGGAGTACGCGATGTTTTACTCGGGCTCCATCCCAAGGATTTTGACGTTGCCACTAATGCACATCCAGAAGAAATCCATCAAATTTTCCGTAATAGTCGTTTAATTGGACGGCGTTTTCGTTTGGTGCATGTGTTTTATCCGCATGAAATTATTGAAGTTTCCACATTTCGCGCTGGTTTAGAAAATAACCCTAAAGCCGATTATGAAGTTGCCGTGCCATTAACAGTGGAAGACAATACTTACGGCACTATTGAAGAGGATGCGTGGCGACGCGATTTTACTATCAACGCCCTTTACTATGACATAAAAAATTTTTCGCTAATTGATTACACTAATGGACTCAAAGATATTCATGATGGTGTGATTCGGATGATTGGTGATCCTACGCAACGTTTTCACGAAGATCCAGTACGGTTATTGCGTGCGATTCGATTGGCAGCTAAATTAAATTTTCGAATAGAAGCAGCGACTGAAAAAATCTTGTTGGGTTTGCAACATTTGATGAGTCATATCGCACCAGCACGGCTTTTTAATGAAATGTTGAAATTGTTTTTTAAAGGTCATGCACTCAATTCATTTCAAAAGTTGGTTGAAACGGGGTATCTGAAGACACTATTTCCAGCATTGTGTCTGGTGCCTGATCGAGAGGCTCTTTATTATCAGCGACTGTTCGAATTTGCACTGCAAGCCACGGATGAGCGCTATGATGTCGGGTTGCCATTAAATCCAGGATTTTTAATGGCAATTTTCTCCTGGCCGGTGATTAAGGTATTGACTCGGCAGCATTACCAGGAACATAAGCGTTTTTATCAAGCACTGCATTCGGCAGTAATGCGTACGTTTGATACCGAATACACTATGTTGGCAATTCCGCGCCGACTTAAGATTATGATGCGCTCGGTGTGGATATTGCAATATCACCTCGAACGTAGGCGTCCAAGACGGATTGAACATATCTATCAACAGCGTTATTTTCGCGCTGCATTTGACTTTTTAGAGTTACGTGCAAAAGCGGGAGAGCCACTGGATGAACTGGTAAATTGGTGGCGTGCTTACCGTGATGGTAGTGACAAAAAGCGCCAACAACTACGCAAACAACTAATGAATAAATCATCATGACGATCGCTTATATCGGTTTAGGATCCAACTTAAATGATCCCCAGAGTCAAGTTTCGAATGCTATTGCCGAATTGCGTCAGTTGTCAAGCTCGACGTTATTGTGTGTTTCTAGTTTGTATCGTAGTGCGCCTCTGGGTTTGCAGCAACAACCTGACTACATCAACGCTGTTGTGGCGATTAAAACCACACTTAAACCACATTGCTTGATGCAACAATTACATATAATTGAAGCGCGACATGGTCGCACACGTGATGGGCAGCGTTGGCAGCCCCGAAATTTGGATTTAGATTTACTGTTGTATGGCCAACTGACTGTGAATGATGCGTTGAAGGTCCCACATCCCGGTATTTATGAGCGTGACTTTGTAATTTTGCCATTGGCTGAAATTGCCAAGGACTTGATTTTACCAGATGGTCAGTCTATCTTGACATTAAAAGAACGATGTCCCGATCGTGGAATTAAACGTTTGATTTAGAGTGAGACGTCACAATGGCCGCTGTTGCTATTTATCCAGGAACCTTTGATCCGTTGACTAACGGGCATGTTGATATCGTTGAGCGAGGTTTGGCCATTTTTGATCGGGTGATTGTCGCAGTTGCGCCTTCCAGCCGCAAACAAGTGGCTTTTAGCTGGGAAAAACGTGTTGAAATGGCAAAGGCGGTATTCAAACTGCAAGCGAGCGTCTTAGTCCTAGCTTTGGAAGGGTTGTTGGTTGATTTTGCTCAGCGACATGACGCAAAAATCATTCTCCGTGGAGTGCGCGCGGTGTCTGATTTTGATTACGAATTTCAAATGGCAAATGCTAATCGCTATTTGTGTAACGATTTAGAAACTTTATTGCTTCCAGCAAAGGAAGGCTATAGCTATTTATCCGGCACTTTGATCCGTGAAATCGTCACCTTAGGCGGTGATGTTACCAGTTTGGTGCCTGAGCCTGTGGCGCAAGTGTTAAAGTACCCTATCAATTAGAAATAATTATGGCTTTAAAAATTACCGAAGAATGTATTAACTGTGATGTTTGTGAACCAGAGTGTCCTAATGATGCTATTAGTATGGGTGATGAAATCTATGAGATTGATCCCAACCGTTGTACTGAATGTGTGGGACACTTTAATCAACCACAGTGTCGTGAAGTGTGTCCAGTAGATTGTATCCCGCTTGCTTTCTACGAATCTGAGGAAGCGTTGCTCAAAAAATATCAGAAGTTAACCGAATCAGAATAAAATTTCCATCTATGAAACAAAATATCTACTTCGGAACTTTCTTTTCTTTAAAAGCAATCCGCATACCACATCGTCCAGTTTTTTCGTTATAGGCTACTGGATCAAACATCACCAATTCTAGCTTATCGGGTGTATTACGTTTATTTTTTATGGTTGTTTTTGAGTATTTGGTGGGTTTACCGTCTTTGCGTTTGCCGGTGGACTGCATCATAATTTTTTCGCGTGGGCCTTTGCTTGCCATCAGTTAAACCTCTTTATGATTGATCTCGTTTGCGAATATCAGCTAGCACAGCATCAATACCAATTTTGTCAATGATTCGCATTCCATGGGAGGAAACAGTCAGTGTGACGAAACGTTGTTCAGTTTCAACCCAAAAGCGACGCTTTCTTAAGTTAGGAAGGAAGCGACGTCGAGTTTTGTTGTTTGCATGAGAAACGTTATTGCCAGTTTGTGGTCGTTTCCCGGTAACTTGGCACATTCTAGCCATGGAACTACTCCGAAAAATTCGTGTAAGGCTTGGTTTTATACCAAAAACCCCAACTTAGCGCAACAGTAATCCGCTTTCGGTAAATGAAAAGCTGTGTTTCCCACCGACAATAATATGATCTAATAATGAAATATCAACTAAATCAAGGCATTCGCGCAAACGGTATGTAATCTGCTTGTCAGCGATGCTTGGCAATAAATTACCCGAAGGGTGGTTATGCACCATGATGATTGCACTGGCATGGAGTGCCAGTGCTCGCTTCATCACCTCAGCAGGATACACCGCGGATTGATTGACGGTACCGAAAAATAGTTTTTCAAATTTGATCACTTGGTGTTGATTGTTGAGAAACAATACTGCGAATACCTCTTGTTTCAGGTGCCCAAGCTGTGCAATAAGAAACTGCCTTGCAGAATCGGCATCGTTAATTGTCTCGTGTTGCATGAGTGACTCTTGCAAGCTGCGGCGATAGAGTTCTGCAGCAGCTTTTATTTGGCACCAAGTAGCGGGTCCCAACCCTGCAGGGCGCGGCTGATCATTGGGCTCTGCATGCAACAAGGCGCTGAGGCTGCCATAATGAGATAACCATTCACGTGCTAAAACAACTGCATTCTTGCCGCGGGTACCATTTTGAATAATTACCGCGATAAGTTCCGCTTCGGATAATGCTTCGACACCACGATTGAGTAGCTTCTCTCGTGGGCGTTCAGTAGTGGGCCAATCTAAAATTGTCATGCGATGAGTTTAGAGCAATTGTAGAGATCGGCAATACCGTGGTAGCCTTAAGACTTTTATGGAGAGCGTGCTATGCACGTCGTGCAACTTAAAATTTTAGATAAACGTTTGGGTGATTCGATACCATTGCCTGAATATGCAACATCAGGTTCTGCAGGCTTGGACCTACGCGCTTGTCTGGATGTGCCTTTAGATATTGTTCCGGGGCAAACTCACCTCATCGATACCGGAATAGCGATTTATTTACAAGACGCTAACGTTGCGGCTACCATTTTGCCGCGCTCCGGTTTAGGCCATAAACACGGTATTGTATTAGGGAATTTAGTAGGATTGATTGACTCCGATTATCAAGGGCCGCTAATGGTGTCATGCTGGAATCGTGGTAATCAGACTTATACGATACAACCCGGTGAGAGAATTGCACAATTAGTAGTCGTGCCAGTGCTAAGAGCACAATTTGATGTAGTGGATGAGTTTGTCGTTACTGCAAGAGGAGAAAGGGGTTTTGGTAGCTCTGGAACACAGTAATAACTATTGTATACCCAACACTATTCCAAATGGATTATTTCGGGCTTACGATATTCGAGGTCTCGTGGCTCCTGAAAGTTTAACTACAGATTTGGCCTACGCCATAGGGCGCGCTGTTGGGAGCATGGTGTATGATATTGATCAGCATCAGATAATTGTTGGAAGAGACGGTCGTATTTCTAGCCCTAAATTGTCACAGGCACTTATTCAAGGTTTGCTTGATTGTGGTATTGAAGTATTGAATTTGGGGCCTGTCCCGACTCCTTTAGTTTATTTTGCAACTAAACGACTGGATGCAAATTCCGGCATCATGGTAACTGGAAGCCACAACCCAGGTTCCCATAATGGTTTCAAAATTGTTATTAATGATCAAACACTAGCTTCTGAAGGTGTCCAGAAAGTTAAACACCGTATCCTGGAACAGAATTTTGTGTCTGGTAAAGGAAATTTGCAGCAGCTTGATGTCGTGAGTGATTATTTACAATATATCGAAGACTATATTCAACTAGCCAAGCCATTGAAAGTCGTAGTGGATTGTGGCAATGGTATTGCTGGTGAAATTGCACCAAAATTGTTCCGCGCTCTCGGTTGTGAAGTGATTGAATTGTTTTGTGAAGTCGATGGGCATTTTCCAAATCACCATCCTGATCCCACTGTTCCTGAAAATTTAAATGATATTATTGCTGCCGTTAAAAATCATGTTGCAGATTGTGGCGTGGCATTTGACGGTGATGCTGATCGTTTGGGAATCGTTACCGATCAAGGTGAAATCATTTGGCCAGATCGTCAATTAATGGCTTACGCAATCGACGTGTTAGCGAAGCATCCTGGTGCGGAAATTATTTTTGATGTTAAATGCACGCGCCAATTACCACGTATTATCAAACAATACGGCGGGAAACCGGTGATGTGGCGTACTGGCCACTCAGTAATTAAAGCAAAACTCCATGAAAGCAGTGCGCCTTTGGCAGGTGAAATGAGTGGCCATATTTTCTTTAAAGATGGTTGGTTTGGGTTTGATGATGGTATTTACGTAGCAGCTCGGCTTATAAAAATTTTGTCAGAACAAGCGCAGCCAGCTAGTAATTTCTTTGCGGCATTGCCCAATAGTTATAATACTCCTGAATTAAAATTGCCAATGGTAGAAGAGCGTAAAAAAGAGTTTATGGATGAATTTGCTCGCGAAGCAGATTTTGGTGATGCCAAAATTGTTACAATAGATGGATTGCGGGTGGAATATGAGCATTGTTGGGGCTTGATTCGTCCTTCAAATACTTCGCCTTATCTTATTTTACGCTTTGAGGCAGACACTGAGGCCCAATTATCGTATATAAAGAACGTCTTTAGCGAACAAATCCTGAAAATAGATCCAACAGCCCAGTTGCCGTATTAGAGTTTGCCACGTGGTGAATGCTATTCTATCGGTGCCAGTTTTCCGGTGACTTATTCCACTGTAGTGCATCAAGTTTTTCTTCATTTGAAATAATGCCTAAATCTGTAGCTTGTTGAATTAAAACATTAAAATCGCATAATGAAAAATAGTCTAATCTCTTAGCTGCAAAGCTTTTTTGGGTATTTGGAAATTCATAGGAAAATATTGATAAGCATTGTTGGGCCGTGGCACCGTGGTTACGGAGTGCTTCGGCGACACTAATGGCGCTTTTTCCAGTGCTGATTAAATCTTCAATAATAAGTACCGTGTCACCGCTCTCAAAATGACCCTCAATGACATTTTGACGCCCGTGGGACTTTTTATTATTACGAACATAAATCATCGGGCGCTTGAGATGTTCCGCCAGCCATGCTGCCCAAGGGATGCCACCTGTGGCTGCGCCAGCGATTATGTCAAATTTAATCGAGTGTTGTCGAATGCATTTCAGAAATGCTGCAATAATCCGCTCGCGATGCTCAGGGAATGAAATAATCAGCCGATTGTCGGTATAAATTGGTGAGATAATACCAGAAGAATAGGTAAATGGTTGTTTAATATTAAGATTGACTGCTTTGATCTTTAGTAAGATATCTGCTATTTCTTTATCTTGTAACATGGCTCAAACTGCTTATAATCAAGTGCGTACAGTCTACAAGTTACCCATGGGAAACACAAATGCGAATAATTACGTTAAATGTGAATGGCATTCGCGCTGCGAGCCGAAAAGGTTTTTTTGAATGGTTGCAACAACAAAAGGCAGATATTGTATGTCTTCAAGAAACCAAAGCGAGCCTTGAAATAACCAATCACAAACAGTTTCATCCCAAAGGATATCATTGTTTTTATCATGATGCAGAAAAAAAAGGCTATAGTGGTGTGGCGATTTATAGTAAAAAACAGCCCGATAGAGTGATTAACGTACTTGGTTGGGATCACGCAGATAGAGAGGGTCGCTATATTCAAGCTGACTGGGGTGATTTAACGGTGGTTTCGTTGTACATGCCCTCGGGTAGCAGTGGTGAGGCGCGTCAAGCGATCAAATTCGATTTTATGAAACGCTATCTCAGAATTTTAAAAGAAATGCGCCAAAAAAACCACTCAACGATTATTTGTGGTGATTGGAACATCGTACACAAAGAAATTGATATTAAAAACTTCAAAAGTAATCAAAAAAATTCCGGATGTTTGCCTGAAGAGCGTGCCTGGCTCGACAGCTTATTTACGGGGGAAGGGTTTGTAGATGCGTTTCGTGTTGTTAATCAACAAGCGGAAGAATATACTTGGTGGTCGAACCGTGGCCAAGCGTGGGCTAAAAATGTTGGTTGGCGTATCGATTACCAAATCGTGACCCCAGAACTTAAAAAACACGTTAAAAAAGCTTTGATTTATAAAGAGCAGCGTTTTTCCGATCATGCACCTCTCATTATTGATTACGCCGATTTTACATAATCTAATTTTTTTCTGTTATTTTATCAGGGCCACATTATCCTAGCAAAATCAGCGCCTATTTTTTAGCCATTTTTAATGGTCAGTAGTTTAGAATTTTATTTAGGAAATATGAAGTGGAGTTGAACTTGTTAAAGTAAATCTTGTTTTACTAAAAATTGGTGAGCTACTTGCCTTGGTGTTTCGTGTTTGACATCAACAGCATTATTAAGTTGTTGCATGGTTTTCTGACTAATCAAGTTGTGTAATAAATTGAGAACTTTTCTCACTTGTGGATGGTGCTCTAAAAAAGCGATCCGGATTACCGGAGCGGCGTCATAAGGTGGGTAAAAATGTTTATTATCTTTTAAAACCTTGAGATGATATTCCGAAATGCGCCCATCAGTTGTAAACACTTCTATTGCATCAACTGAGTTATTGGTAAGTGCTAAATACAGCAGATTTGGCTCAATTTGTATGATCTTTTTGAAATTAAAGCCATAGACTTTTTCCAGACCACGTAGCCCATCGGGACGTTTTAAAAATTCAGGAGGTACGCCCAAAATAATCTGGTTTGCTACTGAAGATAAATCACTTAAAGTATTTAAATGCCATTTATCCGCTACTGGTTGTAATAGTCCGATTGATTCTGAGTTCTCAAAACCAAACGGTTGTAACCAAGTTAAATTAAAACGTTTCTGATATTCGCGTTTTACAATTTGATAGGTTTGTTGTGCGGAGATAAGTTTTTTATATTTCAATACGCTCAGATAAGCTGTACCAGTATATTCTGCATATAGGTCAACTTGTCCTTTGATCAATGCATTTTGAACAATCGTCGTTGATCCTAAATTAAAATCGCGTTTTACATGTAACTGGGTTTTTGCTTCGATCAGTTGTGCCATAATTTCACTTAAAATATATTGCTCTGTAAAATTTTTGCTTCCAATAACGATTGTTGCTGTTTTTTTTGAAAATAATGGCAGAATGAGTGCATGAAATATAAAGTATAAAATAATTAACATAAAAATAAGTACAGCACTAAGACGTATTTTTTTATATTTCATTTTTTTGCGATTACGATGATTTAGTAATGTTTCAATATTAGCAATAGCAAAATCCAGGGCGAGAGCTAAAATAGCTGTAGGAATAGCCCCCAGTAATATTAACCACGTGCTGTCCAGTGCTAACCCTTGTGTAATAAAATCACCAAGTCCGCCGGCACCAATAAAAGCAGCAATAGTTGTGATGCCAATAGTCATTGCCATTGAAGTGCGAATTCCTGCCATGATTGTTGGCATTGCAAGTGGTATTTCAACAAGATGGATACGCTGCCATTTTTTAAATCCCATTGCTTTAGCTGCCTCGATACTTTCTGGTGGAACACCTATCAAGCCAGTATAAGTATTGCGAACTATTGGTAGTAGAGCGTAAACGGTCAAGGTGATTATGGTAGGGCTAAATCCAATTCCGACAAATGGAATTAGAAAAGCCAATAATGCGAGGCTAGGAATTGTTTGAAATAAGCTGGTAACAGTTAAAACAGCGTTTTTAAGTCGTATTTTGTTCACAATTAGTATGCCTAGCGGAACGCCAATGGCTACTGCAATAATTGTTGCTAATAATGAGTAAAAAATATGTTGTAATAATTTGATGCCAAAGTCTGAGGCATTGATACTTAAAAATTTCCAGAGCGATTCATTCATCTGCTTTCGCTAAGTCCTCAATTTGTTGTTTAGGTTGGGCAATTAACTCTGCAACAAATGGTGTTCTTGGGTCTTTAATGATTTCTTCTTTCGTACCAACTTGTTCCAGCACTCCCAAGTGCATGATGGCAATTCTGTCGGCTAAACGAAATGCTTCAAAGATATCATGCGTGACAAAAATAATAGTTTTTTGCAATTGCTGAATCAGCTGAATAATTTGATCTTGTAGTGAGTTTCGTGTCATAGCGTCTAGCGCACCAAAAGGTTCATCCATGAGCAAATATTTTGGGTCTGCAGCCAGCGCCCGAGCCACACCGACACGCTGCTGTTGGCCGCCAGAAAGTTCATCAGGATAACGAGAGCCATATTTTTTAGGGTCCAATTTTACCAGCTCCAGCAGTTTGTTGGCACGCTTTATTCGCTGTGTTTGTGGTTGCCCCAGCAACTTTAATAAAATGGTGATGTTTTTTTGAACAGTCATGTGCGGAAAGAGACCGATTTGTTGGAATACATAGCCAATTTGACGGCGTTGCGTGGTCAGTTTTATCTTTTTTACATTTCTGCTATCAATAATAATATCTCCACTGGATGGCGTAATAAGTCGATTGATCATCTTAAGCAATGTTGTTTTGCCGCTACCTGAGGAACCTAAAAAAACCAGTAATTCACCGTCATTTGCTGTGATGGAGACATTTTTTACTGCAGGGTGTTTTTCACCGTTAAATGTCTTGCTAACGTTTCTTATTTCTATCATAGCAACATTATAGAAGCAGCTTGTAATATTGTCGATCAGTGTTTTTTATCGATACTCAGTGAGTTTAAAGTCTCTTTCCGAGTTTCCTTCCTCGCTCGCTTGTGTGAGTTGCTGGAATTCTGGCACCTGAGTTGGCTTGAATAAACAAAATTGTTTCATTTCATCAATAGTTGCTAGTACTGCGCCAACAACCTCTACTGGTGTATCATCAACGTTCGTGGGTAAAAGTTGATGGTCGTTAGTGCGCTTACAAATGTTAGTAATCTCAGTTTTTATAGCCATGAGTTGCTTATAAAAAGTACGCAATGTTTGTGGGCCGTAAATAGTTAATGAGAGAAAGTTGTAACAACTGTATACCAAAGTGATGTAAAGTGATTTGCTGAAATTATTATTTTTCATGCTCAAATAAAGTGTCAAAAAAGATCGTAATAGTGTAAATACAACTGCGATTATTCCTATTACAACGATTCTCGTTTCTATCTTATTTTTGTAGGCTGTCCATACGATATCCCTCAGTTGAAGCATTGGAAAAATAACGGTGATATTCTGATAACAGATATTGTTAATATGGCCGAGATAAAATCCAATGGTTCCGGCAAGGTCTGATTTGTGAGGACAAAAAATATTGTCACCTACATCGTAATGTTGAAATCCTGAACTGAACACGCATTCCCCAGCTTTCGGCGCTAACTGATAGAATAAGCTGAAAATTGCATAGCTTGAAAATGCACAGAATGTCAAAAACGATAGTAGTGAAAGAAGGTGTGCTTTTCTTGGTTGTGAGTGATATCGTCTAGCAATGCTTGATATAACGAATTCTCTTTTTGATGTGATGTCAGTAACAGCTTCTAAATAACGTTTTAGGCGTTGTTCTTGTTCTGTGGGGGCTTCTCTGATTTTCTCCAGAGAATTTTTTATTTTATCATAGCTAATTTGTGTATTATAGAGAAGATTATTTTTGAGTACATCAAGTAGTTGACATGCAGTCAACGCAGGGTTATAAATTTTTTCATTGTATTGCGAACGAACAATTAGCGATGTGTAGAAAAACCAAGGAGTGACAATAGCTTTTAATGAAAATGCAGGCACAACAAAAGCAATTATTTTCATGATGGGATGGCCAATCATAAAATAACTGTTCAAAATTCCAGAAATTGACAAGCAAAAGAGTGAGATTACGGTAATCACCGACTTGCCTGCAGTGTCTGCTAAAGACCATTGCCGTGGGAAATTGTAGATTTCTTTTTGCAGTAATTGATAAGAGAAGCAAAAAGTAATACTCCCACATATAATTCCGTTCAAGATTGGTAATGCAGGTGGACTGTTAGTATGAAAAATTTTTTTAAAACTCGCCTCACCCATCTCATCAGTTGGTATACTGTTTATAGCTGCTAAGATGGGAAGAGAAAAGTTTACGAAAGTGGCCAGTAGTGTTTTGCAATCATAGCGCATGGAATATTCTCAACAATATATTTTAAGATTACAAACGATGAACGAACAACAAATTCAAATTATTCCTCAATATAGTCAGTCCGAGTATAATGAATTTATCAGTGAAGTATTACAAGAAATTTCACCTAAGTTTAACGATGTCACGGAGCGGATTTTCTTGGCTTCACGATATTTCTTAAATCGACCTTATCAACATGATGTTTGCGGAGAGGGTGTCGCAGGACATTTTGATCAAAACCCAATTTTCAGGACTGATGTGTTTGATTCGACTAGCCTTATTAATACAATACTAGCCGTTGCGTTGTCAAAAGACCTTTATGAATTTCGTCAAGTCATTTTTAATTTGAATTATTTTCAATCCATTCCTTGTTACGCAAATCGCTTTCATTTTACTTGTGTGGATTGGAATACTGAAAATTTAAAGAAAGGATTGCTGTTTAACTTGACAAATAAGCTTAAAATACAACTCACAAAAGGTGCCTCACGCGTTGCAAGGACAATGATTGATCGACCGAATTGGTTTCGCCATCGTCGATTTGAAGACATTCGGTTAATTCAGGAAGTATCTTCCGCGAAAGAAAACATGTTATTGCGTCAGATGCATTCATTTGCTAAATCTCAACTCGTAGTTCAGAGTTGCATACCGTATTTACCGTTACCAGAAATGTTCGAATGTTATAAGTCCGATCCAACGTTGTTAGACGCTGTGCCTTGTGGCTCAATCGTTCAAATTGTGCGCCCTAATTGGAATTTGCGCGAAAAAATCGGAACAAATGTCAATATTTCGCATATGGGTTTCCTATTTAAGAAGAAGAAATACCACTTGTTGTATTATGCTTGTGAGCAGCGAAGACGCGTTATTGAAGTACCTTTTTGGGACTACTTGCGTGATATTTGTTTGCCGAGTCCGACCATACAAGGCATTAATATTCTCGGTGTAATACCTTGTTTGCAAGATTTCTGACCAAAGCGTTTAGGCAAAATAAACGCCACCTAAAATAGTCGCATGTTTACTTCCAGTTACAGTGGTTAGATTTATTGGTTGTCGTTGTAGTGTTTGGTGTGCAAACCAGGCAAAACATGTCGCCTCAATCCAGTCAGGATGGATGCCAAATCTGGCAGTGTCAGTGACCTCCGCTGGGGCACAAAGCTGATGCAATCGATTCATCAACGCCTTGTTGCGTGCACCACCACCGCAGATTAAAACAATATTCTTATAGTCTAGTGATATTTTCATACTCTCTAAGATGGTTCGTGCCGTGAGTTCGAGTAATGTCGCTTGTATATCAGCGGGCCTTTCTTTCCCCTGTAACTGCTTTTTTAGCCACGATAAATTAAAATATTCCCGTCCGGTACTTTTAGGTGGTGCCTGGTGAAAATAAGGATCAGCTAGCAATTTACCGAGTAATGGTTGGTCAATTTTCCCGGATGCCGCCCAGTCGCCTTTTGCATCAAAAGGTTTATTCAAGTGTAACTGGCACCAAGCGTCCAATAGTGTGTTTCCAGGTCCGGTATCAAATCCTACAGCCGGTTGATTTTGCTGCGGTGACAATAGAGTAATATTCGCGATGCCGCCGATATTTACTATCCAGCGATGTTCAGTTTTGGTACTAAAAAAGTGATGATGAAATGCCGGAGTGAGTGGAGCACCTTGCCCTCCCAGTGCCATATCTCGACGGCGAAAATCTGCGACGGTGGTGATGCCTGTCAGTGCTGCAATACGATTAGGGTCTCCAATTTGCATTGTAAACGCGTGTTTTTCATTGGGTATGTGACGTATGGTTTGACCATGGCTGCCGATCGCTACAATTTCATCGGTAGAAACCCCGCTTTTTTGTAAGATATTCTTACAGGATTCGGCGAATAAAATGCCCAACCGCGTATCAATATTTCCCATGCGATGGATTTTATCGTTACCAGGGCGACATAAGTGCAAGATTTCTGTTTTGAGTGAATTCGGAATCGGTGTGTAGTGAGTTGCAATGAGTTTTAACGGGTTGAATTCAGCAATGACAGTATCTATGCCATCCATGCTGGTGCCAGACATCAGGCCAATATATTTTTTGCAATCAACGGTCTTCATCTTTCCCATTTGCAGAATTATTAGTCGCCAATTCCGTAGTTTGATGAATATGTAATTGTTGAAAAAGTCGTTTTGTGGTGGCTAAGAAACCTTTTTTATACCTGCTAGGTATCGCCTTTATAGTGGGTTTTTTATAAATAAGCCAGTTGCGTGGAATGCCATCAACATAAAATCCGAAGTGTAAATGTGGACCTGTTGCCCAACCCGTTTTACCGACATAGCCGATAATTTGTCCTTTGTGAACACGCTGGGATAGCTTTAGGTGAGCAAAGTGCCACATGTGTCCATAAAGTGCCACATAATGTCTACCATAACGAATTTTAATTGCTTTACCGTATCCGCCATTTCTCCCGATGAACACTATACGACCATCGCCAATCGAGTGGATGGGTGTACCCACTTTGGCAGCATAATCTACTCCCAAATGTGGTCGAACTTTGTGAAGTATCGGATCAAGACGATGATAACTAAAGCCACTACTGATTCTCTTGTAGTGAAGTGGGCTATTCAAAAAACGCGTTTCTATCCCTTTTCCATCAGGGGTATAATAACCGCTATGGTTAACAGGATAGGTGTAATGTATTACCTGGTAGATTTTTCCTCGATGCATTAGCTCTGCAGCCACTATGTGCCCGTTGCGAACTTTTTTACCATTAACAAAAAAATTCCTATAAAGTATATTGAAACGGTCACCCTCTTGAATGTCACGAGAAAAATTTATTTTACCACCAAATAGCTGTTGCAGCTGTGCCAACATGCGGTTGGTGAATCCTGATTGTTTTGCATCATGATATAGCGACTGTCGAACAGTAGTTGTTCTGCAAGAAATCTTAGTGGTGATTGGTAAGTTAGATGTTTTTTTCACAAATTGATTGCCTTCGCGTGTGAGTGTCACGTGCTGAGTAGCTGACGTAAAATATTGTAGTGCTCGTAGTTCGTGCTGGTTGTTTGCCTGTAACCGAATGACTTCATGGGGATGTATTTTTCTTAATGATTCTGCGCTTGCCATCACTTGTTGTAGGTCGCTGTAGCTGAGTTTTTCTCGTTTAAAGATAGCCGCTAAACTATCACCAGAAGACACCACGACATTATGCCAAGTTGAGATATCCACTTTATGAGATACAACTTGCTGAGCAGTAACATCGTTAACAGGGTTTTGTAGCCGTTTGGATTGAGGTAGCAATTTAACAGTCAGATCGTGATGTTGTTTAGGTGCCTTCCAACTATGGAAGCCAAGGAATATCACTCCGCAGATGGACAGTAATAAAAAAACTATTGGCTTCAAATTAGCCTTCCCTGTTTGCATGAGAGAACCCTTAGCGGTGAACCGATTACTTAACCATGATAGCATGTAACATATCTTTATAGAGAGATGAATGTTAGATGAAGAGGCAAATATGAAAGAGATCGCTCGTGGAGCAATCGATATTATCGTCGAACAAGATTTAGCAGCACGAATGAGTATGCAGCGACCTATGCGCATTAAGGCCGGTTTTGATCCAACCGCACCAGACATACATTTGGGCCACACAGTTATTTTGAATAAGATGCGACAATTTCAGGAAATGGGGCATACCATCATATTTTTGATTGGGGATTTCACTGCGATGATTGGCGACCCAACTGGAAAAAATGTTACCCGTAAGCCGCTTAGTAGAGAAGAGATAGTTGCCAATACAAAAACCTACGAGCGCCAAGCATTCAAAATTTTGGATCCTGAACGCACCTTAATTCGTTTTAATTCAGAGTGGATGGATCAATTAAGTGCAGTAGATTTTATTCGTCTTGCTGCGCAGAGTACGGTGGCGCGCATGTTGGAGCGTGATGATTTTAGCAAACGTTATGCAGCACAACAGCCTATTGCTATTCATGAATTTCTCTATCCGTTGGTGCAGGGTTACGATTCTGTGGCATTAAAGGCAGATGTGGAGTTGGGTGGCTCTGATCAGAAGTTTAATTTACTGGTTGGGCGTGAGCTGCAGAAGCATTATCGACAACAGCCACAATGTGTCATGACCTTGCCGCTGTTGGAAGGGCTTGATGGAGTTCAAAAAATGTCTAAGTCGCTGGGTAATTACATTGGAATTACTGAGTCACCCGACGATATGTTTGGGAAGGTCATGTCAATTTCCGATCAATTGATGTGGCGTTACTATGAATTGCTCAGTTTTAAGTCTACACAGGATATTGCAGCACTCCATAGCTCAGTTGAAGCTGGAAAAAATCCACGTGATATTAAATTTATGTTGTCTCAGGAATTAGTGGCGCGTTTTCATGACCAACGATCTGCAGAACAAGCGCAGCAAAATTTCATTGAGCGTTTTCGTAAACACGAACTCCCTTCTGATTTACCGGAGCGGCAGCTTAGCGCTGAATCTGGGAAGCTGGGTATCGGATATATTCTGCAGCGAGCCGGATTGGTACAAACTACCTCGGAAGCAATGCGCATGATCAGGCAAGGTGCAGTTCGAGTTGATGGTACCAAAGTCAGTGACCCGAAACTTTCTATTGCAGTCGGTACATCGAGTTTATATCAGGTTGGCAGGCGTCGATTTGCCAAAGTGAAGATAATTTAACTAAGACAATGAGTTAAAGATACAAACTCACACGTGAATAGTGCGATTGAAGACAGGATGAAGCGAAATGCAAAAAAAAAATCGAAAACGGCGTTGACATTAGCGCTAGGCCACGTAGAATAGGCCTTCCTTCCTTGAGGAGGTGCTCTTTAAAAATTTAGCAGCAAAAGAAAGCAGTTTGTGTAGGCATTGTGTGGATAGTTGGATACCAATAACTTCGACTCACAGCCTGCATGAAATGCAGCGTTTTGTGTCGAGCCTTTTTTTGTCTTTTTAGCAAAAAAGACAATACGTTATATTTAATTGAAGAGTTTGATTCTGGCTCAGATTGAACGCTAGCGGCATGCTTAACACATGCAAGTCGAACGGCAGCGCGGAGAGCTTGCTCTCTGGCGGCGAGTGGCGGACGGGTGAGTAACGCGTAGGAATCTACCTCGTAGCGGGGGACAACTCGGGGAAACTCGGGCTAATACCGCATAATCTCTTCGGAGCAAAGAAGGGGACCCTTCGGGGCCTTTCACTATGAGATGAGCCTGCGTCGGATTAGCTTGTTGGTGGGGTAATGGCCTACCAAGGCAACGATCCGTAGCTGGTCTGAGAGGACGATCAGCCACACTGGGACTGAGACACGGCCCAGACTCCTACGGGAGGCAGCAGTGGGGAATATTGGACAATGGGGGCAACCCTGATCCAGCAATGCCGCGTGTGTGAAGAAGGCCTTCGGGTTGTAAAGCACTTTCAGTGGGGAAGAAAATTCCAAAGTTAATACCTTTGGACCTTGACGTTACCCACAGAAGAAGCACTGGCTAACTCTGTGCCAGCAGCCGCGGTAATACAGAGAGTGCAAGCGTTAATCGGAATTACTGGGCGTAAAGCGCGCGTAGGTGGATATTTAAGTCGGATGTGAAAGCCCTGGGCTTAACCTAGGAACTGCATTCGATACTGGATATCTTGAGTATGGTAGAGGGAAGTGGAATTTCCGGTGTAGCGGTGAAATGCGTAGATATCGGAAAGAACATCAGTGGCGAAGGCGGCTTCCTGGACCAATACTGACACTGAGGTGCGAAAGCGTGGGTAGCAAACAGGATTAGAGACCCTGGTAGTCCACGCCGTCAACGATGAGAACTAGCTGTTGGGGATTTTAATCTCTAGTAGCGAAGCTAACGCGTTAAGTTCTCCGCCTGGGGAGTACGGCCGCAAGGTTAAAACTCAAAGAAATTGACGGGGGC
>CAWUIH010000026.1:0-20101 GCA_963922495.1 uncultured Coxiellaceae bacterium | reverse complement strand
TAATGGGCGTACGAATATCATGCGACATATTCGCAATAAATTCAGATTTGGATTGGCTACTTTGTTCAGCAAGCTCCTTTGAAGCCTTTAGAGATTTCTCCATCTTTTTCAGTACAGTGATGTCTGTTGATATCCCAACTATACCAATCACCTCACCATCACTATTAAACAGAGGCACTCGTGTTGACAAAAAATAAACAGTATTACCGTTGAAGTCTCGTATCGGTGGCTCTTCAACGTTAATCTTTGCTTTGCCAGTTTGAATTACCTCTAACGTATCACGCCTAAATGAGTCTCTAGCATTTGCACTCCAATTCCCCAGTTTAGCGAGATCTTCGAAATCCAAACCCTTAAATTCATGGATAGAGCTTAGACCCAGCATTCTCAAACAGTTTTTATTGCCACCTAAGCAGCGTGCATTTTTATCCATCCAATAAACATTTCCAGGCATGCTATAAACAATATCTTCGTAATATTTAATTATTTTTTTTAAGATCTGCTCGATAGGCAAGTCTTTGAGCTCAAACTCTGCAAATAAATTACCATAGTCAGTGAGTATCTTAGTTAATGTACCATTTCCATAGTGTTTTTTTCGATGATTTTGGTCTTCCATAAAAATACTAACCCATAGTCAATTTTGAATCCGTTGAACCCTCTAAAATTTGATTTAAGTTCCGATTAGCTTCATCAACCAGACTGGCTCCAGAGGACGTGATGCCATGTTTTATTAATCCAGTGACGCTTGGGTCACTTGCATAAAATAGTTTTCCGGTATCATTTTCAGGTCCGTAACAAATCGCAGGTTCAAGATATGTTACGCAATATATTGCAGGTAGCGCCATTACCTTAGCAATTTTTTGGTAGCCAATCTGTATCTGTTGTTCGCTCATGGATTGGATACAACAACATTCATAAGGCTTTTGCCCATAAGACGCCCGTGCGACCATAATTGCATTGCCCATTTTGAGCAATCCCTCAACTGTAGCAATTCCTTCAACTTTTCTCTCTCTCTCTTCTACCACTTCTGTCAATAAACAATTCCATAATGCTGCAAGTTGAGATTTTTCTGAACCTTCAGATAATAATTCCAAACATTTATTAACTATTCTCGTCTCATTATAACCTTCTTTGGTCATTGGTTTTGATTGCAATGCTAGAATTTTCTGCTCAAGCAATTTCACTACTGGCCGAGCTTTTGAATCTTTATCAAGCGTTAAAATATCGTCAAAGGGTGATTGGATAATAAGGTCTATTTCCATACCAGCAACAATTGATTGCAATCTTTGAGAATATTCAACTTTTTTTGCAATGACTAATTCGATTAACCGAGTAAATGCTTTCTTAACCATATGTCCACGCAAATAAATATTCATGGCGAACAAAATATAATCAACTGTCGGTAGATGATAATAGAGCTTTAGACGTTGCCCACTTCTTCTGTTACTATCCAAGAACCTAACGACATATGAAAACTCTCTAAAATTGGCTTCTTCGTAAGGAACACCGGCATTCGCATTCTCTCTATAAACAATACTATCTATTTTCTCTCCTTCGCAGAATTGAATATCATGCTTAATGAGAGGTGAAGACCTTCCGTTCTGATTGACACCAAGTAATGCTCCACCAAACATACATCCTGCTGTAACGGCGACATTAAACTCGATTTCGGATGATATCGAAGTAATGTTGCTGTCAGATGCCCAAAATTGCGCTAAAATAGCCTTGTCACTTGAAATTCTATAAGGTATATAGGCACGACCTCCATGACTTTTTTCATAAACAAAAAAGGGACTCTTGTAATTATCTCTTGAAACTTTCAATTTAAGCATGTTTCTGATTACTTCTCTCACCGCCTTATTTTCGTTCCTAGTAATTGAAAACTTCCTGTTTTTTATTGCAAAAAAATCAGCCTTTTCATTTACAATACATTTTAATTGTTTTTTAGTGCCAGGAACTACGATAACAATTATCCCTTTATCAAACAGAATCTTATGCAGCATAACGTTAAGTGAATTTATGAAATACCAACCACCCTCAATTTTGTAAGATGAATTAGACTTGAATACAGTAGTTTTATTTTTTGCACTTGAACGTCTCGAAGAATTAGTTCCAGCTTTTTTAAGCTCTGAAGAATACTTGTTCTCTATTATTTGAGTTACCTTTCGCATACTTTGTCGCATATCTCGCAACTCATTATAAAGTTTCCAGATACTCGCAATAGTCGCAACGCCCATTATCACTTGCACGAGATCTTGTAACTTAGAATCTCCAGATTCAGATTCGAAAAACTTCATAAGATCAGACAGCCTCATTTTGTAACCCTTCTGCTTTCTTTGTTGTACTCAGTATTAGATAAAATTAACAATGCGAGTTAATTTAAATTATTGTAGGCGATCCATCAGAAAATTATAAAGTCAGCTATATTAATTTAATTAAATGATAATATTGTTAATTCACAAATCATGCGAAACTTATACAACAAAACATTGCTTTAAATTCTTCCCTTATAGCATCCGCTTAACATAAAGAAAAATATGTTAAAAAATAAAAACATGCGCTTAAAGCCAAACACTACGCAATATTACAAAAATTATTATCATAAGCAATCATATATAACGTTTTGGGTCACGTGTCAAGACACGATTCAACAATTGACAATCACTCACCTGATAAACTCGATTTTATTCGTAATTGTGTATTCATATATTAGAAAATAAATAAATTGTCAAGCGATGCGAGTCATAGATCCCGAAGGCGAAAGTCTTCTTGTGATCGCGACAATTTTAGATAAAAAATCTGTCTAGCCTCCGAAATTTTGCTACAAATCCTAGTCATTAAATCCTGAATTCAACTCACAAGTTCAACATTTGTTAAATTTGTGATCAGCTGAGTGAGGCTTTTTTTGAGAGAAGAAATTAAATAATTTTATTTCCATTAGATTAAGTTGATTTCTGTTAAATTAATTTTAACTTAAGCCAGATAATATGGTATGCGGGTTTAATGTTAAAGAATATTCTGGTAGCTTCTACTGAGGGTATCATAAAAATAACAAACATTCATAACGTTATATCCAGAAGAGGTATTTATGTTAAATACACCAATGGGCACGCCTGCGGGGGCGATGGACCGAATTATGCTTTTGGCACTTTGGGTAAAATATTTGGAAAATCAAAATCCACGAGTGGCGGTTATAAAAGCGGGTATGGGTAGACCCACATTTCCGATGAATACGGTTGTTGCCATGGTTGCACAACGTTATTGGCTTGAACTGTGGGGAAAATCTCAGAATGCACGTCACCAGTTGAGCACACCGACCTCAATGCAAACCTCAAAAATGAGGAATAAGATTGTTGAAATCAATGGTGTGTCTGACTACGAAAATCCTCAAGGCCTATTAGGCGCCCGACGATTAATGGCCACAGCACTGACCCAGTGGTACAAAACAGTAAAATTTTCACCAAACGATATTCTCTTTACAGTGAGTGGTGCAGGTGCACTCCATAATATCTTCGCTTTCCTTAATCACAACTATGAGAATCCAAGAATTATCACACCCTTTCCTCACTACAGTCTCTATAGGGGATCTCATCATAAAAATCATTTACATCCTATTGAAGTTATGAAATCTCCTGGGTACAGCCTTACAGCAGAGAACCTCGAATATGCTATTAAAGAAGCCTTGCAAAAAGGGAAAGAGGCCATTGACTCCGGAATGGCAAAACGCTTAGGAGGTTTGCCAAAAGCTCTACTATTATGTGATCCCAACAATCCACTGGGAACGATGATTAAACCTGAGGAACTAAAAAAAATAGCAGACGTTTTGAAAAAATATCCTGACATTTTAATCATTCTTGATGAAGCATATGCAGAAATGAGTTTGCTACCTAAACAGCATATATCGTTACTTCGTATAGCGCCTGAACTCAAGGAACGTATTATACTCATGCGTTCAGCGACAAAAGCACTGTCAGCTGCCGGTGAACGCATGGCTTTAATTGCTGCATTTAATCCTAAAATCATGACTCATTTAATTCAAGAGAATATTGATATTTGTGGACACGCTCCAAAATCATTACAAGTTTCTTTTGCAGCTGCCATGAACAGTTTAGACAATATCGAGTTAAAAAATGTCCGTCACTACTATTCAGCGCAAGTTAATTTTGTTTCATCAGCATTATCGAGAATGGGCGCATCTATGCCAGATAAATCTTATAAGACCGTCAGTACATTCTACGTGCTTGCAGATTTGAGTGAATTAATTGGGTTGCCCATTCCAGCGAATGCTAAAAAAGCATTAGGAGATAAAAAGAAAATTGAAAACGACCAAGATATTATTTACAGCCTCTTATTTGAAGAAAAAATCATGTTAGCACCACTCTCTTATTTCGGAGTAGACCCTAAATTAGGATTCGTTAGGATCACGTGCAGCGGAGGTGATAGAGAATTAAAGGAACTCTTAAAGCGTATAGAAAAACAGTTAATTACGGCAAGACTCTTTAAACTCAAACAGCTTGGATGTAGTGCTACCAGTTTACTTCAAAAGGTGAAACTTTTACTTCCTGATGAGCACTCTGAAGCAAAAACAAAATTTGCTAAATTTTCGCGCCTGACTGGCAGACTTAATCGCGCTCACCCTCTAGTTTTGAAAAAGCAGTTAGATCAACTGCAAACGATGATAATGCAATTCGATTTATTATGTAGAAAAAATTCGCAAAAATCTTTAAATGAGGCTGCTACGGAAATACAACGTGTCTATAGAGGGCACTTAGGTCGAAAAAAATCAAAGGAGCAGCTCACTGTAGCCAATAGCAAATGGAAACAATTTGTTAACCAATCAGTGAGTAATAAGAAAGTGCAAAATATGTTACTGCAACTGACACCTTCAGAAAGACTAAGTTTTTCCGGGTGGCGTTTTTTTCTTAGAAAGACTGGTGAAGAACACACCATTAGTCCTGATTCGAAAAAATCAAACCTAAATTCTGATTCAGAAAAACCAAACCTATTCCGCGCTAAATTATAATTTAGTGATAGATTATTTTTTAAACGTATTAGTATGGCAGGTAGGCTTAAACGAATACACGGAAATATTATGAACGCGGAGTGCGCACTTGTACTCGATCAATGGCCAAGACGGGCAGCTTTAATATTAGATAGATTTTGCATTGAAACCATCAACAAAATCCTTAAAAAAAAATTACAATTGATTATTAATTTGACAGCTGTGAAGATTTCAGGTTTATAATAGGAACAAAAATTACTATTTTTAGTGAGGTTTTTATGGACTCTGCATCAACTTCAATATCTGAGTCTAAGTCTGACTCCTATCCTAAGGCTGTAAAAGATTTTTTTAGCGAGTATCCTAATGAAAAGAAATTCTATGAGTCATTGAATAAGTTTGCACCTGAAGAATTTAACTCAGAGTGGTTAGCACATCAAATTCGTTGTGGCACCTTCGAAGAAGTAATAGAACTGCTAAAACTAGTCAATGAATTACATTCCCTTGAGGAATTTAAAAAATTAAATAATAGTGAGCCCGAAGTATATGACGGCGTTTGGCTGCAATCTACAGCTATCGACTTTTTAGAAAAAAGAGATCCAAAAATAGAGGCAACACAAAGATTAACACTACATTATAATTCGTACTATTCTCAACATTTCCAATGGCTCAAAAAAAAGTTTAACGAATATGATGCACTTTGGTTGAAAGAGAAAATTGACACTTCTTACGGTAGCTCAATAGAAACAGTATTACAACAGAGTTATGAATTATGCCGTTCCAAAGCTTTTAAAGTATTGAATACAGCTGATCCTAGCATATACAATATACCTTGGTTACGAGCACAAATGAATGAATATAAATATAAATATTTAAAAGAAGTTCTTCAAAAAAGATTTAACACATTCTACGACTCTTTTATCCAATTTATAAAAATTTTCAAGGCTATTGATCGAGAATTTGGAAATGAAGGAGCAGCATTTGGAAAACTACATCCACTTATACCCGACATGCTCGCTGCATCAACTCAGGACTTCAGCTCTGAGCCCTTATATAAATTGAGCGCTGAAAAGATCAATAATTTAAGTACCAAAATATCTGACATACTAGATGACGAAGAAAAAGGAATAAAAAAAGATAAAAAAGCAAATAGCTCGTTGAGAGACTTAGGTATATTTAAGGAACAACAAACTCCAGATACAAAAGAGAGCGGAAAGGAAGTGACACCAACACCTCAGTCACTTCAGCATTGAGTTACCACTCAAGCTTCTTACATAACACAATAACAACAAATCAAGGTGGGTGCCGAAGTGGAAATAACTACTCTAGAAAAGTGTTTTCAGTTTTTGTTGCCAGCGTCGCCAAACCAAGTAGAATCCAAAACTAAAAGCGATAATCTGTGCATAACGAAACCCAACTACACCACAATGCAGCTTAAAAGCAAATGTATATCCAACGGGTATTACCACAACCCACATCGCTAATATACCAACGAGCATGGCATAACGAGTATCGAATAAACCACGCAATGATCCGGTCACCACATCGCGCGATAAATCAAATAACAAACTGAAAATCGATACTGTAAATAGCAATTTGATTAAGTGTAAGATTTTTAAATTATTGATATTATGAAAGTTTAAAAATAGTTGTGCGAGTTGTGTAGGAATCAGCAACACAAACAGTGCATAAATCACTACCAAAACAAACAGGAATAACAAGCAAGCATTCGACAATAAGCGAATTTTCGCAACATTTTTTGAACCCAATGCTTGACTCACCAATATGCCCGATGATTCTGCTAAAGAAAACATTGGCACCACAAATAGCAACTGCAATTGTTGCGTTACTTGTCTCGCCGCCAATGCGTTTGGTCCTAACCAGCCTATCATGATACTGATTACAAAAAAACCGATTAACTCACCACCAAATTGTAGTGACATAGGCCAACCAATTTGCAACATTTGCTTCAGGTAAATACATTTGCAAAAATATCTATGGTTAAATAACTGCACTTTTTTCAAATCTTTTAACGACGCAAAACAAATTACGAGAACGAAAACGTTAATATAATTAACTATATCCATTGCATAAGCAAAACCGGCAACTCCTAAATATGGCACCCTCATTTTCCCAAAAATAAGTATATATGCAATCGGCACAAAAATAATAAAACAAACCATATTGGCAGTAATAACAATGCGTTGTTTTAACATACCATACAGCGCCTGCTGCAAGCTACTCAACAACAACATGGCAGGCACACCCCACAATAACCCATGAAAATATTGTTTAACGTAAACAATTATTTGTGGTGATTGCTTCAGTGCCAACAATATATTGGGCACATAATAAAATATCGCTAGTGTAGGAATAACTAGAATTAATGCAAGAATACAACCTTCCCAGATAATTTTGCCAATTTCGAGATAATTTTTAGCGCCATATTGATGGCCAACCACAACCCCAACAGCAAATAAAATAGAAACCATCACAATGAAAGTCGCAATCATTGTCGAGGTTATCAAAGCACCTGCTGCCAACACAGTTTTACCCAAATGTGAAATCATCAGCATCCCAACAAAACTCATGATCATTTGTATCAAACGAGAACCCGCCATTGGCAACACAAGCTTTAAAACCTGCTTAAATAGGCGGTATGCTGAGTGCGAGTGTGTTGTGGCGAACATGGCAAACCAAAATGGAAAACTAATCATCTTTACAAAATTGGCGCTTTAAGTCAAGAAAAAAAGGCAGTTGCGATTATCAATCGATAGCAAAAACGATATGGATGCCGAGCTAATGCTCTCTTGTCTCTGAAAAAGTGATTTCTGACCACTTTTCAATAGCGATATCAAGATTAACGCGAGAAGGTGCAAGATACGTCAAATAATCACCACCATCATAACTGAGATAGCGAAGTTGTTGCTCTTTGAATTTATCTAATATTTTCTTATCGTCACAAAAAACCCAGCGTGCTGTCACCACGTTGGCCGGCTCATACACACAAGACACATTGTACTCATTCTTTAAGCGGTAAGCGACCACATCAAATTGCAACACACCCACTGCACCTAAGATTAAATCATTTCCAATCATTGGCTTAAAAACTTGTGTAGCGCCCTCCTCCGATAGTTGTGTCAGTCCCTTTAATAATGCTTTTTGCTTTAATGGATCTTTTAACCGAACGACTCTGAATAATTCTGGAGCAAAATTAGGAACTCCGGTAAATTGGAATTTTTCACCCATAGTAAAGGTGTCACCAATTTGTATGGTTCCGTGATTATGAATACCAATGATGTCCCCAGGCCAAGCATGTTCAGCATTTTCACGCTTTCCTGCCATAAAGGTCAGTGCATTATGAATTTGTACGGTTTTGCCTAGACGCACATGAAAAGCTTTGATGCCTTTCTGATAATTTCCAGAAACAATTCTCAAAAATGCCACGCGATCTCGATGAGCGGGATCCATGTTTGCTTGAATTTTAAATACAAAACCGCTGAATTTTTCATACTGTGGTTTGATTTCTCTAATATTAGTGTGGCGACTCTGTGGCGCTGGAGCGTGAGCTACAAAGCCATTGAGTAATTCTCTGACACCAAAACTATTTATAGCAGACCCAAAAAACACTGGAGTCAATTTGCCAGCAATATAGTGTTGATGATTAAAAGTATGACTGGCGCCTTTCACAAGGTCAATTTCATCTCGTAATTCCTCAGCTAAATCACCTAATACATGATCAACTGCTAAGTTGTTTATACCAGCTATTGAGCTGATTTCACCAACTTGATCTTTATTATTTGACCGGTATAAATATATCTTATCTTCGAGGAGATGATAAATTCCTTTGAAGCGTTTTCCCATGCCAATCGGCCAAGTTACTGGCACACAATTAATATCTAAGACTGACTCGATTTCATCGATTAACTCAATAGGATGATGTGCCTCTCGATCCATTTTGTTGATAAAGGTCATAATCGGTGTGTCACGCAAACGACATACTTCCATCAATTTAATGGTTCTCGGCTCCACGCCTTTGGCAGCATCGACAACCATTAGTGCAGAATCAACGGCTGTTAAAGTTCGGTAAGTATCCTCGGTGAAATCAGCATGGCCTGGCGTATCTAATAGGTTAATCAAATACTCGCGGTAGGGAAACTGCATTACTGAAGTGGTAACGGAAATCCCACGTTGTTTTTCTAATTCCATCCAGTCGGATGTGGCATGACGTGCTGCTTTACGACTTTTGATACTTCCCGCAAGAGATATCGCACCTCCAAATAGCAATAACTTTTCAGTTAAAGTAGTTTTACCTGCATCAGGATGCGAAATTATCGCAAAAGTGCGCCTTTTATTAATTTCATCGATAAATAAAGTCATTGTTTAAGCTATCGTTTGGAAAAGGATAGCAGAGTAACACACACTATGCCAAATATCACCGTTGGCATTATCGCTGCGTACACTGGCGGAAAGTTGTAAACAATTGCGAATGGCCCAAAAAACTGGTTGAGCATATAAAATATAAAACCAATCACAACACCCATCAAAACTCGAAATCCCATACTGGAGGTGCGCAGAGAACCAAAGATAAACGGCACACCTAAACAAATCATCACAATAATCGTAACCGGCATGATAAGTCTTTGCCAGTACGTAAATACAAAATTTGTAGTATTTAATCCAGCCGCGCGCTTAAATTTTATGGTATGCGCCAGTTCTAAAATAGACTGTTGATAAACTGCTTTATTTCCTTGCAGCAACTCCAACGGGTTAAAGATAATATTAATGGGTTGTTGCGGCACGATATGCTGCTGAACACGAGAATAATCAAATACTGACTGACGAACATTGAATAATACCCATCGTCCGTTAATATATTTACCCAATGGGGCGTAGGCAGATATTTGCAACTGATGCTGCGCGTTAAATTCAAAACGACTGATATCTTTAATTTCATTTTGAGAAATAATTCGATTAATATGGATAAAAGCACTTTTGTCCCGCAACCATACTCCTCCAAGAGATCTAAGACCTGTTGAATGTTTAAGCGCAGCATTTTTATAAGTATCAGCTATTAATAATAATTTAGGGGCACAATATTCACCAATAAACCCCATGATAATAATCATTATAATTGCGGTTTCAATCACGACACCAATGATCTTTATCATTGAAATTCCCACGGACCGCATTACAATTAATTCGCTGCTTGAAGCCAAACGACCCAATCCAATCAAACTGCCTAAAAATCCAGCCATTGGGAATAGTTGATATAAATTCGATGGAATATGTAAAAAAACGTAAATTAGTGCGTGAAAAAATCCATAATTTGCTATACCAATTTGTGATAATTCGGCAATAAAACCAAATAAAATTTCTACAGCACCTAAAACACACAATACCAACAAAGTGGCGTTAACAATCGCTTTTGCAATGTAAAAATCCAGCAACCGCATTATGTAAATCACCTATATTTTAATTTCTGCCACCAAGAAGATTGAAAAAAGTAAAAAATCCCAGCGATCAAACACAGTGTAATTTGTACCCACCATAACCCCAACCATGGATTAATCGATCCATTTTCTATCCAACCGCGTGAAACAAACATCAAATTAGCGTAAAGAATATAAATAACAACAGCTGGGAACATTTGTGCAAACTTTCCTTTTCTTGGATTAGATTTACTTAATGGTACTGCTAGTAATGCAAATACTAACACTGAGATTGGCATTGCTAAACGCCACTGCAACTCAGCAGCGGCTGCGTTATCATTAGAAAACTTTTGCCACAAATCACTTGTAAATTGTGCTTGAATATTACCAGCCACTCGCTGAATTGGCGGATTTAGTAAAATACCATACTGCTTAAATCGTGTTGTGGTGAAATTTAATTGTCCAGGTTGACCCACGTAACGGTAACCGTTTTCAAAAACAACGTACACTCCTTGCGGTGTTTGACTCTCTTTAGCCTGATCTGCAGAAACCATTGTCCAACTTGGATTTGCCAGTTGCATATTACTATTTTCCGCTAAAAAAACATCCTGTAGTACCTTGCGTGACCGATCAGTCTCAGCAGCATAAAAAACACGCCCTTGGTTATTACCCAAAGTTTGAAAGCGGCCAGGCACAATTTTCGTAAAAGTGGCTTGAGATGCCGATGCTGCCAAAAAGTTTTCACGACTATGCTGAACTCGTGGCTCCACCCAAAGCATTAACCATGCGACGACAATCATTACAAAAGTGGCCAGTATCATCACCATCGCCACTATTCGTCCACGACTGATACCACAAGCTGAGAGCACGACTAATTCATGATCTACCGTCATGCGTCCTAAGGTGAGCAATAACCCCAAAAATAAACCCAATGGCAGTAAATAACCTAATAAAATAGGAACTTGCAACGACATTACCTGCACAACTGCGCGAATAGTAATCTCTCCTGCTGCTGCCTCATTCAGATATCGAACAAATTGATTAGAAATAAAGATAAGCAATAAAATTAAGGTTGCAGCAATAAGTGTACCAAGCACTTCACGACACAAATATCGAAAAATTATCACTGACAAGTCCTAACTTTTGTGAAAAAATGATTCATCTTATCAGATTATTGCTTAGCTTACAGTAGTGAGAATACAATATGGAAAAAACCTATAATCCAAAAGTCATCGAATCGAAATGGTCAAAATATTGGGAAGATCATAAACTTAGTAACCCTGCTGGCGACAACGATTCTTATTGTATTGTACTCCCACCTCCGAACGTTACAGGTACGTTGCATATGGGGCACGGTTTCCAGCAAACACTCATGGATATTCTGATTCGACATCAACGTATGCTTGGCAAACAAACGCTGTGGCAAGGTGGCACCGATCATGCGGGCATCGCCACACAAATGGTAGTTGAAAATCAATTATTGCAACAAGGTAAAACACGCCATGATCTAGGGCGTGAGAAATTCATAGAGCAAGTATGGAACTGGCGCAATCAGTCGGGTAATACCATTACCACACAAATGAAGCGCCTTGGTGTATCAATTGATTGGTCGAAAGAGCGCTTTAGCATGGATGAAACACTCTCATATGCTACCATCGAAGCATTTATCAAGCTCTACAATGAGGGGTTAATTTATCGTGGTCAAAAATTAGTTAATTGGGACCCTCAATTACGTACTGCTATCTCTGATCTTGAAGTTGAAACTGAAGAAACAACCGGAAAAATTTGGACGTTGCGTTACCCGTTACTTCATTCAAACGATACAATTTTGGTTGCCACCACACGACCGGAAACCTTGCTAGGTGATGTTGCTGTGGCAGTTCATCCCGACGATAAGCGCTACCAATCTCTGATTGGTAAACAGATATTACTGCCACTCGCTGAACGCAGTATCCCCATCATTGCTGACAAGTGTGTCGACCCAGAATTTGGTACAGGCTGCGTCAAAATTACACCAGCACATGATTTCAACGATTATGATATGGGACAGCGGCACAAACTGCCACTTATTAATATTTTAACTCCCGATGCCTATCTCAACGAAAACTGCCCTGAAAAGTATCAGGGCCTGGAACGATTTGCTGCTAGAAAACAAATCTTACGTGATTTAGATGATGCTGGGTTATTGGAAAAAATTGCAGATCACCGTTTATCGATCCCTAAAGGTGAACGATCAGGTGCCATTATTGAGCCTTATTTAACTAATCAATGGTTTGTGAGTATGAAAACGCTCTCCAAAGCTGCTATTGATGCAGTTAAAAGTGGTAAACTAAAATTTGTACCACAGAACTGGGAAAAAACTTACTTTCGATGGCTTGAAAATATCGAGGACTGGTGCATCAGTCGTCAACTGTGGTGGGGTCACCAAATTCCTGTCTGGTATGATGAAGAAAACAATACTTACGTTGGTCATCATAAGGACGATGTGCGTGAACGCTATCAACTTGCTGTAACTGTCAAACTGAGACAAGCAGAAGACGTTCTTGATACCTGGTTTTCCGCTAGTCTGTGGCCATTCGCAACCCTTGGTTGGCCATTACAAAACAACCTTTTTAAGACATTTTATCCCACTCAAGTGTTAGTCACGGGATTTGATATTATCTTCTTTTGGGTCGCTCGCATGGTGATGATGGGATTAAAATTAACTAACGAAATTCCTTTTTCTTCGGTATACATCACTGGTTTGATTCGTGATAGCCAAGGAAAAAAAATGTCTAAATCAAAAGGAAATATTTTAGACCCAATTGATTTAATTGATGGCATTAAGTTAGAAGATTTAATTACAAAACGTACTAAAGGATTAATGCAACCCAAAATGACTCAAACAATCGCAAAAATTACTCGCAAAGAATTTCCAAAAGGTATCGCGAGTTACGGCACAGACGCATTACGATTCACATTCTGCGCTTTAGCTACAACTGGACGCGATATTAATTTTGATATGGGACGGATTGAAGGATATCGCAACTTTTGCAACAAACTATGGAACGCCTCTCGATTTGTATTGATGAACCTTGAAAAAGTTGACCTTAACCCCGAAAAAGCTGTTATTTACGACGTTACTGATACCTGGATTAAATCACAACTACAACTGACCATCAAAACACTTGAAAAGCATTTTGCGAATTACCGCTTTGATTTACTCGCACAAACACTATACGAATTTATTTGGAACGAATACTGTGATTGGTATCTTGAGTTGGCTAAATGCAGTTTATACGGTGAAAATAGCACTCCGGCTCAACAGCGAGGTACACTACTGACTTTGACTGAAGTTCTTGAGAGTTTGCTATGCCTCACTCATCCCATTATGCCATTTATCACTGAAGAAATTTGGCAAAGTATTGCGCCAATGGTAGAAAAAAACGGTCATAGTATTATGACACAGCGTTATCCAGTCTATAACCACAAGCTCGTCAATTTTCAAGCCCACAAAAAAATAACCTGGCTGAAAAACATTGTCACCACTGTACGCACTATATGTGCTGAAGTCGGTATATCGCCTGCTAAAAGTGTGCCGTTAATATTTTATCGTGGTGATGACCTCGACCGTGAATACACTGAAGAGTTAAAAATACTGATCACAACATTGACCAAAGCAGATTCGATTCAATGGGCAAATAGTACTGAAGTATTACAATCGACTGCAACTGATATAGTACAACAACTGGAAATCCATATTCCACTGGCAGGTATTGTAAACAAAGAATCAGAATTAGCGCGGCTCGATAAAGAAATTAACAAGCTTGAAAAAGAAAAACAGAAAATACAAAAAATGTTGGACAATAAAAATTACGTGGAAAAAGCTCCTACTGAAGTGGTCAATAACGCTCGTGATAATTTCAAGCAAACCAATATATTATTAAAAAAACTTGCGACCCAAAAAGAAAAAATACAAATGCTATAAAATTATAGCATTTGTATTTTTTCTACAACCATTGCAAGCTCCTTTGCAAGTTGCTTACTTTGGTTAAGGTTATTGCTTTCAATCATGATACGAATCACAGGCTCTGTTCCTGAAGGCCGTAATAACACTCGCCCATTTTTATTAAGTGCTTTTTCAATTGCTGAAATTGTTGCTTCTATTTCTTTATTGCTGTGAATATTCACTCTTTTCTTAATCGGCACATTGAGCAGTGTTTGTGGAAACCGTATCATTTGTTTTTTCAACTCAGCAATCGATTTACTATAAAGCTGCATAATACCGAGAATTTGCAAGGCAGTAATAATCCCATCACCCGTTGTTGTTTTCGACAAATCCACGATATGTCCTGATTCCTCACCACCGAGAAACCAGCCTTTTTTCAATAATCGGTGTAGTATGTGACGATCACCAACCGGTGTGCGTTCAAATTGAATTCCATGCTCACGCATCGCTTGCTCTAAACCGAGATTACTCATCAATGTACCAACCACTCCCTCAATTGGCTGTCCACGCTGAGACATCTTATGAAACAATGCTAAAATACACAAAATCTCATCACCATTGACATGAATTCCAGTATGATCAACCATAACAACTCGATCACCGTCACCATCAAATGCAATCCCTATATCCGCTTTCTCAGTGATCACACGCTGCTGGAGTGGTGCAATATGAGTTGCACCACAATTTTTATTAATATTGAAACCATCAGGTTGATCACCAATTACAATCACTTCTGCACCTAATTCATAAAAGATATGCGGTGCAATCGAGTAAGTAGCGCCATTAGCACAATCTACAACAATTTTTAAGCCTTTTAGTGAAATATCCGCTGGAAAAGTGCTTTTACAAAATTCAATATATCTACCTCGTGCGTCGTCCATTCGCAAGGCACGACCCAATAAATCAGCATTGACTGTTTCCATGGGTTGTTCAAGTTTTTTCTCTATTGCCAATTCGAGTTCGTGGGACAATTTCAGGCCTTTATTATCAAAAAATTTTATTCCATTATCGTCGTAGGGGTTGTGCGAAGCACTAATTACAATACCAGCATCAGCGCGAACAGAATGGGTGAGATGCGCAATAGCGGGTGTGGGCATTGGTCCAGTAAGGCGAATATTAACACCTCCGGCGATAAGTCCCGCTTGCAGCGCTGACTCAATCATATATCCTGATAGACGTGTGTCTTTTCCAATGAGTACAGTAGCCGAGTGTGTTGCTGCTAATACTTTCCCAGTAGCCCAGCCCAACCTCAACATAAACTCTGGGTTTATAACATCGCTGCCGACTTTGCCACGAATTCCATCTGTACCAAAATATTTTTTATGCAATGTCCATATCCATATTTTCTGTAAATAAACGCGCTTTAAACGCTACTCTAGTTGCCTCTCGTGAAGCTCTGACATCATGGGTGCGAATAATTGTAGCTCCCTGATAAACAGCTAGTGTGTCTGCTGCAATAGACCCATACAATCTCTCTACTATAGGTTTTTCAATCACATCACCTACCATAGATTTGCGTGACCACCCAGATAAAATAGGGCTATCTAATTCAAGAAATAAATGTAAATTATTTAATAAGCAAAAATTTTCAGCGAGATTTTTGCCATAATTTCCTTGACCAAAACCTGGATCAATCACAATACGTTTACTATCGATACCCGCTTGCAAGCAGGCCTCTCGTCGCTGAAACAAAAACCGTTTAATAATTTGTAACGTTTGCTGCGGAGATTCCATCTCTTGAGTTCTTGCTTCTTGAAAAAAGTGCATTAAACATACTGGAACTCCTAATTTAGCCACCATTTGTAAAGCCCGTGGTCGCATTAACGCACGTTGATCATTAATGATATCGGCACCCGCAGAAACAGCAGCAAACATTACTTCCGGACAACTAGTATCTACAGAAATTAAAACATCAAATCGCTTTTTAACAGACTCCACTGCGACAACCACAGCATCACGCTCTTGTTTGAACGTGGGTTGTTCTAAAAGATTGACTCTAGGATTAGTGGCTTCAGCACCAATATCTAGAATATCAGCACCCTCTTGACACATTTGCTCTGCCGTTTGTAATAAGTGATCTAAGCTGGTGAACGGATTATAAAAGGAGTTACGGGAAACATTTAAAATACCCATGATAGCAGGAAAATTGAAATTCACCAATTCGCTATTACGAAGTCGCAATTTAAATAGCGTCTGCTCCAACAGAAAAACCTCTGTTTAACCTGAAGTATCCTGTACTGAAGTTGAAGAGCCATCACCGGTAGTTCGATTAATTTTTCTCGACTTATCTAGGGATGTGCTTTCAGAATCAGATAATTTATTTGCTTGGCCACCATTATGGGTATCTTCATTCCAACCACTCGGTGGTGAAGGTTCTTTTCCTTCAAGAATTTCCTGAATTTGTTGTTCACCAATAGTTTCATATTTCATCAGTGCCTTGGCCATCAAATGTAGCTGATCCATATATTCATTGATAGTTGTTTTTGCCAATTTATAAGCTGTATCAATGATTCGGCGCACTTCTAAATCAATATCAGTGTTAATTTGATCAGAAGTATCTTTCTTTTGCGTCATGGTACGACCCAAGAAAACTTCACCTTCATCTTCGCCATAGGTTAATGGGCCTAATTTAGGAGATAGGCCCCATTTAGTGACCATGTTACGAGCAATTTCAGTTGCTTTTTCAATGTCATTTGAAGCACCTGTGGTAACGCCTTCTTCACCAAAGATCAATTCTTCGGCAATTCGACCACCATATAAGGCAGCTAACTGACATTCCAAACGACGTTTTGTAACGCTGTAGCGATCTTGCTCTGGCAAAAACATCGTAACCCCTAATGCACGACCTCGCGGAATGATAGTGACCTTGTAAACCGGATCATGTTCTTTCATATGCAAACCGACAATGGCGTGACCGGCTTCGTGATAAGCTGTGAGTTCTTTTTCAGAATCATTCATTACCATTGAACGGCGTTCGGCTCCCATCATAATTTTATCCTTGGCTCGTTCAAATGCATCCATATCAACTTCTTTCTTATTGTCACGTGCAGCAAACAGAGCTGCTTCGTTGACAATATTAGCAAGATCAGCTCCTGAAAATCCGGGTGTGCCACGAGCAATGACAGAAGGTTTCACATCGGAAGCAAGTGGTAGTTTTTGCATGTGAACTGTTAAAACTTGTTCACGACCCTTAATATCTGGTAGCGGCACTACAACTTGACGGTCAAAGCGACCGGGACGTAATAACGCAGGATCCAATACATCAGGACGGTTAGTTGCCGCCATGACAATAATGCCTTCTTTACCTTCAAAACCATCCATTTCGACCAATAACTGGTTTAAGGTCTGCTCACGTTCATCATGACCACCACCAAGACCTGCACCACGATGGCGACCAACAGCATCAATCTCATCGATAAAGATGATACAAGGTGCTTGCTTTTTAGCTTGGTCGAACATATCACGAACCCGTGATGCACCGACACCGACGAACATTTCGACGAAATCAGAACCCGAAATCGTAAAAAATGGTACCTTAGCTTCACCAGCTACAGCTTTAGCGAGCAAGGTTTTACCAGTTCCAGGTGATCCGACCAACAACACACCGCAAGGCATTTTGCCACCCAGGCGCTGAAATTTAGAAGGATCACGTAAAAAATCTACGAGCTCTTTAACTTCTTCCTTAGCTTCTTCGACACCCGCAACGTCATTAAAAGTGACTCGAACTTGATCTTGATTCAGCAATCGTGCTTTGCTACGACCAAATGACATAGGACCACCACCACGGCCACTACCACCACCTTGCATGGGACGAATAAAAAAGAACCAAGAAAGTGCAAATAATGCAATCAATGGCAACCAATAAAACAACAATTGACTAAGCAGACCACGCTGTTTGGGTGGTTCACCTTTAATACTAATACTTTTTGCCGTTAACTTATTTAATAGACTTTGATCGACAACCGGTAAATAGGTTGAAAATTGCTTGTTGTCTTTAGTCTGGCCGCTAAGCACACTGCCTTGAATGACAACGCTACGCACCTTGTCATTTTTGACTGCTGTGATGAACTGAGAATATGTGTAAGGTTGTATGTCTTCATGACGCTGACCGTATTGCATGACAATCCATACCGCAAGCAAAATTAATACGATCCAAATTAGTGCAGTTTTTAATGAACTATTCAATGTATTACCCCATTTCGTCCCTGAATGTAATTATAACCTATAAAATCCAGTAGCCAACAAATAAACTTCGCTTGAGCGCGATCTTGAGGCGCTTGGCTTGCGGAGTCTGACATGCTTAAACGATTTACGCAAGTCGAGAATCAGCGCATCCACACCGGCTCCCTGAAAGATTTTGGCGACGAAAATACCTTGTGGATTCAATAATTGTTGACAACAATCCCAAGCTATTTCTACCAAATGTTGAGATCGTGCCTGATCAACTGCTCTTATACCACTAATATTGGGGGCCATATCAGAAATAACAAGGTCGACTTGAGCATTTTTTGAAATCTTTTTTACCACATTTAATAGTTTTTCTACAATGATCGGATCATTAAAGTCACCTTGGATAAAATCAACCCCGGTAATCGGTGACATGGGGAGTAAATCAACGGCAATAACACCGCCCCGCTCACCGACACACTCTTTTGCAACCATCGACCACCCACCTGGTGCAGCACCCAAATCGATTACTGTCATACCGGTTTTCATTAAATGATATTTTTGTTGTAATTCAATTAACTTATAGGCGGCACGTGAAGGGTAACCTCGTTTACGAGCATTTTTGACGTATTGATCAGTTTCATGCTCTTTGAGCCAACGCTTACTGCTGTTGCTCACTAGAACATACCCAAATGCAGTTTGGCGGTTTCAGACATCATCTCTCTATCCCAAGGCGGGTCAAACACAACTTCGACTTCAACTTGAGAAATACTTGGAACCGAAAGTACTTTTTGCTTGGCGTCTTCAGCAATAACTGGCCCCATCCCACAACCGGGTGCTGTCAGTGTCATTACAATTTGAACTTGGTGACTGTCATCATTCAATTGACTAATTTCAAGGTCATAAACTAAACCTAGATCGACAATATTAACCGGGATTTCTGGATCATAGACCGAATGAAGCTGCGCCCAAACTTTATCTTTTAATGTGGCATCTGGTGGCAAGTCTTGCAACGGATCATAAGGCTCTTTGCCCAAAGCATCAGCATCCTTACCGTCAATACGCGCAAGGTTGCCGTATAAATTCACTGTATAGGTGCCTCCCAGACTTTGTTCAATACTCACTTCGGTACCGGCGGGAACCATCATGGGCGCACCCGAAGGTACTAACATTGCCATAGTATCTCGTTTCAATAAAATGATTTCTCGCTCAATCATCGCTATTTTCGGCTTCTCTCAAATGAAAACTCTCACCACAGCCACAAGCACCACTAACATTGGGATTGTTAAATTGCAGCATATATTGACCAAGAGATTTCTTAACATAATCAAGCTCAGTACCTTTTAATATAGAGATACAAGACGGTGCAATGAACACTCTTAATCCCGATGGTGTGGCCACCTCAACATCGTTTCTTATTAGCTTCGTAATAACTTCAGGTTTATACATATAACCTGAACATCCGGTTTGCTTGATATCAATACGAAAACCAATAGGATTTTCATGATTTGTCATGAT
>CAWUIH010000025.1:0-20366 GCA_963922495.1 uncultured Coxiellaceae bacterium | reverse complement strand
ATGACGCCGATCACTAGAGCCAGTCCAATACCAATCGGAAATGCCACTGCCATACCCGCCAGGTCTATAGCAGTGACTAACAAAATGTTTGCAATATTAAAAATGATACCGCTGATAATTGCTTGCCATAGGCTTTTTGAAGTTGCTTGCCCCAAATTAAAAAAGAAAGACTGGCCGTGATGACCATAGCTACCCATTGTCATCGCTAGTACAAAGGTCAAAATCAGCACCCCGAAGGAGTAATCCCAATAATAGAGTTGGAAACGCCATTCACGAGTCGCCATCTTTTGAGTATTAGCCCATGATCCCCAGCACAACATGGTAACAATAGCCATGATTACTGCGATCGCATAATGAGAAATAACAACCATAATTCACACCCCCTTGTAGACAAACCTATGACTAATATATCATAATTCATAGTGGCATTGAGAGTGGTTGTAAGGAGCTACAAACACTGGCGCCTTAGATTGCTAAAAGTTTAGTTTAACATTCGTAACAGTGACATCGGGATTAATCAAATTTTTCAACAAGTTATCGAATATTGGTTCAAAGAATTATCACCGCAGCAATGGTTTAAAAAAAATACTGCGATTGATCAACAAATTAAGCAACGTTTTTTAACGATCCACCAACAAGCAGCTGCCGGTGAACTAGCGCACTGGCGAGAAAAACCTCTAGGTGCTTTAGCAGAAGTTATTGTTTTAGATCAATTTTCACGTAATATTTTTCGCGACCAAGCAGACGCTTTTGCCTACGATGGTATGGCACTGATACTTGCTCAAGAAGTGATTCGCCGCAATGAAAACACCGCCCTACCCACTTTCCAACGCGCTTTTTTATACATGCCTTTCATGCACAGCGAGTCACCGAAAATTCATGAGCAAGCCCTGGTATTATTCAGTGAAGAAGGGCTCGAATATAACCTGGAGTTTGAAAAGCAACACAAAGAAATCATTGATCGTTTTGGTCGCTACCCACATCGCAATCAAATTCTCAATCGTAAATCAACTGAGGAGGAAAGTTTATTCTTAAAACAACCCGGCTCTTATTTCTAACATCAGGTAATCGTTCATTTCTAGAACTTAAAATTGTTTTTTAGTCTTTTTGTATCTGCCGAAGTCACCTGTTTTGCAGCATCCTGCAAGCTAATTGAAGCTTGGCCACTCAACTGCTGCCAATTGCGTTTTTCGGTGAGTAGATTCCGGTAAGCACCTTGCGCTTCAATTTGTTTTTGAGATGAAATCTTGAATTTGTTAAAGAAACTACTAAGGAATTGAGCGACAAATTGGAGATAAAAGCTTCCGCTTGAAAACCATTGTTGACTGATGCGTTGTTTACTCTCTAGTAATAACCCAAGTAGGCATTTAATCTTTTCCGCTGGTTTGATGTTGGTAGCGCTTGCTATTAAAAGCCCATGGTTGAGATAAGTGTTTCTATCGTAAGCTCGCGACAGCAAAAAACGTGAACGATTCTCACTTTTCAATCTGTACGCTGTTGGTAATACGAATACTACAAAATAAGCAATATCGGCAGGAAATGTTGCAAACACAAAGTTAATAGGCTGACCTGTCACCGTAGCAAGCTGCATACAACAGTGCTCGAACTGGGTTGTAAGCTGTTCAAGTCCCTGGTAATGTTCTTTTATAGCAGTTTCACAACCTCGCTCGAGTACCTTTGAATCAGCTGCAACACTCGGTAACATGTAAAAGACACATTCAATCGTTCTTTTCAAATCATGGCGAGCAACTTGAGCTTGTTTCAAGGGATTTTCATCGTTGCTTTCAATGCTTGAGATAACACCTTCGATTGAGTCAATTTTGTTACCGATCTTATTGATGCACCAATCCCAACTACCTTCGAGGTAACTGTCGCTTTGTGCCGCTTTCCGGTCATCATTGGCTCCAAACCCATCCTGTTTAATATGACCTAAAATGTGATTATAATCACTATCATTTTCATTATTTTCTTGGTTCGCGTCGGGAAGTGTTTTACCCAAAGAAATCGCGCGGGCGCGCTCCCATAAAAGGCAAAGTTTTTTTTCATAGACACTGTAATGCTGCCATAGATTTAATGCAAATGGCGATGACGACGATAAAGCAGTGCTTCCCTCAAGTGATATTGTATCAGATGGATATTTTGCTTCTTCTCTTCTTCGTCCACCTTCCTTAGCATCAAATTTTTGTTTACGACTCATAATAACGGGATCTCAACCTTATTTTTCAGTCGATTCTAAATTATTTTCACACCACTTTGACTTAACAGTAAATTAATTGTTACTTGGCGTTGAGGCAGTCGGGTTTAAATCACTCGAAGCGGCAATCAAACCACGCTCTCGCTCCCAGCGAACTTGTATTCTAAAAAACGCGGAAAGACAGCTTTCTTTATAACTTTCTGCCTTAGCACTTATGTTAAAATCTTTGTGTAATTGCTGCAAAATAATTCTCAATTGACTTCCTGATAACCACGAAAAACAGGGTGGCGGGATGTTACTTAGCATAACTATTATTGCCCCTAGCATAGCCTCTCTGTTTGCTGTAGAAGCGACAAGTTTCAACAAATTTATTTGCTGTTTTCGTCGTTCTAAATTTCGATACCGGGGGCCTCTCTCTTTACATTCAAAGTGATATTTAATAGAAATTCCAATTCGCAGTGCGTACTTGAGTCGGTTCTGCCGTTGTATCTGTTTAGTGAGATTTATACTATATTTTTTGCCAAATCTCTCCCTCATGGACATCAAAATTCGCATCAAAGCCCTAACGCAGCATTTACATTGTGCCACTAAATCCGAGGTGTGTGCTATTTTCTGCCTCAATTCGCGAGCATTATTGGTATCAGCTCTTTGCCCTGGAGATGCGTTTTGTAACCCCAAAAAATTCACATAGCATTCGATTAAAGAATTTTGATGTAATAGTTTACGTTGATAATTTTTTATTTTTGGCAGTAGCTCTGCTTCTGTCGCACCCTGGTAAAGGGTTTTTAATATTTCTTTAGATTCCCCATCACACTCATTAGCATGTTGCCCTCCATAAGCTTGCTGTCGCTGCTTCAATACACTAGTTAATTTGCATTCATTCCATGTATTTTTGCCTTCACTTTTCTCATCAGCAACAGTCAAACCTAAACCTTCCTTGATTTTACGAATCTCCTCTTGTCTGTCGCTGCTGTTATTTTCATTTAATTGACCAAAATCAATAATATTCAATCGATACGCAATAGTTTTGATCGTTCGCCGCACTGTCACTAAGCTGATGGGATTTTCGTAATTATCTGAATCTCTTAAAACATACAAATGACTAACATTCCTCGTTGTCATAAATTTTCTCCAGAAATATCATTGAGTAAGAAATAGCAATAAGTAAAATTAATACCACGGATACGATAGCGAAAAGCGTTGTCGCTATCACATTAAAAAACGATTAAATCTACCTTAGGTACCACAGAAAGTTTGTTTAACCTGCTCCTTTGCGGTCGCAGGTGCTCTTAAATAATCAAACTCTGGATGGTCTTCACAAGGTTGCTGTAGCACTTGCAGTAGATCAGTGATCACTTTCATATCTCCACGATCGACCACCGCTGCTATCGCTTGCTCAACACGATGATTCCTTGGAATAAATTGTGGATTCATACGTTTCATATCCTTATGCTGGCTTGCTGTATCAGTTATTGATTTTTGCACAATATCACACCAACGTGATAACCATTGATAAAATGAATGCGGTAACTGCTGTTTTTCAGCAAAATCCTGAATATTTTTATTAGGATAGTAATCTGTTAGCTTAGCAAAAAATTGCGTGTAATCTATGCGACTGTATTGTAGTTGCTGTAACAATTGGTCGATAAATTTGTCGCTGTTTGCTAGCGACTGTGACAAACCACATTTTTGTAGCATTATTTGTGTGTAATAGTTACGATAACGGGATTGGAAGCTTTCAATTATCGCAAGTATTTTGTCGCTAGCGGTTTTCTTATCGCCATGCAACAGTGGCAATAACGACACCCCCAGCAGCGCCAAATTCCATTGTGCAATATTCGGCTGATTTCCATAAGCATAGCGACCGTATTTATCGATTGAACTAAATACCGTCTTCACATCATATTGTTCCATAAAAGCACACGGTCCGTAGTCAATGCCTTCTCCAGCAATACTCATATTGTCACTATTCATTACCCCATGAACAAATCCCAATGACATCCATTGCGCTAACAACCACGCCTGGCGCTCCACCACTTGCTGCAAAAACTCAAGATAGGGATTATCCGCATGCACACATTCAGGATAGTGACGCGCGATGGCATAACCTGCGATTATCGACTGCTGTTGATGTTGCGCGGCAAACTCGAAAGTACCAACTCGAAGATGACTTTGCGCGATACGTGTTAATATTCCTCCGGGTAATATTTGATCTCGCTGCACGTTCTCGCCTGTCGTCACTACTGCCAGTGATTCTGTCGATGGCACCCCCATCGCCTGCATAAATGTGCTGATAATATATTCACGCAACATCGGCCCTAGCGGCGCACGACCATCGCCACCACGAGAGAAGCGTGTCTTACCAGAACCCTTGAGGGAAACGTCATATCGCCTACCAAAGGGATTGATTATCTCCCCAATTAAATGAGCACGACCGTCACCCAGAAGAGGAACAAAGTGGCCATATTGATGTCCGGCGTAAGCCATGGCGATGGGTGCGGCACCGCATGGAATATGGTTGCCAGAAAATATCAGGGACAAAAACCGATTTGCGTGATGCTCTTCAACAACTCGCCATCCGAGACGACGACAAAGTGGTTGGTTAAGCAACGCTAACTCGGGATTTTTGACCGCCTGCGGGAGAATATTTTGGTAAAAAATTTCCGGCAGGCGGGCGTAAGAATTGTCAAAATTAATCTTAACACTCAATGCTTACTTCAAACTACTCATGTCAATTACAAAGCGATACTTTACATCGGATTTTAACACACGCTTATAGGCTGCATTGACATCCTGAATACTAATCTTTTCAATCTCAGAGACAATGTTATGTTTACCACAGAAGTCGAGCATCTCCTGGGTTTCTTTGATACCACCAATCAACGACCCTGCCATCGAGCGTCTGCGGCGAATTAAACTACCGATATTGGGCGCAGGATGTTTTTCACTCGGTACCCCAACAAACACCATAGTGCCATCTCGATCGAGGGTAGCTAAATAGGGGTCGAGATCATGAGGCACTGAGACCGTATTAATGATGACATGAATGGTATTGGCATGCCTGATCATTTGCGATTCGTCACTGGAAATGACAACGTCATCGGCACCCAATCGTTTTGCGTCTTCGACTTTATTAGGGGAATGGGTAAATACCACTACATGCGCGCCCATTGCTTTGGCAATTTTCACAGCCATGTGACCAAGGCCACCTAAACCAACCACGCCGACCTTGTCTCCAGGCTTTACACCCCAGTTTTTGAGCGGTGAATACGTAGTAATACCTGCACATAGTAACGGTGCACAAGCGGCAAGGTCCAAGTTTTCAGGGACTTTTAATACAAAATGTTCATTCACTACAATACTGCTGGAATAACCACCAAAAGTAGGCTGAGGCTTGGCCTGCGGATCTTCTGAATTATAAGTGTAGACAACATGATCACAAAATTGCTCAAAGTCTTCATTACATTGCTGACAATCTCGGCAAGAATCAACCATACAACCGACTCCAACATGATCACCCACTTTAAATTGTGTCACTTCGTTACCAACCGACTGAACAACACCGATAATTTCATGTCCTGGGACCATTGGATAACGTGAACCACCCCACTCATCCGCAGCTTGGTGAATATCACTGTGGCAAATTCCGCAGAATAAAATATTAATAACAACATCTTTAGGACCTGGGTCTCGCCTTTGAAATGTAAAGGGTTTTAAAGCGTCAGTGGCGCTTTGCGCAGCATAACCGTGCGATTCAATCATGATTCTCTCCGAAATTAAGATATGGACGATATGTTTGCGTCTGAGTATATCACGCTGATCGCGCAAGCACATCTCGCAACACATATTTCACCAGTTGCAACTGTGGGTTAAATGGAGCATAAGTGGCATTGATTGCGATAGCAATACTGATATTATATTTCATCGCATGAATAACTATTACTGCATATCCAAAATTGTTCCCGACAGCCCACACAATCTCACCGTAATCTCTCATCAGCGTTTTATAGACACCAAAACCCCAGTGATGGATTTCAGACTGATCGGGTGACACGCTTGGAACCGCAACACCATTAAGGATCTCGTTGTAATGATGATAAATAATTTTTTTATGTAGCAATTGACGTAAAAAATGGATTAAATCTGTTGTCGAAGATAGAGAGGCCGCACCACCTAATCCATTAAAATTATATGCCGAAGTCACATCAATAACTCGATAACGTCGATTACCATGTAAATTAATTGTCGGTAGTTTATGAAACGCTCCCGCATAGGAATGTGACAATGGCAAATAGCCATGAGCCATTCGAGGCAACAACTCATTGTTTAATTTTCCATATTTAGAATAAAATGTTGATTTAAGGCCTGTTTGCGCATACAATTCTTTCATCAAATGGGAAGATTTATAGCCAGTTACCGCTTCGATCACCAGACCAGCAATCACATAATCAGTGGCAGATATACTAAACTTTCCGCGACTAGGGAAGGTGTAGTAGAGCTTAAATTCAGCGTCTGGATCAGTAATTAAATCTAAATAATTTTCTATTTTCCACACCTTTTTTGGACTATTAAAAAATATTTTTTGATAAGCAAGTGTTTTATTGTAAGACGGCAGCCCACTGGTATGATTCAGCAACTCTCTTACTGAAACAGGTTTTAATATCGAATATAAATCAACGAGTAACTTTAAACGTCCACCGTCTTTTTGATAAGACTGTGCGAGACGATGCAAGGGCATGTCGATATCCAGTAATCCATCATCTGCAATCTGTAATAAAATAGTGGCTGTAAATACGCAGGTAATCCGCCCGCACTGAAAAAGATGATTTTCAGTTAACGGCTCTTTCTTTTCGATTTGCGCAAAGCCCTGAGAATAATGCTGAAAATCACCATTTGAATCACAAATTGAGATAAGTACACCAGGAAAACGATTTTTTACAAGATCAATACCTTTCATAACAAAACTATACTGGATTTTTCAGGAAATCTAAAATACGATCCTTCAACCAAAACTGGCGATTCCAAGGTGACGAACCACTGATAAAACCTACGTGACCTCCATGAGTTGAAAGTTCTAATCGCGTGCTGCATGAAAGCTCTCTAGCTGTTGGCACTCCATTTGCAGGAACTAAAGGGTCATCTTGCGCATGTATGATCAATACCGGATGCTCAATAGTTTTCAGCCATGGTCTGATATTAGAACTCTCATAATAATCAGTGGCATTTACAAAACCGTGCAACGGTGCTGTTATCGCATCGTCAAATACCCGAAAGCTACTGATAGAACGCACCTCTTTTACTGAGACGGGCATTCCATCGTAGTTTTGTCGAATTTTCTGAATAGTTTTTTCTTTCATGGTCGTCAGCAAATTCAAGCGATAAAAAGTCGAGATGCTGTCTGAACAGGAGGAACAGTCAAACGGTACTGAAATCGCTATCGCTCTATTAACAGGCGCGGCGGTGTTTCTAGCTAAATAATGCAGTAATACATTGCCTCCCAGGGAGAAACCAATCGCAGATAGCATTTGTGATGCAAAGCGTTTTCGCAAAGTATTTATCAAAAATTCTAAATCGTATATGTATCCTGCATGATAGCTTTGTGCCAAACGATTTAGCCGCCCACTGCAACCTCGAAAGTGCATCACCACCACACGCCAACCGGCTTTAGAGAGGCAATCTAACATCAAACGGATATAAGGAGATTTTACCGATCCTTCAAGTCCATGAAGCAGGATAATAATCGGCGATTTGGTTGGACCAGACCAGCACAAATCGATAAAATCACCGTCGGGAAGCTCCAACTGTTCCCAAGTCACATCATTACCAACTAACGGTGGGAAAATTGTACTATACGTTGTTTGCAAATGGCGATTGGGCAGCCACCAAGGTGCGCTAAACTGTCGAGTGATCCTTTTTTCGTTCATACCTACTAGTTTAGGCGCTCACCTCCATTTTCTCCAGTCATTTATTTCATCCGCCTAAAGCGACCCAGATAGGAATATGCTATTGGAACGACAATCAAAGAGAAGAAAGTACCGAACAACAAACCACCTACGATCACGCTTCCAATTTGCAAGCGTCCAATAGAGCCTGGACCCAACGCAAACACCAACGGTAAGCTGCCAAATATCATTGCAAAACTAGTCATCATAATGGGGCGTAAGCGTATCTTTGCCGCTTGAACAATTGCATCGCACAATCCTGAACCTTGTTGCCGCAACTCATTGGCAAATTGCGTAATCAAAATTCCATGCTTTGTAATCATGCCAATCAACGTCATTAAACCAATTTGTGAATAAATACTCAGCGTGCCACCGGATATTTTCAAAAACAGCAATCCACCGACAACACTGAGTGGCACAGTGAGTAATATGATCAGTGGGTCAATAAAACTACCGAATTGTGCAGACAACACTAGATAGATAAATATAAGTGACATAAGCATGATACCAATCATTTGCCCTGAAGATTGCAAGTATTGAGCAGATTTTCCAGAAAATGCATAGCTGATATTGGGTTTCAAAAATGACTTAATATGCGCGCGGATATCATTGATGACCTCACCTTCGGTATAACCAGGCACAAGACTGGCCGTGATTGTTCCAGCACGGAAACGATTAAAATGCGCGAAACTACCCTGCCCAATAATTGGCGTTAACGTTACCAAACTGGATAATGGCACCAGATTACTTTCTGAAGCAGCCGATGTAGCGCTCAGTGTCGTCACGGTTGAACTGGAACCATTGGCGGCAACGTATAAATGACTTAGTGCATTAAAATTTGATAGCGCTTGTTTGCGAAGTTGCACGATCACCTGATAACTTTGAGTCCCAGCTTGTACATCGGTAACATGATCTCCGCTCAGCAGCACACTGACAGCATCAGCAATATCTTGAATGTTAATGCCGAGCTCTGCTGCCAAATCACGGTTAATTGTGAGTAAATACTGCTGCTGGTTGAATTGCAAATTGGTCGTTACATTAGTGACCCCTGGGTAATTATTTAAAAATTTCACAAACCCATTCACTGATGGCAATAAGCTTTGGTAAGTACCTGAGGTGACAAAATTTAATTCGATATCATTACCTTGAAACCCAAAATTGGTAAGCGGCGGCATAATAGCAGACGCATTGACACCCGGAATCTTATTCAATTGCGGATTTATTTCCTGAATCACTTTTTCTGAAGAAATATGGCGTACCCCCCATGGCTTTAGCGTAATAAAAAATACAGCATGAGAAGTGGCTACCTGACTGACAACACCATCTACTGCAGGATTTCTCTTGATAATCTCAGCTACTTGCTTTGAATAGCGATTAGTATAGTCGATGCTCGAACCTGCTGGGGAGTTCATATAAGCTAATAGCAATCCATTGTCGTCTTTGGGTAAAGTTTCAGATTCGAGGCCTATAAATAACCCAATACCTAACGCTAAAATCACCACCAAAATGGCAATAAACCTCAAGCGTTTTTTTAATGAAAAATGTAATGCTCGTTCGTAAACCGTAGAAAATTTTTCAAAAAAACGGTCCAAGTGTGTCGCGAAATAACCCGTCTTGAACTGCGGACGCAACACACGTGAACACATCATTGGAGATAATGTTAATGCAACGAACCCAGAAATCATGACCGCAGCCGCCAAGGTAAATCCAAATTGACGAAACAACACCGCTGTAACACCATGCGTGAAACCCAATGGAGCATAAACTGCAGCTAAAGTCAGCGTCATTGCAATTACCGCAAAGGCTATTTCTCGACTCCCTTTTAATGCAGCACGAAATGGTGATTCGCCCTCTTCGATGTAACGATAAATATTTTCTAGCATCACAATGGCATCATCAACCACTAAACCAATTGCCAACACTACTGCAAGTAATGATAAGGTATTTATCGAAAAACCAACGAGTTTTAAAAAACCAAAAGTGGCGATCAAACTGACCGGAATTGTCACAATAGGAACACTGGCGGCGCTCCATGAACCTAAGAACAGATAAACGACTAAAATTACCAAAATAATTGCTTCTAAAATGGCATAAAAGGTTTCATGGATAGAGGATTTTAAAAACGTTGCAGCATCATAATTGACACTCGCTTTCATTCCTGGTGGTAGGTTAACGATAATATCTGGTAGTTTCGCCTTGATCGCATTAGCTACGCTGATTGGGTTAGCCGTTGCCAACGGTTTAACCATCACTTCAACCCCACTTTTGCCGTCAATTCTTAGTGGTGCAGCGTATAAGCTACGATATCCCAAGCTGACCTGGGCAATGTCTTTGAGCCGTACTGTACCATTGTCAGTCCGTTTAACGATAATATCTTGAAATTGATTAGGATTGGAAAGCTGTGTACCTGCAATAATACTGTAATTACGATTTGGACCTCTGAAGGATCCCGCAGAAAAATAAATGTTGTTGGAGGTCAATGCCTGAGTCACATCTGCAATCGTAACACCAGAGGCAGCCATCTGTTGGGCGTTCAACCATATACGCATTGCGTAGTCACTGGCACCCAAAATAACAATTTGTCCAACGCCTGGTAATTGTCGTAATACTGGTTGCAAATTCTGTTCAACATAGTTACGAATTTCGGAAGAATCTTTACCTGGATCGATGAAACCAATTCCTAAAACTTCATTTCCGGAACGTGACACATCGACGGTAGGCCCTGTGAGGCTTTGTGAACTCGGTAAATTTGACGTGACTGCAGTCCCAGAAACCGCATCTCGCACAGCATTTGCCTCTTCATCAAAGTTTCCACCCTGGCGAAACAGTATTGAAATCTGACTCTTACCTTGTGAACTGGTTGACCAGATATACTCAACGTTGTCTACTCCTGCTAGAGCATTTTCAATTACCGTAGTGACTTGAGACTCCATCAGTTTTGCACTCGCACCTGAGTAAGAAGTTGTTACTGTAATCAGCGGCAACTTGAGCTCAGGGAAATAACGCATCTGCAAGCTAGTAAAGCCTAAAATACCCAAAATGATTAAAACGAGACTGAAAACTACCGCAAGAACCGGTTGCCGAATACTGATTTCAGGCAGCTTCATTTAGCCACAGCTCCTATGTCAATGTGAATGTTGTATGCTAATGGTGCTGCCATCACTTAATTTCTGCTGTCCAGCCGTCACAATGATTTGATCAGAGGTCACACCCGAGAGGATCTGCACCATATGACCCACTCGCATACCCAGCTTAACATAGGTTTTAATAGCCTTATTGCCATTAACCACAAATAAATAGTAACCTCGAATATCGGCTTGCACCGCTTCCTCTGGCACCACAGGCGCGTTGGAAGTAGTGGCAATTTGCTGGGAAATCTGGGCAAACATGCCTGGAGAGAGTGATCCTTGCAGATTCGGGATGAGGGCGCGCACCTCAATGGAGCGGGTATCTTTACTTACAGTTGGGGAAATGAAATTTACGGTGCCATAAAAACGTTTATTGGGAAAAGCGCTGACAGTCACAATCACTAATTGGCCTGGTTTTAACCGTGGCTTTTGTTTTTCAGGTACTGTGTAAACTGCTTGTAATTGACGGGTGTTCACTAAATCAACCAGTGGGTCTCCCGCGGAAACGTAGTCACCAGTTTGCACCTTAAATGCACCCAAAATGCCACTGAACGGTGCTTTAATTTTTTGATTATTTAAAGTTGCGAGTTTACTTTTTACTTCTGCTTTATCATTTTCAACGTCGGCTCTCAGTTGCGCCAATTGTTGTTGAGAGAAAGATTCACTTGCTAATGAAGCCCGTTCATAATGAGTTTTAGCCAGTTGATAGTTAGTCACTGCTTTCTCGTAGTCAGATTGGGCTTGTGAATTATCTAATTCCACGATAGGCATTCCTTGAGATACTTGCTGCCCACTTTTAAAATCTATCGCAGAAACACGACCGTTAGTTTCGGAACTGATCGTTACTTTTTGCACTGCAGATAATTCACCAAGTGAAGAAATAGTATCCGGGACATTTTCTGCTTGTACCTTACCTACATTTACGTCAATAACATTCACTGTCGTTGCTGTTTTTTTAGAGTTAGCGAACGTGGGTATTGAAAAAGCGAGGGCTGTGATAATCACGCAACTGGCTAAAACTGCTAATTTTCTTTGCTTTACAATTGAGTTATACATCGTTGAGTTTTCTTCTCTCAAATACGCCGTTAATTAGCGCTATGATATTCATTTAGCTAAAAAAATCCACTATCATTAAATCCTAGTAATTACTGTAACACGGTTTTAAGATTAAGCCTATGTTAAGAATGATTGGTTACAATACACTATATGACTAAAAAGAGGAACGATTATGGCGCCAAGATCCCCCAAAAAACTCCCCAACGACGTCACTATAGCCCGACAAAGGACGCTGGCTGGATTGCGCGCGATCGAAAGTAACTTGCGCCACAATCAAAGTTGGGCCTCACAACCGCAATGGATTCGTAATCGTCGATTGCAAACGAGTATTATAGCATTGCAACCACATATTTTTCAGATGTGCCAGCAAAATCCAACACGCACTCGACTAGCGATGACGATTTACTTACGTTATTTCACAAACTTGATGTCGAACTTAGATCAAACACGACAATACCATAGCAACACTGGCGATATCCGCGCACAGCTACAAACTGATGCTGCCTCATCCAGTGATGTTTTCAACAGCCAACTTGCTGCCGAATCAGAAGCTGCAATAGAGGCACAATCATTGGAAGAAGCGGCGCAACAGGAAGCAATGAACATAGAAACAGCCAATATTGAACAGGCTGCCTTAGAAAATAAAGAGGACCCCATTGTTGCCACTACTCCCAACCCCCAACCGCTTGAGGATTTAGAGAACATCGTTGACATGAATGCAGGGCTTCACGATATTTATTCTATGGAAGATGTCCACAAAAACACTCACCAGGGCTCGATGTTGGAACACCTCTTTAAGCCTGAAATCGGCGGTCAATCAGAAGCTAAATCACTGGAAAAGAGTCTAGAAGAAAGCATGGAACACTTTAATGATCACACCACTGAAGAAGCTCCCGCAGCCCTAGAAAACCTTGAGAAAGCGGCTGCAGCATTGGGCTTTAGTCAAAAAGCAGGATAGTATATGAAAATTTTTATCGTCACTGACAAGGTGACTGCGACAATTTTTATTACGTGACCTCAATCAATCGGTTACATTATTTAGTCGTGTTCAGCTGCTTTTTCTAGGTCGAAAGTCGACAATGGCTGGGTAAATGCTTTGCCAGGAAATACAGTGTTGCAAGGCAATCCTCACGTATTGGTTGTATTCGCATAATTATCCATGATTTTGATGGCCCGCTTAAGTACTCGCCAAGTCTCTGCCTTTAAGGCAGGTGTTTGTAACAATTCTGCAGCGGAATAAGAGGTCATACAAGCCTGATTACACACTGTGATTTGCGTTGCAATTTTTTGCCCTAGTAAAATAACAACGGGCACTTCCTTCAACGATATCTCGGTAATATTTTCAATAACTCCACCGGAAATTTTGCGATTTGTAGCAGCAGCAATTTTTTCAACCAGTTGTTGCTCTGCAGCATTATTCAAATTAACGTCGGCAAGTAACAATGCCTGGCATTGCTCTTGAGAAAATAACTGATAAAAATAATATTGTTGCGACGGCAAGCGATCACGACACCGCCAGATCTCAATACCCATTTGTTCAAGATAGTGTTTTGCACTCAGCACTTGACCGCCTTTTTTTTAGCGTGTAAAAAAACAATAATAAAACAAAATTTGTTAATATACGAACAAAATAGACAATATAACGCTGGAAATAATCATGATCCACTCACGGAAAGTGACTTTTCGTATCACGATTTATATCATTATTACTTTCTTACTAATCGCTGCGATTGGATCCATCGGATACGCTATCTGGCTTCATCAAATACACACCGTGTTGCCACACTACTTTTATCGAAGTGCGCAATTGTCACCACAATCACTGCAACAACATATCAAGGCACAAAAAATTGCTACCGTTATTAACCTACGCGGTGCTAATCCCGATAAACGCTGGTACCAACAAGAGTTAGCGACCACCAAAAACTTAGGGGTCAAACATTATGATGTGATGCTTTCCTCACGAAAATTACCACCGCGACGTAATCTACGCAAACTAGCTTATCTGTTGATGAATGCACCAACCCCAGTACTCGTGCACTGCTTAAGCGGTGCTGATCGTTCTGGGCTGGCTGCAGCCATGGCACTCATTTTGCGCTCCGATAGCTCCCTAGCGGTCAGTCTGCAACAAATATCTCTAAGCCATCTGGTACTTCATCACAATAGTATCGGAAAGTTGGTGTTCGGCCGCTATCAACAGTGGCTATTACAACAAAAATTACCGCATTCGCGAGCAAACTTTCTTAAATGGATATGCAGCGACAACCTCACCGGTCGTCGTCTCAAAACGCCAATTGGTTCTGATAAACAGTTAACACCCTGTCCACTGCCTTGATACTTACATTGACCGCTTTTTTCTATATCAGTGACTAAATACCTGTGATTATTGCTTATCTCAGTTTATGATACTGTGCCTATAAAAAAATTTACATATAAATTTAGATGATTTTAGATGGCTATAAGAATTTTTGGAGCGGATATGAAGAAATTAGTTAGAATCATGGTACCACTTGTTGCTGTAGCTGTATTGGTTCTAGCAGGCTACCTCTATTGGCGCCACGAAACTTTGTACCCTAACACCGATGATGCTTATGTTCATGCTAATATTGTATACATCTCACCTCGAATCAATGGCAAGGTGAGTAAAGTTTATGTGCATAATCACCAACAAGTCAGACAAGGTCAAAAGTTATTCGAAATCGATTCCAAACCATATCAAATCGCTTTAAACAAAGCCATTGCTCAACTTGATGGTACAAAGCAGCGCATCGCTGCTTCTGAGAGTGCGGTTACCTCAGCCAAGGCAATTTTAACAGAGCAACAAGCCGAACTTGTCAATGCGAAAGCCTCTGCACATCGGATGCTAATTTTAGTAAAACAAAAATACGAATCTCCGCAACAAGGTGACCTTGCCACTAAAAATTTGCAAGTCGCCGAGGCAAATGTCAAAGCAGCCGAAAGCCGATTACAAGAAGCCATCAAACGGCGCGGTAAAATTGGTAATGAAAACGCACAAATTCGTGAGGCTCAAGCAGCCGTAAACCATGCCAAATTGAATTTACAATACACTACTGTCACTGCACCCGCTGACGGTTCAATCGATAATTTCAGTCTACGCCAGGGAGATGTCATTTCTGCTTACTCGCAACAATTTGCCATTATTGAAAGTAAAACCTGGTGGGTTGATGCAAATTTCAAAGAAACTCAGTTAAATCGCATCAAACCAGGCCAAGCAGTTACCATAAAAATTGATATGTATCCAGGCGAAGTATTTCATGGGCACGTCAGTAGTATCAGTGACGGCAGCGGCACCAGTTTTTCATTACTACCTGCTGAAAATGCCAGTGGGAACTGGGTTAAAGTAACACAACGTTTTCCTGTAAAAATATTAATTACGGACCGCAAAAACGGTTTCCCGTTACGACTTGGAGCAAGCAGTACCGTCACCGTTGACACGGTTACTGCCAAATAAGCATGACCAATAAAAACCTCTCTGATGCCACCGCATTTCATGACGAGTTGTATGCTCATCGCTGGCTCGTCATCATTACCATCATGTTGGTTGCTGTGCTTGAGGTATTGGATTCCACCATCGTAAATGTGGCACTGCCGGCAATGGAAGCATCACTCTCGACCAACCAGGATCAAATCACCTGGGTACTAACCTCTTACGTAGTGTCTTCAGCAATCATGCTTCCTCTTACCGGCTTTTTAACGCGTCGAATAGGGCAAAAGCAATTATTATTGATAAATATTTCTGGTTTTATGATAAGTTCTGCACTTTGTGGGATCGCGACTTCTTTACCAGAAATTATTTTTTTCAGGGTGTTGCAAGGAGTTTTTGGTGCCTCGTTAATTCCATTATCACAATCGATTTTACGGGCCACATTTCCTTTAAACGAACAGCCAAAGGCAATGTCAATCTGGGGCATCGGCATTATGGCCTCACCCGTCCTTGGTCCTACGCTGGGAGGCTTTATTACACAACACGCAAGCTGGCGATGGATCTTTTATATCAATATTCCTATCTGTTTGATCGCATTCACGATGACATTGTTCATCATTCCCAAAACAAAACCGATGAAACAAAAAATTGATTATTTTGGGTTGTTTTTAATGGTCGTCGGTGTTGCCTGTTTGCAAATTTTCTTGGATAAAGGAAATAGTGATGGTTGGTTTTCATCAAACTTTATACTGTTGCTATTTGTAATTAGCGGTTTTTGTTTAATTTATTTTATTATTCGCAGTCTATTTACCACACACCCTGTCATTCGATTAAGTATTTTTAGAGACCGAAACTTTGCTCTGGCCTGCATTATCATGGCTTGCTTTGCCGGTTCAATGTTTGCATTAATCACTTTTGAGCCCATTATGCTCGAAAGTTTATTTAACTATCCTGCAGAAACCGCCGGAATCGTAATGGCACCTCTGGGTTTGGCAAGCGCAGTCATTATGGTATTTCAGGCTAAGCTCATGAAAGTAATCAACGTAAAATTTATTTTAGCAACTGGTTTTTTATTATGCTCCTATGGTGCTTTGCGCATGTCACAAATCGATCTCAACGCCTCAGGTTCTTACTTTGTGATAGCTAACGCCATCATGGGTGCTGGAATGGGTTCACTTATGGTGCCACTTTCCACCTATTCACTGGCTTCATTACCCAAGGAACGTATCACCGAAGGTGCCGGTTTATTCAGTTACTCACGTCAGTTAGGGACCTCTATCGGCATCTCATTACTCAGCTCACTAATCAGCCACTTGGCACAAGTTAACTGGCAATCACTATCAAGATATATCAATCACTTTAATAGCAATTTGCATCATTGGTTCAACCAGCAAGGTATTCCGTTCCTTAGCAATGTGGGATTAGGGCGACTAAATAGTATTATCAATCAACAAGCGAATTTAATTGCTTTTGTCGATACTTTTCAAACCATTTCACTAATTTTTCTATTGTTGATACCATTAGTGCTTGCTATGAGAACTATTGATCTCAATCATTAATCACACAACGAGGTTCATCATCAGATGGATTGTTTATTTTGCAAATTGGTTGACGGAAAAGATAACCAACTGATATATCGCGACAAACGTGTGGTTGCTTTTCATGATATTGCTCCTCAAGCACCAATACATATTCTGGTTGTTCCTTGTGAACACATTGCAACTATTAATCATATGACTAACGATCACAAAGAATTAATGGGGCACATGCTCTACGTTGCCAAGGAAATTGCTAAAGCAGAAGGTATCGCGGAGGACGGTTATCGCCTAATATTTAATGTCAATCGGCACGGCGGCCAAACAGTTTACCATGTTCATCTGCACATCATTGGTGGCCACGACCTAACGACTTAATTAAACATGTCTATACAAGAACATATCTATCAAATACTGGTCGAATTGGGAGAGAATCCCAAACGCCAAGGACTACAAGGTACATCAAAGCGCTACAGTGATGCCTTGAAATATCTTACTCAGGGCTATCAACAAAACTTGAACGCAGTCATCAACGGAGCCGTATTTAAATCCGATATGGACGAAATGGTGATCGTAAAAAATATTGAACTTTATTCGCTGTGTGAACATCACTTATTACCATTCACCGGTAAATGTCATGTAGCGTATTTACCAAACGGTAAAATCATTGGACTTTCAAAAATCGCTCGCATCGTTGACATGTTCGCAAAACGCTTGCAAGTTCAAGAAAACCTTACCAAACAAATTGCAGACGCAGTATTATCCGTCACCCATGCCAAAGGGGTGGGTGTGATCATCGAAGCTAAGCATTTGTGTATGATGATGCGAGGCGTTGAAAAGCAAAATAGCGAGATGACGACGTCAATGATGTTAGGCTCATTCCGCAAGGACGACCGTACCCGAGCTGAGTTCTTAAGCCTCATTAAGACTTGAATATCAACTTATATCATTTCTTTGCGGACTGGTTGTGATTTGGTATACTAACCAGTCTTGCCGAGGTGGCGGAATTGGTAGACGCGCCGGATTCAAAATCCGGTGTTGGCAACAGCATGAGGGTTCGAGTCCCTCCCTCGGTACCAGAAAAATTAATTATTTCGATATTATTTTACCAAGTTTTTTTCAAATCAACGTGATATCATTTGAAGTAAAACAGTTCTTAATTATGATCATCCATGGAATTTGATTATCACTTGACAAGCTCAAGCATCTCCTCCCTAATTAAACCTAGAAACAGCAGTTAAGCGTGATTACAACTGCTTTGTCTAAATTTTAATGAGGTAATTTTGTCGTGGATCCTGTCGAGTGGGCACTGATCGATATTGAAACTACTGGTACACGTGCAGTGAGTGACCACATCATTGAAATTGCTATTGTCGTGCTAAGAGAGTTTAAAATTATCGAACAATGGCAATCTCTGATTAAACCACCGATAGCAATACCGCTTTCTATTCAATCGCTAACAGGAATCACTCCGAAAAATCTCACCAATGCACCCACTTTTGATGAAATTGCAATAACCATCTTTAATAAATTAAAAAACAGACTTTTTGTCGCGCATAATGCTCGCTTTGATTATGCATTTATTAAAAACTCACTGAAACGTTATGGAATTATTTTTAATGCAAAAACACTCTGCACTGTTAAATTATCACGATGTCTATTTCCAGATGAAAAACGACATAATATGGATATATTAATAAAACGACTGAACTTAAAGGTTTCCACACGACATCGCGCCTTGGGAGATGTTTTACTACTACAACAGTTTATTGAAATTTGCCGCACTAAATTTGGAGATAAAAACCTTTATAATACTATCGTAACACTTATTAAAAAACCTACTTTACCACCCTATTTATCGACGCGTCTTGATGAGATTCCAAATACACCTGGCGTATATCTGTTTTATGGGAAGTCACCAGAAATACCAATATACATCGGTAAAAGTATTAATTTACGAACACGAATATTGTCACACTTTTCAAACGATCACGCCAGCAACAAAGAACTAAAAATATCACAACAAGTTCATCAAGTTAAATGGATAGAAACTTCAGGTGAACTAGGTGCACTACTACTTGAGTCTCATTTAATTAAAGAAAAAATGCCGCTATATAACTATCGTTTACGTCGAAATCAATTTATTACTGGGTTTACACTCGAAAAAAAACACAATTATCTCACTATTAAAATTACACGAAAAAGCGAATGCAAAGCGATTAATGATAGTGATTTTTATGGGACTTTTCGTAGTAAAAGTCAGGCTGAAAAGACATTACTAAAAATTATATCTAAAAATAAGTTATGCCGAAAACTATGTTATCTTGAGAAATCCTCGGGCACGTGTTTTTCCTACCAGTTAAAAAAATGTAACGGCGCCTGCCAGCAGTTGGAATCAGCAGATATTTATAACTTACGAGTAAGATTGGCACTTGAAAAATATAAACAATGGATCTGGCCATTTGATGGGCCTATCGGTATTAAGGAATCATGTCAGAAAAATAGTTTACATGCCATTCATATTATTAATCAATGGCGACACTACAAAACTATTTCAAAACCTGATGAATGGCATACACCCGATAAAGCGACTGAAAACAATCAGCATACTGTGGATGAGATTAAACTAATACAACAGTATTTTAAAACTAAGCTAAGGCCTGAAATGGTAATTTTACTGAAAAATATTGAAAACTCTTTTGAAGAGTAATATATTTTCAAACTATATTTCACCAAACTAAATATATCTAATCCGCATATAATCTTGGGAAAAGCAGTTGCGCTTCTGGATCTTTGCCTTGATAACAAATATATTCCTTCGCCACCGAACAATCCCTTTCGACCCCCACTGTTCGATACTCAATACAATCAACTATCTTATTTCTGCGCCGGCTGCTTATGTGATCAAGCCTTTGAAAATCTCTGCTATTAAATTCCTTAGCAGGAAAATCTGATCATTAAAGAGTTGCAATCCTCACTTTCACAAGAAACGGTGAACATAACCAACCGCTCTAAAATTAGGGTGCCTTCGCTTCACAACAAGCACTATAAACCTAGAAAAAGCAT
>CAWUIH010000024.1:0-21593 GCA_963922495.1 uncultured Coxiellaceae bacterium | reverse complement strand
TGGGGCCAAAATAAATTACATAAGTGGGGCCAATTTAGATTACTGAACTCAACATCTTTTGTGTCCGCTTGAGAGCTACCATTTGAGTCACTAACAAGCATACTACGAAAGCTTTGATGCCGGCCCCATATTGAAGAGGACCTTTTATGTCATTAGGGAATCCTGCTTTTACTTGCGCATGACAGTTTGGGCACTCTTTGACTTCAGCATCGAAATATTCAACTGTCTTTTCAAATAGGATGTCAATGCGTGTTCTTCTTTCAAGGCGCGTGCAGAGAGTATCTTTTAAGGATTCGCTGCAATGATCACAATAATGAACAGGAAGGACGGTTGTCGTCTCCACAGTGCGGGTATTGTTAGCAAGATGATCTTGCTCTGATTTACCTTTTCTATTACTGCCTTTTGTTGTGAGAGAGGTCTCATCTTTTTCTGTTTGTGATGGCGGCTTGCTTGAGTTCTCACTTGTTTTTCTAGTTTTTTTCTCAAGGAAAATAGAGAGAATAACCTCGATCAGCATAATGAAGCCATTAAAGATAAGCTTAACCTCAGGCGATATTTTTTCTTCTTTAGAAATATTATCAAAGGCTGATTTGAGCCGATCAAACTCTTCTCGAACAGATTTTTTGTCCATTGTCGCCATTAATATTCCCTAAGTTTAGCGCTAATTATAGCATGGACTTTTGGAGGCAATTCTGCGCAGGGAGGCGCTGTGTATTTTGTTTTTTTAAATTTATCAAATGAATATGACTAAAGAGCGCAGAAGAAGCCTCAACTTGATTTGGCTATGCATTTTACGTTACCTTAACATCTTAAAAAATATAGTGCAGAAATCCCTGTCAAGAATTTTTTATAATTTTATGCGTGATAGGGGTGAGTAGTTACCTTTTTTGTTGTTTGGTCATCTCAGGTACCGTGAGCCATGCGGGGATCGATAGCTGCGAACAGTGCAAGTATTCATTATCTTTTTCAATTACATTTCCCCAATCTCGCAGCGCTACCTTCCTAATAATTCAAAAATATTCTACATAAAGTAACTCCCCATTATTGGAGGTGACGTTAACGCCTTGGAATGAACCATGCTGTTAAAATCAATAAGCCACCTAATCCCAAAATACTCCATTGCCACGGTAAAATCGATTTTAAGGAAACAAAATGACTTATAGCAAAACTTATCACCAAACCGATTCCCAATCCCAAAAAAATATCTTGTGAGTGCGGATTTTTTAATTTTTTGCTGCTATTATGCTCTTTTATTTGCATGAAATAATTATATTCAGAAAGTATTTTGTAAATTAAGGCTGGTGATTTTGTAATTGCTTCAGTAGTTCCTGATAGATTCGCTAAGCTAGTCTGTGCAACATGACGTATGCCATGTTGTTTGCGTACCCATTTTTCAAGAATAGGTTGTGCTGTTGTCCACAGGTCGAGATCAGGGTATACCTGACGTCCCATTCCTTCAACACTGAGTAGTGTTTTTTGCAATAAAAATAATTGCGGTTGAATATTCATATTAAATTGTTCGGCAGTTTGAAATAAACGCAATAATAGATGCCCAAAAGAGACATCTTTCAGTGGTTTTTCAAATATCGGTTCAGAGACAGTACGAATAGCTGCTTCAAATTGGTCGATACGTGTATCTGCAGGTATCCAGCCTGATTCAACGTGTGAAATCGCAACTTGACGATAATCTCGTTTAAAAAAAGCGAGCATATTGCTCGCGATGTATCCTTGATCCTGTGGGCTTAGTGAACCAACTATTCCAAAATCGATGGCAATATATTTGGGTTTTTTAGGGTTTGAGACATCAACGAAAAAATTTCCTGGGTGCATGTCGGCATGAAAAAAACTATCGCGCAGCACTTGAGTGAAAAAAATTTCTACGCCGCGCCGTGCTAATTCTTCAAAATCCACTTTTGCGGCCTTTAATTTCTTATGGTCGTTGATGCGAATGCCGTGAATGCGCTCCATGACTATCATATGACGATGACAATATTCCCAGTAAATTTTAGGAATATAAAGTTTTTCTGAGTGTAAGAAGTTACGACGTAATTGAGATGCATTAGCAGCTTCTCGCATTAAGTCCAGCTCTCCCAATATGGTTTGTTCAAACTCAGCGATAAATTCAACAGGTTTTAGGCGTTCACCGTGTTTCCAAAATCTATATACTAATTTTGCTCCAAGATATAATAAACTGATATCGTGTTTGATAGTTTTATAGATGTGGGGTCTCAATACTTTGACAATGACCTTGCTGCCATCATGTAATTCTGCTGAATGGACCTGTGCAATTGATGCTGAGGCGAGTGGTCTGATATCAAACGATGCAAAAATTTCTTCTATTGGTTGTCGGTGCTCTTTTTCAATCATTACTTTAGCAATTTTGCCGTCAAATGGTGGTACTTGATCTTGTAACTTGGTGAGCTCTTCTGCGATATCATCAGGTAAAATATCGCGCCGAGTCGATAGCATTTGCCCGAATTTAACGTAAATTGGCCCTAATTCTTCTAGAATCTGTCTTACCGATTCACCGCGTGTTTTATTTTCATGACGTCGAAAGGGATTAAGATAACTTAGGCGCCGTAACCACGGCGAGAAGCTTCCAGCGACATAGGGATTGAGTCCGTGTTTTAAAAGTACTTTGTAAATCCGCAGTAAACGAAGGAGAGTAAAGGGAAACATCATGGCTGTGATTTTCCACCAAGGATTCGATTAAAGCGTGCTTCAATTCTTTCTACATCTAATTGCAGTGTTTGGACTTCGGTAATAAATTTTTCAACCTCTACTTTTGTTGGTAAATGACTTGATTCGTTTTGTAGATATTCCTTCATATTAGTCTGAAAGCTATGGGAAGCTTTTTTGCTAAAATTCAATATTTTTTTAGCTCCCAAGCCAATTTTATGCGCCATAAAGTCACCGAAGACTTTAGACAATTGCTCTTCCCAGTCAATATCTATTTGATGTAATAAGTGTTGTATTTTTTGCCCTAGCTCTAAATCACCCTCTATTGTGACTTGGTTATTAAATAATGCCGTGGTTTCACCTTTAGATTTTGCAGTATTGAATAAGCTAACGAGCTTTCCTGAAATAGTGGCGTCTGGTGTTTTTAAAGTTTTTTCATTAAATTCCAAAGAATCTTTTTTAACAAAAATATAAAAAACTGAATTCCAATCACTAATATTAATTTCTATAGTTTTTCCAGCAATCTCGCTTAATCGTTGTAATGTTAGTGGATCCATTTTCAGAAAAATATTGGTGGATTTTTCAAGACTAGATAATGTTATTTTCCGCATCAGTACTTATACCCCTTGTGTACAGCAACGATTCCACCAGATAAATTATGGTAACTACAATCCTCAAAGCCAGCTTGTCGCATTAGCGTGCACAGCGCTTGTTGGTCGGGATGCATCCGAATGGATTCTACTAGATATCGATAGCTCGCTTCATCATTAGCAATTTTTTTTCCTAACCAAGGAAGTAGTTTAAAGGAATATTGGTCGTAGATAGATTTTAAAACGCTGTTATTGGGCTTGGAGAATTCAAGTATGGTTAAAAAACACCCTGGTTTAATTACGTTAAACATTGATTGCAGAGCCTTTAACTTATCAGTTACGTTGCGAATACCAAATCCAATAATAATGCGATCAAAGTAATTGGGTTCAAATGCTAGCTGCTCTGCATTGGTTTGTACAAATCGTACATTTTCATAGATACCGAGATCAATTAACCGTTTTCTACCGACTTGTAACATTGCTGAATTGATGTCAGCCAAAGTTACTTCGCCGTGCACACCTACGATCGAGGCTATTCCTGCGGTTAAATCGCCGGTACCACCTGCCAAGTCCAAGACTCGTAGTCCAGGGCTTAATCGCATCATGTTGATTGCAAAATGTTTCCAAGCACGATGAATACCCAATGACATAAGATCATTCATTAAATCATAATTATCAGCAACCGCTTTGAAAACATCGCTAACGCGTTTGGTTTTGTCTGCCGTATCGATCGTTTCAAAGCCGAAGTCAGTTGTTCGCGCTTTTGTATTGCTCATTCTCTAATAATAGCCGGACCTAGCCAGACTCTCAATAGAGTGCTGATATTATCCTAGAAAAAAGAGATGGATCCCGATTTCTGGTGTAACAACTTGATTCATTTTTCTGAGTTCAGAGTGGGTTGCTCTTATTTTGAATTTTCGCCATTCCTTGGCGAGTATCATGAATCTGGCTTGGGGAAACTCGTTATAATATATAACGACTCAAATCTTCATCCTCAGCCAATTTTGTGAGTTGCTTATCGACATAAGCTGCGTCAATCTGTACATTGGCACCGGGTTTGTCACTTGCTTCAAATGAAATTTGTTCTAGTAAGCGTTCCATGATGGTATGTAAACGTCTTGCGCCAATGTTTTCTGATCGATCATTCACTTGAAAAGCGATTTCGGCGAGACGCTTTACGCCTGCTTTCGTAAATTCTAAGCCAAAATTTTCGGTTTTCATGAGAGCAGTATATTGTTCTGTGAGGGAAGCTTCGGGTTCGGTTAAAATACGAACGAAATCATCGGCTGTTAATGCCTTTAATTCAACGCGAATCGGAAATCGACCTTGCAGTTCAGGTACTAATTCAGAAGGTTTGGCGACATGAAATGCACCTGATGCAATAAATAAAATGTGGTCTGTTTTAATCATCCCGTATTTAGTAAATACCGTACAGCCTTCGACCAATGGCAGAAGGTCACGTTGAACGCCCTCGCGAGAGACGTCACCACCACCAATGCCTTCGCGCTTTACAATTTTATCGATTTCATCTAAAAAGACGATACCGTTTTGTTCAACGTTGCTAACGGCATGTGCTTTGATTTCTTCTTCATTAATCAGTTTGGCAGCTTCGTCTTCTTGTAGCATTCGTAACGCATCTTTGACTTTTAGGCGACGCTGTTTGGTGCGCTTATTAGATATATTTTCCATCATACCCTGTAATTGACTCAGCATTTCTTCCATTCCAGGTGGTCCCATGATTTCAAAGCTGGTTCCGGCGTTGACTTCAACTTCAATTTCTTTTTCATTGAGTTTGCCTTCACGCAATTTTTTACGAAACAATTGACGAGTTGCAGATTCTTTTTTAACTTCAGTATCTTGTTCATTTGTCTCTTTAGGCTCACCAGCGAAAGCGCCGCGTCGAAGTGGAATCAAAGCATTTAAAATTCGTTCTTCGGCAGCTTCTTTTGCTTTCACCTGCACGCTGTGCATGGCTTTTTCGCGGGTCATTTTTACAGCAGTTTCAATGAGATCACGAATGATGGATTCAACATCTCGACCAACGTAGCCTACCTCAGTAAATTTTGTAGCTTCTACTTTGATAAATGGCGCATCAGCCAAATTAGCAAGTCGACGTGCAATTTCTGTTTTACCAACACCTGTGGGCCCAATCATTAAAATATTTTTAGGGGTAACTTCTTGACGTAAGCGAGGTTCAAGCTGTTGCCGGCGCCAACGGTTTCGCAATGCAATGGCAACAGACCTTTTTGCTTCATGCTGGCCAATAATGAATTTATCTAGTTCGGCAACAATTTCACGCGGTGTCATCGTCATATCAAGGGATGTATTCGCGGGAGTTAGAGTCGTTTCTGTGATTTGGGACATACTTCTCATCCAGTTATGTTTACGATTTAGCGTTGAGTTCTTCTATCGTAAATTCGTGGTTGGTAAAAACACAAATGTCAGCAGCAATTGTTAATGCCTTTTGTACAATTTTATCTGCGCTGAGTTTAGTGCTCGTTAATAATGCTTTGGCAGCAGATTGCGCGTAAGGTCCACCACTACCAATAGCAATTAGACTGTTTTCAGGTTCAATAACGTCGCCCATGCCGGTAATCACTAGAGACGCTTTGTGGTCAGCAACCGCCAACAATGCTTCTAATCGACGTAACATTTTGTCTGTTCGCCAATCTTTTGCTAACTCTACGGCTGCGCGAGTTAAATTGCCAGAATGTTTTTCCAGTTTTGCTTCAAAACGTTCAAATAGCGTGAAGGCATCTGCTGTGCCGCCTGCAAAGCCAGCGAGTACTTTATTGTTATAAAGTCGACGTACTTTTCGGGCATTACCTTTCATAATTGTGTTGCCCATTGAGACTTGGCCGTCGCCACCAATGACCACTTTATCGTTGCGTCGAACCGATAAAATGGTGGTGCCGTGTAATTGTTCCAATTGAGTTCTCCAGGTTAAAAATCTTGACCTATCGTTAAAACTTGTTACTACGTTGCACTAGGATATGTTACTAGCGATTATGGAAACATCGAAAATAACAGGCCTTTATTGTTTCACTTAACCTATATTGGGGTAGCATTGGAGTATTTCAAGTCAAAAACAAGATGGCTGAGTATGTTTCATGGTGATGTAGTTGCTTTGCATCAGTGATACAAACGGAAATAAGGTGTTAGAGATTTGCGTGCTTGATAGGTCGATTTGCATCACGTTTTGGCAGAAGTTTATAAAAATCAAAATTTTCATCAGTTGTCGTTTTTGGCTTTTCATGGGGTATGATGGACTTATGAGCTTTAGGCCTTGAAGAGTTGTGGGACAAACTGTGAACGGTTGCTAATCTAATGGTCAATGTAACCAATGTGATCAAAGCAGTCATGCAGGCCGTCAATAGCAATAACCTAAATCTCTTACACCTTGATCGTGATTGCTTTCGAGTTGACGATTTTTTAGCATAATCCTTCATTGGGTTCGTTATGAGTAAAAATTATTGATTGATAGAAAGTACCTGAATACCGTTGATAAATAATTTCCCATTATTAACTTTGATGACGGCATTGAGATTATCTTTATCACGCACCAGTTTCTTGTGAGCAACCCAGTAATTTATTTGTCCCATTGCTGCTGCATTAGATAAATTTTGTTTCGTTGTGACAGGTAGTCTTTGGTCGGTATAAAAATGAGATAGTTGCTTTTCAAGCCATTGTTTGGGGAGGCTTAATTTAAGTTGTCCTACGAAGTCTGAGGCCAAATCACTTATTCTCGTGATCGCTTTGCTATTAATTGAGCCATAACCGCTGAAGCGCAGTAACCCTTGAGGTGTATTAAGATGTAAATAATCAAGGTTTACGCTGAGGCCTGAAGCCAGTAGTTGGGTAAGCGAAGATTCTAATTTACGTTGCATTTTTTTTGTGTCTTGGTTATGGAGTACTGAGCGTGCCTGCTGTATTAGTTTTTGATAGATGGAAGTGTTTATACCTTTAATTGAAGCTTTAAGTGTAAAAGGTTGTGCTATGAGCATCGATGTTTGCAATGAACGAGCAGATAATTTAACTGACACAGCAAGTCCTCGCTGGATCTGCTTAGATTGTTCGCTGAGCATGATTTGCGAGAGCTGAATAGTATTTTTTCGGTTTTTTGAAACGGTGATAGACGACGCATTTAGTTTTTGTTGTTTTTGCCAAGGTTGATGCTTGTCATTGACTTGTAATACATAATTTAGATTACGTATTTTAAGATTCGGTTTTTTCCACACTTGAGGCAATACGTTACTTTCTCTCGATGTTTCTTCTAAATTTGATAGCTTAAGATTTGAAGATAATAAGCGCGAGTTATGCGAAAGTGTGAATTGCCAGTTAATGCCACTAATGCGAATAATATGATTTATTCTTGGCAAGGTAAGGTGATTACTGTGTAAAATGCTGTAGTAAGAGCCATCAAAGTGAAGCGTGGTGATTGCTTTTAAGTCACCATATTGATTTGAAAATTTCGTCTCTACTAATGCGGTTGCGAAATGTAGTTTTTTGTAGCCATTAATGCGACTAAAAACATAGGGACCATGCCAGATTTTTTCATTGATAGTAAGAAAGTGCGCTTTTTGATTTTGCTTTAATGATTTGGCAGGGATCAGCACAGAAATAACCGCATGCGAGGTGAACCAGCCGCGCTGGTAGGTAATTACATGGGCTTTTCCACCATAGGCTTTTCCTAAATTACTGACAAATTTAGGGAATTTTTGCTGAAACCAGATGCCTACGCACAAAGGTAGTAATAATATCAGACACAGTAATAGTACAATGCAATAGATGATTAAGTTATAATGTTTACGCATCATTATCTCCTTTTACATTATTTCAGGGGACGAGACACCTAATAGAGCTAGCCCATTATACAATATTTGCTGGGTGGCGCTGATGAGACAAAGGCGCGCGTCCCTCAGAGAGGCATCGTCGATTAAAATTTTAGATTGGTTATAGTAGCCATGAAATTTCGCAGCTAAATCTTGCAAGTAATGTGCAAGGAGATGAGGCTGAAGCTGGATTCCAGCCTTCTTTATCACTTCGGAATATTGGTTTAATAAAATCAATAAATCTTTTTCATGCGCAGTCGACAATAAATTGAGTTGTTGTAAGCCCAGCGTGCGATCAAAAGTTTGTTGTTGTTTTTTAAGTTCGCGCCAAATACTGCAAATTCTTGCATGTGCATATTGAATGTAGTAAACCGGATTTTCGTTAGATTGGGATTTTGCTAGATCAAGGTCAAAGTCTAAGTGTTGTTCGGGTTTTCGCATCACATAGAAAAATCGTGCAGCGTCGTTGCCAACTTCTTTACGCAGCTCGCGAAGTGTGACAAATTTTCCACCTCTTGTAGACATCGAAATTTTCTCTTTACCACGATATAAAATGGCAAACTGTACAAGTAGCGTTTTGAGTGTGGTGACATCTTGGCCCAATGCGTTTAAAAATGCTTTTATGCGAGGAATATAGCCGTGATGGTCAGAGCCAAAAACATCAATAATAATATCATATTTTTGCTGATATTTATAAAGATGATAGGCGACGTCTGAAGCAAAGTAAGTGGTGTCGCCATTGCTGCGGATTAACACGCGATCTTTGTCATCGCCGACAGCAGTGGCGCGAAACCAGATGGCGCCTTCTTTTTCATAGACGTAGTTTTTCTCAGTGAGTAATTCGATACCGGTCTGAATGAGTTTTTTTTCGGTTAGTAGGCTTTCCCTAAACCAATCTTGATAGTTAACGCCAAATTCGGCAAGGTCATCTTTAATGTCTGCTAAAATTGTTTCCATGCCAGCAGAAAAAATCAGTTTGTAATTATCATGGCCTAGCAATTTTCTTGTAACTCGCACATAAGCATCGAGTAACTTGTCCGCATCATCAGTGTTATTTTCGTGAGATAAGGCGGTTTGAAGCTCATCGAAGTGTCGTTGAAACATGCTGCCGTGTATTTTTTTGAGGTTTTCCGCGATATCAATTACATAATTGCCTTCGTAGGCTTTTGGTGGCAGTTTGAAACGTTTGTCATAAAGCTGAAGATATCGAAGCCAGACACTGATAGCCAATAAGTTCATTTGCCGTCCAGCATCATTAACATAGTATTCTCGATGCACCTGGTAACCGCAAGCGTCCAGGAGATTCGCTGCAGTCGCGCCAATAGCAGCGCCACGACCATGGCCAACGTGTAAGGGACCAGTGGGATTTGCGGAGACAAATTCAATGTGCACTCTTTTTTGATTTCCAAGATTGTTTGTTCCGAACTTCTCTCCCTTATCTAAAATGTCTACTACTACATTTTGCAATGATAGGTCAGTGATATAAAAATTGATAAAACCAGGGCCCGCCACCTCAACTCGTTGAATTTTTTTGGATGCTGGTAAGGTTGCGATTAACTTTTGAGCCAAGTCTTGTGGCGATATTTTGAGCGTTTTAGCCAACACTAAAGCAATGTTTGAGGCATAGTCGCCATGATCTTTAGCGCGTGTATTCGTAACCTGTGGTTGTGGCACAGTTTCACAGCAAATTTCACCAGAATCGATGAGCTTCTTGAGCGATTCAACTAATAACGTTTGTATTTCAGTTTTCATAGACGACAGTCTATCAGACCTGTGCGGGAAGGGAAGCTAACTTAGAGCTCGTTGAGCTTTGCTGACAAGCGTTACAGAGCGTTACAAAATCATACGAGATGTAGTTCTCGATAAACATTCACCGTTTATAGTTAAATTTATAATAACTTAGCATGGAGTTAGCTGTGAGAGAATTTTTGCTTGGCCACGACCGTGAGCTTGGCGATTACTTCAAAGAAACACGTGATGCTTTGAAACAAGAGTATCAGTCCGATAATCATCGCCATGCTGCGGCTATTAGGCGTTTACGGTCTTTTTCCCTAGCTTTACAAGTCTATAGAGTACTAAGTATCGATGAAAAAGTAGCAAACTCTATCTCGATACAAGATTTACGCAATAACATATCGAACTGTCTAGAAACTCCCGCAGTGACAGGTAACATCGATCAACAAGAGAGTCTCCTAAAATCTTTTTTTGAGGCCATCAAAAAAGATATTGGTGAACAACATTTTAATTTTGTTTGTGAGATTGAAGCAACTATTATAGCTCCTCTGGTTGCTCAGGATTATCGTGGAAAAAGCGGAATAAAATTCACTGATAAGCAAAAGCAAGTAACGCTAACTGAGACGCCGATACTCACGCTTTCAGCACGTAAATTATATGAGTATTTATCAATCAATTTCGCGGATGAACAACCCATTTGGTTTACTTTGATAAAAAACCCTGTGCTGCGAGAATTTTGCAACAAAATATCTAGTACTCTTGTTAATTTAGCTAAACAATGTCCGCGTAATGAAGAACAAATAGATTTTGTGCTCAAAAAGTTAAACTCCGATAGTTTAGACGCCAGTCAACGATTTGTCAGGGATTTTTTAATGCTTCCTGGTTCTGCCCTATTTCGTAAACTCCCAGGTCTAGCAAGCACGCGAACAGTAACAGCGAACTTCACGGAAAAAAAAGTCAATCCTCATCCTGATAGTACAGTGGTATTAACAGGCATACCGATTCCATATGAGATTCGTGGAAGTAGTGAGCCTGAATTATCAAAATGTCGCGAAGAGAGGATTCGTCTTGGGAAAAATAACGCTAGGGACTTGTTTGACTTTTGCAAACATGCTGCGGGCAAGCGCCTTCAAGCAGTGGCAAAGCCTGAAGACAAAAAACGGACTCAGACTACTGTTGTAATCCATGCAGCAAATTTTTTATCAGGTAATTTATTTGACTGCTTTAATCCTTCCGCATCGAATAATAGCAGATTATCTTCTGAGCGCGAAATGGTGTTAGATGATATTGAAGGGAATGTCTCTGATAATAGTGTTGATATCCAAGGTGTCAATCATCGCTTTAAATTTAAATTGCTTAAAACTAGTTTCGCAATTAATGGCTGGCGGCCCTTTTTGAATTCTCAGGCGATTCAACGCTTTGATAACGGAGTATTTTCGTTCTGTGCGCTTGTAAGAGATTGGGTTGATGATGATATTTTTGGAATTCCTTTGGGAATGAGAAATAAATTCAAGGATCTAATTCCGACAAACAAAGAAGACTTCCGGAAATTTAATATATCGGCTCTCCGTGATGTGGTTGGTGCTATATTGAAAAACACAAACTCACATAATAATAAACAATTTAAACTGTTTTCTGAATTAATCATTGTATTTCTGGATACCTATCGAAGAGGGCCAAAAGCAAACGATGATTTAAATTTCCCATTATTTTTAAACAGTATTATTAGTTTTGTAGTGGAAATGTTTGGGGGATTTTTAGTATATAACTGCAAGAGTTCATGTGACCGCGCTGTGGAGGCGACAATGTATCATATTGCATTCGCAAAAACAGTCACAGAGCATGGAGTTTTTGAGTATCACAACCCATCTTCAGACAATTATCATCATTTTTTAAATAACTACTCTGCGGTTATTAATACATCATTTGGGCCGATGAGTGCTGAACTGAACTCAGTGCCGGGAAGCTATGGTAATAATGATATTCCTGATCCAATGATCTATCTTTCGCGAACCAGTAAGTACAGTCGGTGTTTAAAAATGGGCATTTGTTTGGCATTAACGATATTGTCGCCACTGTTGTTCGTGCCAAGCGTTGGATATTTTTTATATTCTCTCTCTAAAGGGGATGGACGAGGTGTTAAGTTCAGTTTTGGGATGATGTTGCTGAGTGCTACAGGAACAGTAGGGGTTGCGCTAGCGTTGTGGTCGTGTTTTTTTTCAGCGTACATGCGTCCTAAACCCGTAGTTGAGAGCAATGATGCATCAAGTATCATTGAAGGCAGAAGACGTCGAAAATGGTCGCGGATTAGTTTTTTTAGTCAAGTAAGGCCCTTAACAGAAAAAAGGCAAGCACCCTGCGCTGAAATGCAACTCTTAGGATTGCAAGCCTAAGGCGCTTAATTAAGGATTATTTAAGTCGTTCGATGAGCCGATGGTGATACAATTGAAGCATGAACGACTTACAGCATATATTGGTTGTCGACGATGATCGAGGGATACGCGATCTTTTAGGAAAATTCCTTAGACAACATGGTTTCCAAACCAGCTTAGCCAAAAATGGTCAAGAGATGAAATCGATTTTGACCCATCATGTGATCGATTTAATTATTTTAGATATCATGATGCCGGGTGATGACGGCTTAACACTCTGTAGGTACATGCGCGCGTATTCAAATATACCCATCATTATGTTAACAGCGATTAGTGAAGATGTGGATCGTATCTTGGGATTGGAAATGGGTGCTGACGACTACCTGAGTAAGCCATTTAATCCGCGTGAACTATTGGCGCGAATCAAAGCTATATTGCGACGTAGTCAAAGGAAAAGTGAGTTGCTTAATGCTCATTCAGAGTTACAAGAAGTTTATGAATTTGCTGGCTGGCGCATGGATGCTGGTGAACGACGTTTGGTCTCTTCTGATGAAATGGAAATCACTTTGAGTAGTGGTGAATTTGACTTGATGCTGGCATTATTACAGCGTCCACAGCAGGTGTTGAGTCGTGATCGATTATTGGATTTAACGAAAAATCGTGCTGCCGGACCATTTGATCGTAGTATAGACATTCAGATTAGTCGACTGCGTCATAAAATAGAAAAAAATCATAAAAAGCCGCAGCTTATTAAAACAGTGCGTGGTGGTGGCTATGTGCTTGCTGTCAAGGTTCTTCGAAAGCGGAAACACATTTGAAATTGCCTAGTATTGATAAAATTGTTCGCTATGGTTGTAGTAAGACGACATTAATCGTTTTGTTGGGAATTATTTTGCTACACTTGGCGGTCATGGTTATTTATATTAATGATAATCGTACTATACACCGTAGGGCGAATCGCGATGCTGTTATTCAGAAGATCATAAATATGATTAATTTATTGGAGGCAACTCCCATAAAGCAGCGAGCTAAGGCAATTGCTGCGTTGAACGATCCTGATTTGAAAGCTTCGATCACATTAGTTCCAAAGTATGAACTTAGATTTAAAGAAATATCCTTCTGGAGAATTAATAAATCTCTAAGACAACAGCTAAATTCATTTTCTATTTCTATTCTACTTGAAAAAAAACAATGGCTAAATATTAGTGCAATGATTTATACTCACGTGCTTTTAAAACAATTATCATTTTTAGTATTAGAAATTGTCGTATTTGCATTCATTATTTTTTTATCCTGGGCAATTAATCGCTTTGTAACCCCTATCGAAGAGTTAAAACATGCAGCGTTACGCTTTAGTGCAGATTTAAATACACATCCGATATTAATTGATGGTCCTTCGGTGGTCCAGGAGGCAGCCAATGCAATGAATAAAATGCAACAGCAAATCAAACACCTTGTTCGTAATCGTACACAAATGTTGGCTGCAATCTCGCATGATTTGCGTACCCCAATCACTCGTATGAAATTGCAAGCACATTTAATTGATGACGATAATGCACAGGAAGGATTAATCAATAATTTGGATGAAATGGAAGTAATGATTAATGAGACACTTTCTTTTGCGCGTGATGATTACTCGGTAGAGAGAAAAGTTGATTTAGATCTTGTTTCTCTTGTGCGCTCGGTGTGCGAGTCCATGAATGATATCGGGCACCCGATTAAGTTTCATTGTAAGTGGGACAGAATCAAAGTATTAGGTCGAACTACTGCCTTAAAACGTGTGTTTAATAATCTCATTGGGAACGCGATACGCTACGCACAGAATGTCAGTATTAAAATTCATTATCAATACGGTCAGGTGACTATTATGGTTGAAGATAATGGTCATGGTATTGCGGAAGAAGAACTGGAGCAGGTATTTCAACCCTTTTACCGTGAAGAAAAATCTCGTTCTCGTGACACTGGGGGAGTGGGTCTAGGTTTGGCTGTTACCCGTGATATTATTACTGACCATAATGGAAGGATTTACCTTAGAAATCGTGCCGAAGGTGGTTTGTGTGCGACGGTAGAATTACCCGCTGATATTAGTTAGAATTTCATATTATGACTGACAGACAACCGCAATCGATAGTTATATTGCGCCTGGGTGCGTTAGGGGATGTGTGCTTAACCATACCGTTGATAAATCTCCTGCGTAGGCATCTGCCGCAGACCAAAATCTACTGGATTATTAGTCGTGGTATGGTGGGTTTGATTTCCGGTTTAGAGGGAGTCGAATTTATTGTTGTCGAAAAACCCCATCGTCTAAAGGATTATCTTGAGTTTCGCAAGCTAATGATTAATTATCATTTTGATGTGGCATTATTACCTCAAGCAACACTGCGTACTAATTTACTGATTCCTCTCATACCCGCAAAACTTAAGTATGGATATGACAAGCTGCACAGTCGCGATTTGCAACGTATCTTTGTCAATCGGATAGTGCCAGCAAAAGCAGAGCACTTGCTGGATAGTTTTTTGCGATTTGCCGAACCATTTGGTATTTTAGATAAAACCGTTGAGTGGAACATACCGCTTGATCATGACGAAATCAAATTTGCACAGCAAAAATTGCCGTCTTTTGATGGTAAATGGTTGGCTATTTGTGCAGCAACTAGTAAAGAAGAGCGTAATTGGTTTGTAGAGCGATATGTTGAAGTTATTGAAAAAGTATCACAGCAGTATGCTGTTAAAGTGGTTTTAGTCGGTGGCCCCAGTGAATTAGAAAAATGGATGGGGGAACAAATTGCGTCCCAGTGTTCGGTAGATTGCCTAAATTTGATTGCGGGAACTAATTTAAAGCAATTGGTGGCAGTATTGCAACGGTCTGATTTATTGTTATCCCCTGATACCGGCCCGTTGCATATTGCACAAGCGGTGGGAACGCCTGTTGTAGGTTTGTATGCTGTAGCCCCTGCAGAAAAAACTGGCCCCTATTTTTCACAGTCTCTTGTTATTAATAAATTTACAGAGGCTGTGAAAACGTTTTTGAACAAAGATCCGAAGACAATTTCTTGGCACGATAGGGTGCATAATCGTGACGCTATGAAGCTTATTACAGTCGATGAAGTTGTTGCAAAAATTATTGAGGTGATTCGAAAAGATTAGGTAATTTTTATTTTTTCATTATGAGCTACTCACACGCAATATTTGACGTTAAGCGCTACGTAATTTCTCGCCACTTATCACATCGCGTATTTCAGTGGGGTTCTTTTGTTGTCCTAGAGCGCCTGTTACTACAAAATCAATTTCATTGCCAAAAACAGTAGCCAGTTGTTGTGGATTTCGGATTGGTGGTTCGCCTTGTACATTGGCACTGGTTGAGATGATCGCATGGCCATGCGATTGGCATAGCTGGTTGGCGATGGGGTGTGCTGTAATTCTTACTGCGATGGTGGCATGTTGGCCGCGCACCCAAACAGGTACGGTGTCTTTTGCTGGAAAAACCCAGGTAAAAGGACCCGGCCAGGTCGAGAAAACTTTTTCAAGTTGCTGGTTAGAGACGGGTGTTATGAAAGGTTTGAGCTGTTCCCAATTGGAAGCAATCACAATAAAACCCTTTTCGATGGGACGTTTTTTTAGTTTTAGAATTTTTTTTGCCGCAAGCTCATTAAAAGGATTGCAGCCAAGTCCATAAACCGCTTCAGTAGGATAGGCAATCACACCACCGATTTGTAATTGTTTTACTGCTTCAAGAATATTTCGCTGTTTAACTAGCATCTTGTTGGTTCGCTGCTTTGTAAGGTTCAGTAAAGTTACAACTTTTTTGTGGGCAGACTTTTTCATCGCCACGTGATTTAGTAGTTTTTATCGATAGAATAGGCCAGTGGCATTGAGGACATGGTTCAGCAATTGGTAGGTTCCAAATAGCATAATTGCAATCGGGGTAGCATTCGCATGAAAAGAAAATCTTTCCACGACGAGATTTTCGCTGCAAAATATGACCCTTATTGCATTTTGGGCAAGTTACATCGGTATCTTTGGGTTTCTCAAACGGCTCTATGTATTTGCAGTTTGGGTAGCTAGAACAACCGATGAATTTTCCATATCGACCTACTTTGACTACTAAATCTGATTTGCATTCAGGGCATTGCCGCCCTTCGATCACTTCAGGTTCAACCGTCTCACCGTCTAGGTTGCGTGTGTAATCGCAATCAGGATAGCCAGTACAACCGACGAAACGGCCACGTTTTCCAAGTCGTATCGATAACTGCTTATCACATTTTGGGCATTTTTCATCAATTTTTTCTTGAGTAACGTCACTACGAGTTACATTTTTTTCTGTACTATCAATTAGAGATTTGAACGGTGCCCAAAATTCCTCTAAAACAGGTACCCACGCATGTTCGCCACGAGCAATATCATCGAGTTGATCTTCTAAGCGCGCAGTGAAATCATAATCAACATATTGAGTAAAGTAATTTGTGAGAAAACGGCTAACGACGCGACCGACATCCGTTGCGATAAAACGTTTGTTTTCAGCGTCGACATATTTACGATTTTTTAATGTAGCAATAATACTAGCGTAAGTTGATGGTCGTCCGATATCATGTTCTTCAAGGGCCTTAACTAGGCTTGCTTCGGTAAAACGCGGTGGAGGTTCAGTGAAATGTTGTTCACCTTTAACAGCTTTTAATGACACTTTGTCGCCTTCTTTGAGTGGTGGTAACAATTTACCTTCACCATCCTCTTTTTTCTTATCATCCAAGGTTTCCTGATAAACGGTAATAAATCCTGGTTTTACAATTGTTGATCCATTAGCACGAAAAATACCGTTGCCACTGGATAAATCAATAGCAACTGTATGCATTAATGCTTCTACCATTTGGCATGCGATAGTGCGTTTCCAAATTAATGTATACAGTTTAAGCTGATCAGAATTCAAAAAGGATTTCACTTGCTCTGGTGTACGCATTGCAGATGTTGGTCGGATGGCCTCATGAGCTTCCTGGGCGTTTTTGGATTTAGTTTTAAAAATGCGTGGTTCTTTAGGGCAATTTTCTGCTCCATATCGTTTGATGATTAATTCACGAATTTCTTGTAGTGCTTCGGGTGCTAACGTCACCGAGTCGGTACGCATATAGGTGATTAGTCCAGTCGCGCCTTCGTCGCCTAATTCCACGCCTTCATAAAGTTGTTGTGCGATCTGCATTGTTTTGGAGGTGGAAAACCCCAGTTTACGTGCAGCTTCCTGTTGCATGGTTGAGGTAATAAAAGCAGCGGTTGGATAACGTTTGCGTTCACGTTTGACGACTTTTTCTACTGTTAATTGCTGTTTGGCTTTGTCTGAGATTTTTTTACAGATGGTGTTCGCGTGTTTTTCATCAACAATAGAAAATTGCTCTATTTTATTATTTTCAAATTGAATCAGTCGTGCACCAAACGCTTGTTTTTCTGCAAAACAATCGGCATGGATAGTCCAGTATTCCTGGCTTTTAAAGTTTTCAATTTCAATTTCGCGTTCCACAATCATTCGCAACGCGGGGCTTTGAACTCTTCCAGCAGATAAGCCAGGTCGTACCTTACGCCATAACAGGGGAGATAATGTGAAACCAACCAGATAATCTAATGCGCGTCGTGCTTGCTGTGCATTGACCAAATCCATGGAAATATTGCGTGGATGTTCTATGGCGTCTTGTACTGCTTTTTTGGTGATTTGGTGAAATACAACTCGCGCATATTTTTTTTCTTTTAAGCCGCGCTTTTTTTCTAGCATTTGTTTGACGTGCCAGGCAATGGCTTCACCTTCACGGTCCGGGTCAGTGGCGAGGAATACGCTGTCGCAGCCTTTTAATGCTTTTGCAATCGCTTCCATGTGCCGTGCATTACGATCAATCGCTTGGTAAGTCATTTTAAAATGGTCTTTAGGATCTACGGCGCCCTCTTTGGGAACTAAATCACGAACGTGACCATAGGATGCCATCACAGTGTATTGTTTACCGAGATATTTTTCGATTGTCTTCGCTTTTGCTGGCGATTCGACGATGACGAGATGATGGTCCATATCTAGTGAATGCTACCAAATGTGTCATCGAGCACTAGTAATTCCATACAGGATAGTGCATGTTTTTCGTCGGGTTGATTAAATAACACCATTAGAGTAACCCATTTGAGGAGACCGACGTCGATAATTTCTGATTCAAGCTCCAGTGCTTGATTGATAACCAGTTCACGAGTATGGGGATTCAGGATTTGTTGTTGTTCCAATGACATAATAAAGCTGCGGCATTCCATATTGAAAAACTCACATTCATGATCGCTAAATACTCGTAACGATTGCGTGTTGGGGCTTTGAATAATAGTTGTTGTTGCGCTAGATAAATTATTGAGCCAAGCAAATGCTTGGTCGATTACTTTGCGGCGAAACCCCATTTCTTCTAACTGCAGCATCAGTTTTGTTTCACCAAGATTAAGCTCACAACTGTCCTGCATATGATTTTTAAATAAGTACATTAAAACATTTAAAACGCTTTCTTCTTTCATTATTTTACTCGCTCGACTCTACCTGCTATAGCTCTAATATAACCCTTAATTTCGATGTTGCACAGCATGGATCTCACAGTGGCGGTCGAAAATCCACTTCTCTCAATGACTTGGTCAATGGAGGTGAGTTCAAAACCGATACACTCTAACAGTTTCTTTTCCTGTTTTTCAAGCTTTTGTCGTTCGGGGCTTTGGTCTTCTGCATGGTCAGTTATAAATTGTTCTGAGCGCCAATTGGGTAGGGATTCAATTACATCTTCAATACAATCAATAAGTTGAGCGCCTTGTTTGATAAGAGTATGGCAGCCTTTAGCAACAGGATTGTGAATAGAGCCTGGTACAGCGTAAACATCGCGGTTTTGTTCCATAGCAAGTCGAGCGGTGATCAGTGAACCGCTTTGTAGAGATGCTTCGATAACCAGTGTGGCGAGACTAAGGCCACTGATAATACGGTTGCGGCGTGGGAAATTTTTTGCCAAAGGTGGTGTGGTTCGAGGAAATTCGCTAATAAGTGCGCCGTTTTGTTCGAGGATGGTATTGGCTAATGCTTGGTTGCGACGTGGATAAATAAGGTCCAAACCATTGCCGAGTACACCGACGGTTAGCCCATTCGCTGCCAGCGCACCCTGGTGAGCTTCGGTGTCAATACCAAGTGCTAAGCCACTAGTGATACACAAGCTGGCTTGAGCAAGTTTTGTTGAAAATTGTCGTGCGATATCACGGCCACTTGGGGTTGGATTGCGGCTACCAACCAATGCGATTTGTGATGTATTTAATGCATAAATATTCCCGCGGACGTACAGAAGCGATGGCGGTTTATTAATTTCTTTTAATAAGGTTGGATAGTATTGATGCTCGGGAGTTAAGATGTATTGATGAGGCCTTAATTGCCATTGAATATCCGCTTCAACTAACTTGCTATCGTTACCATGAATTTTGTTCAGTGCCTTAAACAGTGTGCGCTCATCAGTCATGGGTAAATATCATACTTTACCACTCGAATTACACAACATTGCGGTATGAAACTGTGTGAAGTGATATATATTTCTTAAAAAATTGAAAAGCGTGTCATCATTCTTCTGAGTTTAATAGAATTTAATTAACCTAAATATCCGATAAACAAAGTAGGGGAAACCCGTATTCTTGTATATAATTCAGTTGGTAAAATCAGAATAATAGGGATTTTCACCATGACAAATTGTACCCCAAATACTTTTACATTTTCACCTCTTGCTCGCAAAAAAATTGCAGGCAACTTTGCTGGTCGCTGCATCACCTCTGACGTTGATGATCTGCTTTTCCGAGAGATGGATAAAAAATTTGTGGCGCATTCGGAGACGCGCTTCAATCGTCGCGACGGCAGTCGCGTGCCTGGGCGCTATTCACAAGTTTGGCATGTGCGTTAATTCACTGTGTAAACGATGAGGAGGTTGACTGTATGGGATTACATCCAGAGCAAAAAGATTTGATGATTCGTATCGATAATGAAGATAAACACATTACAGGCACAGGGTTTCAGTGACGAAACGATGTTGATTGAAATGCTGACATTCATGCCAGCGATGAAATCGCTACTTGGCCTGGTTGGTTGAGTGATCTACCAGGTCTACTCGCCCATAGGGCGTAATGTGCATGATAAGATAACTATTTTCACCTAAAAAATTACTTACTCTAAAGAGGCTAGTCAAATGAAGCTTAATGGGAAATTTATTTCTCTTGAAATACTGAATGAAAATCATCGAGAGCAATTAAGGCATATTGCGAACGATGATTCATTATGGACATACTTTCCTTATAGTGCCGCGAGTATTCATTTTGACGAATGGTTCAATAGAACATTGCAAAAAGCAGAGCAAAAAAGCTGTTTACCGTATGCGGTCTTGGATCATCGCATTGGAATTGTCGGTTGTACACGAATTTACGATATCGCGGTAAATGTAAAGCGTGCTGCCATTGGCCATACATTTTATGAAAAATCAGCACGTCGAGGATATACTAATCCTGAAGCTAAGTACCTACTTTTAAAATATTTATTTGAGAAATGCCACATGGAGCGAGTTGAGTTCAGAGTAGATACTCGTAATACCATCTCTATTGGTGCAATAAAAAAACTCGGTGCAGTTGAGGAGGGAATATTACGTCATCACATGACAATGGAATCAGGTTATGTGCGCGATACGATTATGATGAGTATTTTGAAAAATGAATGGCCTATAGTACAAAAAAAATTAATGAGGCGGTTGCAAAAACTAGTTGGAACCACTTCAATCCCCTCAAACAGTTAACGCATGGTGAGTAGGTCGATAAAGGTCAGAATAATACGCACCAGCGAAATTGCCCGCAATTTTTTGCGAGCAAGAGGTGAAAATGTAAAAGTATTTGGGTACAATTTGTCATGGTAAAAATCCTTGTTATTCTGACTTAACCAACTGAATTATATGCAAAAATACGGTTTTCGCCTACTTCTTTACGGGATATTTAGGTTAATCAACGAGGATTGATTGAAACCGTCATCGGTCATCTCAAACATCATTACCAGGTATGGCATACACGACATCGTTCAGTGTGGAATGCAGTGACACATCTCGTGTCTGCATTGACCGCTTATGCCCTTGAACCATTAAAAATGTCAGCCATTAAATTACTTGGAAATTCAGAACCTCAACTGACATGAAAACCCAAAACTCGGGTCCTGCAAAGCAAACCCGCGTGCTGTGATGGTCAACGCGTGACTTGACCACACGGCACGCGATGGTGGCGTGAATTATGTGCTTCCCTGTATTTGTCACGCCAACGCCTGCCACTGGTCATGAAACGCTTGCAGCGCGTCTTTCAGTTCCGCATATCGCTTATCACACTGCGTG
>CAWUIH010000023.1:0-23164 GCA_963922495.1 uncultured Coxiellaceae bacterium | reverse complement strand
GAAAAGAAGGCCTCAAATGGAAAATATATCCTTTTAGGTTAGCGCTTATGGGGTAAACCCGTGGTACTTACTGCTACAAACCTGCGGTTTGACTCAACTTCGCAACATTGCTGCGTTTGCTGTGAAATTGAGATAGCTCATTCACCCACGGCAAATGCCGTGGTGCTCTGTCTGCGACCGCATAAAAATTATTACCGTTTATCCCTAAACTCGCAAACGCTACGTAGTCGTAATGCCCAACGAAGTGCACAATCAGTAAAACCCGAAATTCGAGTTTATTGAAGATGTCACAAATAAAAAACCACTTTCACCTTGTAATGAATAAAAAATTTCTGTAACTCTCCCTACGAGTGGTTGAACTGATCATGATGCTATTTTTGACAACATCAACCACGCACGGATTGCTCAATGACATATCTACTGAGAGTTTGACTGGAAATTACTAGAAACATGATTGAGCTGCTGCAAACGAATATTCGCAAGTTGCGCTGTGGTTGTGCCTGGATGTTTTTGCTTGATGAGTTCCAACTGTTTTTTAGCTGAAGCTACTTGACCCATTTTGGCCTGTATCGCAGCAAGCTTCAATCGTGCATCAGAAACCTTATCAGATTTTGGGTATTTGTTAATGACAGTATTGAATTCCATAGTTGCTTTGTGTTTGTTATGTTGATTCAGGTAAATTTCTCCTAGCCAATAGTGCGCATTGGCAACATAGCTACCGTTAGGAAAAGCGTTCAGATAATCGTTAAAAGCGCTTTCTGCCTGGTCATAACTGCCTTTCGAAAGCGCATCGAACGCAGTTTGATAAGCGTGGGAATCTTTGAGTTGAATACTATCGAGTGACAGCATATCGTTTTGTGCTGATGTGTTTTGAGCGTTACTGGTATTTGAGCTTGAAGGAGTAGTAGTGCTCGATTCACTGCCACTGGCATTTTGTACTTGTGTAATCCGCTGATCCAAATCTTTGTAAAATCGACGTACTTGGGTTTCTAGCAAACTAATATCGCGCTCTTGCACTTGTAGTTGGCCGCGTAATTGTGCCATTTGCTGCTGCAATTCATTGATTTGTTCAGGAAGATTCATGTCCGTGATGTTTTTTAACTGCTGTTCAAGTTTGGTAACACGCGCTTTAGCCACTTCGACCTGTGTGCTAGAAGGCTGAGCTATTTTAACGTTACCATCCTGAGCATCGACATGGATACTTGATTGATCTTTGTGGGTCAAATCAACCACCGGAGCTGAATCGGCAAGGACTATATTCCCACTAATTGCCAACGCAGCAACCATACTACTCCAACCCAGCATCTTTATGAAATTCATTTACTTGCCCTCATATACTAAATTAACTCTTCTATTTAACCTCCATGCGCGTTCATTGTTTTCTGCGACTGCCGGATGCTCTTTACCATAACTAATCATTTCAATCTGGCTAGGTTGCACCCCCTGCTGTTCCAACACTTGAGCGACCGCCTGGTCTCGGCGCCAACCCAATCCGACATTATACTCTCTACTGCCACGATTATCAGTATTTCCTTCTAATCTGATCTTAACTTTCGGATGCGATGTCAAGTAATTAGCCTGCCCCTTCATCGACTGCAGGTCTTCATCGCTCAATTGTGTGCTGTTGAAGTCAAAATAATAGGTCTGGTTGGTTGGCCCTACTTGGCTGATCATCTGAGCTAAGGCCTCAGGTTGCTGAGGAATGGTCACTACCCCTGCTGATTTACCTGAATTTTTAACGGAAACCGGTTCATCTGTGATAGCGGCCAAAGCTGGAGATGAAGATTGGCCGGTATGGTGGTTACAGGCAACCAAATTAAGCGCCACTGCCACAACTGACAAAGAAATTATAGAATTTTTAAAAAACATAACTCACCCTCGCGGTTATTTATTGTAAATGATCGTGATTTAAAAATGGAGACCAGGCTGGTTCCTGAACTGCTCCTATTCGTGCTGGTAAACGAATTTCAATACGCCCATCGGTAGATACCTGTGACAACACCCCACGACCGGCATAATGTGTGGCATAAATTATCATTTTTCCATTTGGCGCTAGATTTGGCGATTCATCCATACCACTTTGCACCAGCACCTGAATTTGCACACTATTTAAATCTTGCTTTGCTATGCCAAACATGCCTTGTTGGCGGTGCATCATAATTATCTGTTGATCACCAGGCAAAAACGAAGCTTTCGCATTGTAATCACCTTCAAATGTAAGGCGTTGGATCTCCCCTGTCACCAGATTACATCTATAAATTTGTGGGCTACCATCACGATTAGAAGTAAACAACAGTTGATCGCCTTTTGAAGACCATGCCGGCTCAGTATCGATTGACCAACCATGGGTCAATTGACGCAAATGGTGGGTTGCCAAATTTAAGAGATATATTTTAGGGTTCCCGGATTTAGACAGTACCATCGCGAGCTTTTTACCATCGGGAGAAAAAGCGGGAGCGCCATTAATACCCGGAGCCTCACTGACTTTTTGGCGTTTACCAGTATTGATATCCTGAATAAAAATAGCAGCTTTGTGATTCTCAAACGAGACATAAGCAATGCGTTGCCCATCTGGCGCCCAAGCCGGAGACATTAGTGGCGCGTGTGAAATCAGCAGTGTTTTAGGTCGATAGCCATCTGCATCGGCAATTTTAAACAAATAACGCGATTCTTTTCCACTACGATCCACGGAAATATACGCTATTTTAGTGGAGAATATACCTGCGATGCCGGTTAACTTTTGAAAAACTGCATCGCTGATGCGGTGAGCCAAGCCACGAAAGTTGTCACCACGCATTTGGTAACGACGCGATAAAATAATGTTGCTAGAATACTTGGCTGACTTGTTGTATAAACCAATTAATTTTAAATCGACTACATAAATGCCATGTTGTCGCATGGTAATCTCGCCTTCTACCACTGCATTTGCACCTTGTTTGCGCCACACACTCAAGTGCGAAACGCCGCTAATTGAGTAAGCATGAACTTTCGACTCAAGTACTCTGAATTGGCCACTATTTTTTAAATCATTTTTTATTACCGTTTCCATCAGTTGACTTGGACCCGTTAAACGTGAATTTGTGCGAAATGGAACAACCGCAATCGGCATGGCTGCACGAATACCTTGTGTCAACTCTAAATCCAATGCAGCAAAGGTGAATGGCAAAAACACCATTGCTAGCAAAAATCCAAATATTATTTGCCATACTTTTTTCATATTTGCATCATGTCCTTTTGGTATAAAAATATTTTCTCAACCAAGTAGCTATTGTCATCAGTGTTTCTGAACTTTTAGTGGTCTCACCAACAAACGCAATTCACGAAAACGCTCAAACACCGACGGATTTTGGGGAACTGGTAGTGGCGACGCTTTGAAAACAGCAACACGAGCTGATTGATCAAGCCAATGGTTTTGGCTGGAATGCAATGTTTTCACATCCAATACTACACCTCCAGGCCCCAAATGAATCAACAACAAACAAGACATTTCCCTTTTAGTATTAGCAGGGATAATCCATTGTTGTTGTATGGCCTGTAAAATAAGTGATTTATAATGATCGATAATGCTCTTAATCCGTTTTGATTGATTTTTAGAGAGCGCTTGCTGTTCTCGCTGTAACTGTTGTTGCCACAGTTGCTTACTTAAGGTTTGCTGCATCATCTTCAGCTGTTGTTGTTTTAAAGCATGCTGACGCTTTAATGCTAAACGGTTTTGGCGTAGCATTTTTTGATGCTGTATTTTAAGTTGTTGCAATTTCTTATACTCTGCCAGTTCGCGCAATTTTTGTTGCTTTAGCTGTGCTTCATGTTGCACGGTTTGTTGTTTTAATTTCAATTGCTTTGCTTGTAAGGCAGCTAACAATCGTTGCTCCTTCAATCGTTGCCGTTTTGCTGTTTGTTCTTGTTGCTGTAAATATTTTTGATGGCGCTGTTCTCGCAATGCTTGTTGTAATTTCTGTTTCTTGATTCGCTGCACTTCTTCGTTAATGATTTTTTTATCTATGGTAACAGCCGTGACTACTTTAGAGTTCACATGCTGTAATGTTGGTAGTTGCATTTTTTGTCTGGAAAAAATTAATATGGCAATAACCGCTGTGTGAAGCAAGAATGAAAAAATAAAGGGAATACTGTAAGACTTTAAGTGTTTCAACAGACCTCCTGTCAGCAATAATGACGCTTCCAATAGAATTATATTGTAACACTCCCAGCAATTGAACGGCAGTATTAAGCAGTAAGAATCGAAAAAAATTAATACCCACTAACTAACAAATATAACGGGATACAAATCTTTACTCAGTAGCTTAAAAGACTTTTTCAAGCTTACGGCATAGGCTTCGGATGACTCAATGGCATTCGGTTAAGTCCAAATTTTGGAATTAACACATTCTTAAACCTGATAAGCCGTTGACATTTTTTAAATTGAATAATTCTTTTGGCTGTTAACGCCTTAACCGAATGCCATTGTCGGATGACTACCCACATCATTTAATTTTTTTTTAAGCGATGCGACGAGATCAGACATCGGTAGAAATTCTATTGATGACTGATTACGTGCCTTATACTCAATTTGTGATTGGTCCACAGCTTTTTCGCTAACTACAAGACGATGAGGTATTCCAATTAAATCCATATCCGAAAACATCACACCCGCACGCTCTTTACGATCATCAAATAATACATCGTAACCTGCAGCGATTAAATCCATGTAGATTTTTTCACATACTTCACGAACACGATAAGATTTATGCAGTTGCATTGGCACAATGACAACATCAAACGGCGCCATGGAAGCTGGCCACACAATACCACGATCGTCGTGATTCTGCTCAATGGCTGCAGCAACAATTCTCGATACACCAATACCATAACAGCCCATGAGCAGTGGCACAGATTTACCCGCATCATTAAGAATCTTAGCACCCATTTTTTTACTGTATTTATCACCAAGCTGAAATACTTGCCCAACTTCAATACCACGAGCAAATTTCAGATGCCCCTTGCCGTCTGGACTCAAATCACCCTCAACCACATTACGAATATCTGCGATTTGCTTCAGTTCTGCATCTCGCCCCCAATTAACGTTGATGTAATGATAATCATCTTCATTGGCACCACAACAAAAGTCAGCCAATTGTGCAGCATCACGATCTACAATATATGGAATTTTTAGATTCACAACACCCAGAGAGCCTGGCGCAGCACCTATTACTTCCCGAATACGCGCATCATCTGCAAATACCAGCGGCGTAGCCACTGAAGACAAGTGCTCCGCTTTGAGTGTGTTGAGTTCGTGGTCACCGCGAAGCACTAAAGCAACCAATTCGTGATCAACCCCTTTAACGATTAAAGTTTTGATACCGTTTTGTGGTAACAATTTTTTTTGCTCTGCTAATGCCTTGACGGTCTTAATGCCCGGCGTTGCAATTTTACTCAATTTTTGTTGCGGTTTTGGATGATTACCTTGCGGTGCAAAACTGGATGCTTTTTCAATATTTGCTGCATAACTACCAGCATCACTATAAACAATTGTGTCTTCACCAACAGCGGCCAATACTTGGAACTCATGTGAATAGTCACCACCAATTGCACCTGTATCAGCTAATACCGGGCGAAAATTTAGCCCTAAACGAGTAAAAATACTGCTATACGCATCGTACATTTTTTGATACGTTTCATTCAAGCTATCCTGATTCAAATGAAAAGAGTAAGCATCTTTCATCAAAAACTCTCTGGAGCGCATTACTCCAAAACGTGGGCGAATTTCATCACGAAATTTTGTTTGAATTTGATAAAGCGTCAGCGGAAGCTGTTTATAACTACGCAACACGTGGCGAATAATATCGGTAATTACCTCTTCATGAGTTGGACCAAAGCAAAATTGATTCTTGTGACGGTCGGTGATGCGTAATAATTCTGGGCCATATTTTTCCCAACGTTGGGACTCTAACCACAGTTCTGATGGCTGGATCACTGGCATAGCCAACTCCAAGCCACCGATACGATTCATTTCTTGGCGGACTATATCGATAACTTTCTGCAGTACTCGAAAACCCAATGGCAACCAAGTATAGAGACCCGATGCTAGTTTCTTGATCATTCCAGCTCGAATCATCAAGCGATGACTCACTAATTTCGCATCTGAGGGCGCTTCTTTGACAGTAGCTAATAAAAATTGGGATGTTTTCATAAAGAATTTATTGTAACACAGCTTTTGCATCTAAGCTTAATATGTCGTTGACAACGAGGCAAGTAGCGGAGTACGATGAGAATGTAAGAAATTACAAATGCAGTAATACTGTCTAACTTCTTCTGATTTAGCTTAGCCCGAAACCTCGCTCCCGCGAGGTTTCGGGTTTTTGGCTATAGGAAGCGAGGGCTTACATCATTCCACCCATTCCACCCATACCGCCCATACCGCCCATGTCACCACCAGCAGGCACTTGAGGCTCTTCTTTCTTAGGAGCTTCTGTAATCATGCACTCAGTTGTGATCATCAGACCAGCAATGGAAGCTGCGTTTTGCAATGCGGTACGAGTCACTTTGGTCGGGTCCAAAATTCCCATTTCAATCATGTCTCCGTATTCACCGGTACCTGCATTGTAACCATAATTGACTTCTTTATGATTCATAATTTTGTCTGTTACAACTGCAGCTTGTTCACCAGCATTTGTCACGATTTGGGCTAATGGATAAGCCATAGCACGTCGCGCAATTTCAACACCCAGACGCTGATCTTCGTTATCAACTTTAACTTTTTCAATGGCCTGTAATGCGCGAATCAATGCAACACCACCACCGGGCACAACACCTTCTTCAACAGCAGCACGAGTAGCGTGTAACGCATCTTCAACGCGTGCTTTCTTTTCTTTCATTTCAACTTCAGTGGCTGCGCCAACTTTGATCACCGCTACACCACCGGCTAACTTAGCTAAACGCTCTTGCAATTTCTCACGATCGTAATCAGATGTACTAGCTTCTATTTCAGCACGAATTTGATCTACACGGCTTTTAATATCACCACCTTCACCTGAACCGTCGATAATAGTGGTGTCTTCTTTAGTGATCACGACTCGTTTTGCAGAACCTAAGTCGTCTAAAGCAGCACCCTCTAATGAGAGACCCACTTCTTCAGAAATCACTTTAGCGCCAGTCAGCGTAGCAATATCCTGCAACATTGCTTTGCGACGATCACCAAAGCCAGGTGCTTTAACAGCAGCGACTTTAACAACACCACGCATGTTATTCACAACCAATGTTGCTAAGGCTTCACCTTCGACATCTTCTGCAACGACCAATAAGGGTTTACCTGATTTTGCTACAGCTTCTAATAAAGGAATTAAATCACGAATATTAGAAATTTTCTTGTCCACCAAGAGAATAAATGGGGCATCCAATTCAACAGACATATTTTGTTGGTTGTTGATAAAGTAGGGAGACAAGTAACCACGATCGAACTGCATTCCTTCGACGACGGCCAGCTCATTTTCTAGTCCAGAACCCTCTTCGACAGTGATGACACCCTCTTTACCTACCTTCTGCATTGCTTCCGCAATAATATCTCCAATCGCTGAATCAGAGTTAGCAGAGATAGTTCCTACTTGTGCAATGGCTTTCTGGTCTTCACAAGGTTTTGAAATTTCCTTCAATTTTTCAACTGCTGCAGTGACTGCTTTTTCAATACCGCGTTTTAGATCCATCGGATTCATGCCAGCAATAACCGATTTGATGCCTTCGATCAGTATCGCTTGCGCCAAAACAGTCGCTGTAGTAGTACCATCACCCGCATCATCAGATGTACGTGATGCAACACCTTTCACAAGCTGAGCACCCATATTTTCAAATTTATCTTCGAGCTCAACTTCTTTGGCAACACTAACACCGTCTTTGGTGATGGTCGGTGAGCCAAAAGATTTATCTAACACAACATTCAATCCTTTAGGACCTAATGTAACTTTTACCGCGTTGGCAAGAATATCTACCCCGCGCTTCATTGCACTGAGTGCATCGTGAGAAAATTTTAAGACTTTAGCAGCCATTTTTTTACCTCTTATTCCACTTATGTTTACTTTTGTATAACACCTAAAATGTCATCTTCGTTCATGATGATATACTCGGTGCCATCCAGTTTGACTTCTGTGCCTGCATACTTACCAAATAAGATGTGATCACCTACTTTGACATCGACGGGTTGAAGCTCACCATTTTCATAGGTACCTGGACCTACCGCAATGACTTCACCACGTGAAGGTTTCTCTGCGGCACTATCAGGAATTACGATACCACCAGCTGAGGTGCGTTCATCTTCAAGACGAAGAACAACCACCTTTCTTTTTAATGCACGTATTTTCATGCGATTAATCCTCTCCTCTAAGGTGTAAAATTAAATTAGACCCTTTGTGAATTAGGGCATGTCCTTATCTCATATGAGGCCTGCCTCTAAAAATTCAAGGGGCAGCCCTAGGATTTTTCAATACTGTACAATAAGCAAGCATCAGTCAATCAGTATCTTGATCTAACCGCTTTTTCTAGGTTTAAATAGCCAACGCCAGTTACAGTGCGAAACGAAACTGCTTGTGTTAATATCTAGACGATTTTTTTATTCGAAATATAAATTAGTGGGGGTAGCAAGGTGCCAAATAGCTTTAAATCATTAAAAGAGTTAAACGTAAACGGTAAGAAATATCTTTATCACAGCCTACCTGCAGCAGAACAAGCTGGGCTAATTAATATTAGTCGCCTCCCGTACTCATTGAAAATTTTACTCGAAAACCAGTTACGTCATGAAGACGGTGAAACCGTCACTAATGAAGACATCATGGCTTTTTCTGAATGGTTAGAGAAAAAAAAGTCGTCTAAAGAAATTGCTCACCGCCCCAGCAGAGTATTGATGCAAGATTTTACCGGCGTCCCTGCTGTAGTCGATTTAGCCGTAATGCGTGATGCGATGGTTAAAATGGGCGGCGATCCCGAGAAAATTAATCCTCAATGCCCGGTTGACTTAATCATTGATCACTCTGTCCAAGTCGATGAGTTTGGCAATAAACAATCATTCGACAGAAATGTGCAAATTGAAATGTATCGTAATCAAGAAAGGTACACCTTTTTAAAGTGGGGTCAGCAATCGTTCGACAATTTTCGATTGGTACCGCCTGGAACTGGTATTTGTCACCAAGTTAATCTTGAGTATATCGGACGAGGTGTCTGGTCAGGTGAGCACGACGGCAAACTGTATGCTTATCCCGACACCCTTGTAGGAACGGATAGCCATACCACAATGATTAATGGCTTAGGCGCTCTTGGCTGGGGTGTTGGCGGCATTGAAGCCGAAGCGGCCATTTTAGGTCAACCGATTTCAATGTTGATTCCTGAGGTTATTGGCTTTAAGTTCGAAGGTAAATTGCGCGAAGGAGTCACTGCTACCGATCTCGTATTAACGGTCACAGAAATGCTCCGCAATAAAGGTGTTGTTGGCAAATTTGTCGAATATTATGGTTCAGGGCTCGCGGAATTACCTTTAGCTGATCGCGCCACCATCAGTAACATGGCACCGGAATACGGCGCGACGTGTGGATTGTTCCCCATTGATGCTGAAACAATTAAATATTTTGAATTAACTGGGCGTGATCCAGAAGTGATTGCACTGGTCGAAGCTTATTCTAGAGCCCAAGGCACTTGGTACGATAGCGACGCCCCCGAACCGATTTTCAGCGATACGCTAACATTGGACCTTGCCACCGTTAAACCTTCGGTTGCCGGTCCCAAAAGACCTCAAGACCGAGTATTACTTACTGAATTAAAAGAAAAGACTTCTGAAATAATTACTCAAAATCAAAAAGCAAATCAATTAGAACAAACATTTCCCACTAACGATGATTTCAACATGCACCACGGAGATGTTGTTATCGCTGCAATTACCAGTTGCACCAATACATCCAATCCCAGTGTAATGCTGGCCGCCGGTTTGCTAGCTAAAAAAGCGGTTGAAAAAGGATTAAAACAAAAACCCTGGGTAAAAACATCACTTGCGCCCGGATCTAAAGTAGTCACTGATTATTTGCAAGCTGCCGATTTACTCAAATATCTTGAGGCCGTCGGATTCTACTTGGTTGGCTATGGGTGTACCACCTGTATCGGCAATTCCGGCCCACTCCCCGATATCGTATCTAAGACCATCTCAGAAAATGATCTTATTGTATCCGGCGTGCTCTCTGGTAATCGCAATTTTGAAGGGCGCATTCACCCACAAGTCAAAGCTAACTGGTTAGCTTCTCCACCATTGGTTGTAGCTTTCGCATTAGCAGGTACAACAAAAATTGATATCACACAAGAGCCACTGGGCACCAATGAACGCAATGAAGCTATTTACCTCAAAGATATTTGGCCAACTAGCCAAGAAATTAATGAAGTTTTGGAAAAAATCAAGACAGGCATGTACCGTAATGAATATGCTGCAGTTTTCAAAGGAGACCAAAGTTGGCAAACCATCACTGTACCTACTGGTAAAACCTTTGAATGGCAAGACACCTCTACGTACGTTCGTAAAGCACCATTTTTTGAAAATATGTCCTTAAAACCTGAAAAAATTGCTGACATCAAAGATGCACGAATCCTCGCTATTTTTGGCGACAGCGTTACCACTGATCATATTTCTCCTGCCGGTGCCATCAAAGCGGATAGCCCTGCCGGACAATATTTAATGAATCATGGCATTAATATTAAAGACTTTAATTCCTTTGGTTCTCGACGCGGAAATCACGAAGTGCTAATGCGCGGCACCTTTGGAAATATTCGTATTCGTAATAAGATGTTAAATAACGTTGAAGGTGGCTTTACCAAACACTTCCCTGATGGTAAACGGCTGTCTATTTATGACGCCGCAATGGCTTACCAAAAAGAGAATATTCCACAAGTCATTATTGCTGGAAAGGAGTATGGCACTGGCTCATCTCGTGATTGGGCTGCCAAAGGACCGCGACTATTAGGCGTTAAAGCAGTAATTGCTGAAAGTTTTGAACGCATCCATCGTTCTAATTTGATTGGTATGGGCGTGTTACCGTTACAGTTTAAAAACAGTATTAACCATGAGACCCTAAAGCTCAAGGGTGATGAGTTGATTGATATTATTGGCATTAACGATGCACTTGAACCCAGGGATGAAATCAGCATGATTATTCATCGGCCGGACGGCACTGAAGAAACAGTGAGTGTATTATGTCGCATTGATACTTCCAACGAAATGAAATATTTTCGTAATGGCGGCATCTTACAATATGTACTGCGAAATATGTTGTGTTAAACCTAGAAAAAGTGGTTGGATCACGATTTCTGGCATACCATCCTGATTCATCTCGCTATATAAAAATTTTTCTCATCACCAACAAGGTGACATCGAAAATTTTTATTACGCGATCTCAATCAATCTGTTACACCATTTAATCGCGCTCAACTGTTTTTTCTAGGTTAAAAGAGCCAACCGATAAGCCGGGTTCTGTCGTGAACAGTCATCTATCTCGAATGTGCGTCACCACACACCTCTAGCAGCCTACCCGAATCCCACACGTGGGCCACGTGGCAGTGGATTCCTATTTGGCCTTGCTCCGAGTGGGGTTTACCATCGCCGTATTTGTTACCAAACACGCGGTGCGCTCTTACCGCACCATTTCAACCTTACCTCACAGCGCACATATTTGAAGCAAATGGCGAGCTGCGCGGCGGTATACTTTCTGTTGCACTTTCCGTAGGCTCACACCTCCCAGGGATTACCTGGCACTCTGCCCTATGGAGCCCGGACTTTCCTCTCTCACTGTAAGTAAGAGCGACTGTTTAGTTGGCTCAGCGTTCAATTATACGACAACAAAAAGTACGTTGCACCCACAATGACGCAGCTACGCTTCTGGCAATGTCACACCCTGTTGCCCTTGATATTTTCCTCTGCGATCTTTATAAGAAACTTCACAAATCTGATCTGATTCCAAGAAAACCATTTGAGCTACCCCCTCGTTAGCGTAGATTTTCGCTGGCAAGTTAGTGGTATTCGAAAATTCTAAGGTAACGTGGCCTTCCCATTCTGGTTCCAAAGGAGTAACGTTAACAATGATACCACAGCGGGCATAAGTTGATTTACCTAAACAAATCGTGAGTACATTACGTGGTATTTTGAAATATTCGACTGTACGCGCTAACACAAACGAATTGGGTGGAATAATACATACGTTCGTCGTTACATCGATAAAACTACCCGCGTCAAAGTCTTTAGGATCAACCACCGCTGAGTTGATATTTGTAAATATTTTAAATTCCGTAGCGCAACGTACATCGTAGCCATAACTTGAAGTTCCATACGAAATAATTTTCCCATTGTGATTTTCACGAATTTGCTGCGGCGCAAATGGGGTTATCATCTGATGCTGTTCCACCATTGTGCGTATCCAAGTATCTGCCTTAATCGACATAACCGAACCTCCTATTATTCAACCACTATTTTGGGAAATTTAAGTGCATAATTTTTTGGCTTTTGCGCAATAATTTCTGCTAATTTTAGTGCGATTTCTTCATAACGCCGAGCAACTGGATTGTCCACAACATCTGCAATCGGTTCACCCTGATCAGCATGCTGGCGGACATGAATATCTAACGGGATCTCACCTAGCAGTGTTATTTCATTGGTACTGGCCATTGCCGCACCACCACCTGAGCCAAAAATAGCTTCTTCGTGACCACACTGCGAACAAATGTGTGTTGACATGTTTTCAATAATACCTAATACACTAATATTTAATTTTTCAAACATCGCTAGTGCTTTTCTAGCATCAATTAACGCCACATCCTGTGGGGTTGTCACGACCACGGCACCAACCAGTGGCGCTTTTTTTGCTAATGTCAAGGGGATGTCTCCCGTGCCTGGCGGTAAATCGATGATCAGATAATCCAAATCCTGCCACGCAGTGTCGAATAACAGTTGTTCCAACGCCTTGCTAATCATCGGACCACGCCACACCATAGCGGTTTCTTTTCCCACTAAATACCCAATAGACATTGATTGAATACCATTAATCTCAAGGGGGATTAGGCGATTATCATCGTTGGTAGCCGGTTTTTCACTTTTCCCCAACATGATTGGTTGATTGGGTCCGTAAATATCGGCATCTAACAACCCAACTCGCGCACCCAACTGCTTAAGTGCGGCAGCGATGTTAACTGCTGTGGTTGACTTACCCACACCCCCTTTACCAGAACCAACCACAAAAATATTTTTTATACTTTGCAGTGGCCTCACATTCGACTGGGTCGTGTGTGAATGGATGTCACGATTCATCAACTTTTGTCGCATATGTAAACCTAATCAATCCAATAAATGGCTTGCATATTATCACATCGCACTTTGAACTTGCTACAACACTTGTCTAAAATCAAACAGATCAGTATAGTGCTCTGCTATGAATAAACGTCAGATCTTAGTTACTGCTGCACTGCCCTACGCTAATGGACCAATCCATCTTGGACACATCGTTGAATACACACAAGCAGATATTTGGGTCCGATTTCAAAGAATGCGTGGTCATCATTGTTTGTATCTGTGTGGCGAGGACGCACACGGCACTGCTATCATGATACGCGCCGAAAAAGAGTGCATCACCCCTGATGAACTCGTCAATCAAATGCAACAAGCACACCTCCAAGATTTTAACGATTTTTTAGTGGAATTCGATAACTTTCACACCACTCACTCAACAGAAAATAAAACACTCGCCGAACAAATTTATCTAAAACTGCTTCAAAACGGCGATATCATTAGCAAAACAGTGTCACAAGCCTATGACCCAATTAAAAATATGTTTTTACCTGATCGCTTTATTAAAGGCACGTGCCCACACTGCCACACAGCAGATCAATACGGCGATATTTGTGAGAATTGCGGTGCAACCTATTCACCCACGGAGTTAAAAAATGCGGTTTCCACTATTTCTGGTGCCACACCCATTGAAAAAGAATCCGAACACTTATTCTTTAAACTTGCTCGTTATACTGAAGTGCTACTACAGTGGATTAATGCTGGTCATTTACAACCAGAAGTCGCCAACAAATTGAAAGAGTGGTTTAATTCTGGCTTACGCCCCTGGAATATTTCTCGTGACAAGCCCTACTTCGGTTTTCAAATTCCCAACCAAGCTGACAAATATTTTTATGTCTGGCTAGATGCGCCCATTGGCTATTTAGCCAGCCTCAAAAACCTTGCAGAAAAGAATGCAAATATTGCCTTTGATGCCTATTGGAACAAAAATAGTGAAGCTGAAGTATATCACTTTGTGGGCAAAGACATCGTGTATTTTCACGCACTATTCTGGCCCGCCATGCTAAGTGGCATTAACTATCGCCTGCCAACGGCTATTTTCGTACACGGTTACCTGACGATCAACGGCGAAAAAATGTCTAAATCACGTGGTACTTTTATTGAAGCACGAAAATATCTATCACATCTAAAACCAGAATATCTACGCTATTATTTCTCAGCAAAGCTTAATAATCAGGTTGAAGATATTGACCTAAACTTACAGGACTTTGCTCTAAGAGTTAATGCAGATTTAGTTGGGAAATACGTAAATCTTGCTAGCCGCTCGGCAGGATTTATCTCCAAAAAATTTAATGGTTTATTGGCCGACAAATTACCAGATACCGAGTTATTTGAAGAGTTTGTTAATGCTAGCGAGGTAATTGCCAAACATTTCGAATCATTAAATTACAATAAAGCAGTCCGAAAAATCATGGCGCTTGCTGATCGCGCTAATCAATATATCGATCAACAAAAACCCTGGGCACTTGCGAAAAAAATTGGTGAGGAACGACAAATACAACTGGTTTGTACTCAGGGATTGAATCTATTTAAAATACTATCAACGTACTTAAAACCAATATTACCAGAAACTGCGATTGCTGTAGAAAATTTTTTAAATTGCGATGCATTAAGCTGGAAAAATATTCATACCCCATTACTTAACCATCCAATTAATCAATTTAAACCTTTAATGCAGCGCATTCAACCCGAACAACTGAATGCTTTAAAACAATGAGTAAAGAAGCCCTTATTAATAAAATTGATGCCCTACTACCGCAAACACAATGTCAATTGTGCCAATATCAAGGGTGCCGCCCTTATGCAGAGGCTATTGTGAATGAGCATGAAAGTATCAACCGTTGTCTGCCTGGTGGCGTTGAAACACTGCAGCAGCTAGCAAAAATGACTCACCAAGATGCAACTCCCTACATTACTGAAATGGAAGAAAAGGCACGTCCTGAAACCGTTGCTATAATTCAAGAAGATACCTGTATTGGCTGTACCAAATGCATTCAAGCCTGCCCTACGGATGCTATCATTGGTGCAGCGAAGCAAATGCATACAGTTATCACTGATGCTTGCACGGGTTGCGAATTATGTCTGCCACCCTGTCCAGTGGATTGCATTGATATACTACCTCTCACACAACCCAGTAAACCACAAAAAATGGCAAACGCAGTAAAATGGCGCGCGCGTTACAATGCCCGAAATCTCCGATTGCGACGATTAGCCTCAGAAAAGCAAGCGAACCATAAGGCGGCAAAACTATCTGAAGATGCCAGTGAAACCTTAGCTGCGCGACAGGAAGCAATTAAACAAGCCGTACTGCGGTCTAAAGCAAAAAGGAAAATCCATGGATAAAAAGAAACGTGCAGAAATTTTTGCACGCTTTAAACAAAAGAATCCACACCCCAAAACAGAACTAGCATATCAATCTGACTTTGAATTATTAATTGCAGTAATACTGTCGGCCCAAGCAACAGATGTCAGTGTCAATAAAGCCACACAACGATTGTTTACCGTTGCCAATACGCCACAACAGATAAGCGATTTAGGTGAAGCAGAGCTAAAAAAATATATTAAATCGATTGGATTATTCAACTCTAAAGCTAAAAATATTATTAAAACTTGCAATATACTAATTACGAGCTATGACAGCCAAGTACCACAAACGCGCGAAGCACTAGAAGGGCTCCCAGGTGTAGGACGCAAAACAGCCAATGTAGTGTTAAACACAGCATTTGGTGCCAATACCATAGCCGTGGATACGCATATTTTTAGAGTTTCCAATCGCATTGGATTAGCGATTGGAAAAACACCACTGGCTGTAGAGCACCAGTTATTAAAAGCGATTCCAGAACGCTACCTATACAGCGCCCATCATTGGTTGATTTTACATGGACGCTATGTATGCACAGCTCGTCAACCTAAATGCTCCTCTTGCTTGATTCATGATTTATGTGAATATGAATATAAAACGGAGAACCAACATGTGGAATAGCCGTCAAGACATCCGTTCACAATACATCAATTCATGGAAAAAATATCACAACAACGAAACACTTAGTAGCCTTGAGCAACAAATTGTTTCCATTATTAGTAGGCACCCTGAATATCATCATTTGATTGAAGATACACACACCGAAGAACGTGATTTTAATACCACTCAGAACCCTTTTCTACATATGGGACTCCATTTAGCAATCCGTGATCAAATACAAACTAATTCGCCGAACGGCATCCAAAAAATTTACCAACAATTATTAGGATCCATCGGCGATCAACACGAGGTTGAGCATCGCATGATGGAATGCTTAGCGCAGTATATCTGGGAAACACAGCAGCAAAATGTCACAGCTATCGATTTAATGACATTACTGGAAAAAATTAAAGTATGACAATGCTAACAAACGATGCTAGGGTCTAGTAAAGATTTTTTTCTACAAACAACACAATGCATAATTGGAATAAAAATGTTTTAAAATTTAAGTGGATATAAAATAATCGTGACGCAATTTTGATTATTTTTGAACATCCAATCCGAATTTTTATCTTGAAAAGATGAAAACCGATAAATCCTCGCTTACACTGAGTTGAGAACGATAAATAATGACGAACACACTGATTATCAAACAGCCCGATGATTGGCATTGCCATTTACGCGATGAACCCTACCTAGCACGCACAGTATTCGATGCAGCGCGTTTATTTTCACGTATTATCGTTATGCCCAATCTTAAACCGCCTGTAACAACTGTCAAAGCTGCAGCTGCTTATTTCGAGAAAATTTGCAGATATATACCGAAAAATAAAACATTACGGCCATTAATGACGCTATACTTGACCGAAAAGATGGCTCCTCAAGAAATACTGGCTGCAAAAACTACTGAATTCATTCACGCCGTAAAGCTATATCCTGCAGGTGCAACCACACACTCTGCAGACGGTATTGCTGACCTTCAGAAAATTTACCCAATTCTTGAAACGATGCAAAAAGTAGATTTCCCTTTGCTGATTCATGGTGAGAGTATTGAACCAAGTGTGGATATTTTTGATCGTGAAGCAGTGTTTATTGAAAAACAGCTCTCAAAACTAGTCAAAAACTTCCCATCGTTGCGCATTGTTCTCGAACACGTCTCCTCAAAAACTGGAGTAGATTTTGTCACTGAAGCAAGTGACCGTGTTGCAGCCACGATTACGCCACATCACTTACACCTAACACGACAACAACTATTAAGTGGTGGATTACGTCCCCATTATTATTGTTTGCCGATACTAAAAACAGAACGAGATAGAACTGCCCTACTGCATGCTGCCACCAGCGGCAATGCCAAATTCTTTTTGGGAACCGACAGCGCACCACACAGTATCTCAAGCAAACAAAGTAGTTGTTGTGCAGCAGGAATTTATAATATGCCTGTCGCCATGGAATTACTTGCGGAAATATTCGAGAAAGACAATAATCTTGATAGATTAGAAGCTTTCAGCAGCAAATTTGGTGCAAAATTTTATGGATTTCAACCGAACAAAAACACAATTACATTGCGTAAAATACCTTGGAAAATTCCAAAATCAATGAATTTTGGAGATACACAGGTTATTCCATTTATGGCGGGATCAACATTAAAGTGGCAGGCAACAAATGAATACCACTAAAAAATTAAAAAATCGCTTTAGCGGCTATTTGCCGATCGTTATTGACGTTGAGACCGGCGGCGTAAATCCGCCGAAAGATGCATTACTTGAAATCGCAGCAGTGATGATTAATTCCGACGAATCCATTGGACTCGTTTGCGGTGAAGTATTTTCAACACACGTGGTACCGTTTGAAGGCGCAAATATCGACCCCGTCGCGCTTGAAATCAATCGCATTGATCCTTACCATCCTTTTCGATTTGCCATTGATGAGAAAAAAGCATTGGAAGAATTATTTCGTTTTGCCGAAAAAGGATTAGTCGAAAATAGCTGTCGTCGCGCGGTACTGGTTGGTCATAATGCACATTTTGACTTAAGCTTTATACGAGCTGCCATGAAACGCTGTAAAATTAAAGATAGCCCATTTCATGCATTTACCTGTTTTGACACTGCAACACTATCAGGAGTATTTTTAGGGAAAACGATTCTAGCCAAAGCGTTGCGTGAGGCCAATATCCCATTTAATAAAAAAGAGGCACACTCAGCACTGTATGATGCGAAACAAACTGCTGAGTTATTTTGCTACATAAGTAATGAAATTCACAAAAAATCAGAATAACGCCTGTAATTATTTTTTCATCTACAATGACTATAATCTCGGGAAAAGCAATTGGGCCACGATTTCTGGCGTACCATCTTGATTTAGACCGCCCTCAACTACTTTTTCTAGAATAATACGAATCATTTTTTTTGCAAAAAAAATGCCGCAGTTAATGTTGCGGCATAACAGAATTTCGGTAACAATCCATCTATACTGTTTCAATCGACTCGTTTAATAAGTCATTCTTAGAGGCCTGAACTGAAACCTTAGCAGATTTTGGCGGACGGCCACGACGTTTTGCACCTGGTTTTGTAGTTTTCTTTAGCTTCTTAACAACCGTCGCCTGTGATTTCGGTGGACGGCCACGTCTTTTGGCACCAACCTTCGCCTTACCAACTTTTGCGGATGGTTTTTTGGTTTTTGCATGCTGTTTATCAAATTTTTTCAACGCATCTGCAATAAATTTCTCTCTTTTAAGCTGTAATTTTTGAATTTCAGTCTGCCCAAGCTCGTAACCTACACGCGCAGCTTCTTCAACCTCGCGAACTCGTTTTGCTTCAAGATCAGCTATTTTCTTTTGTGTTTGCTTTTTGTAGGTTTCAAGTTTTTTATTTAATGTATCTATTTGCTTTTCATAGTTTTTTGGTCTTGGCATAAGACTCCTCCGGTTTATATATTTGAATTTAGGATGAGCGATTATAGCAGGGTCAAAAAAAAACGGCGACTTTTGCCACCGTTTTTTTAATAATTATTGAATTATAAGTCTTCTGATTTATGAGATAGGTATTCAGCCACACCCTCTGGAGTTGGTTTCATCCCTTTCTGTCCCTTTTTCCAGTTGGCAGGGCAAACTTCACCGTGTTTATCAGTAAACTGCAGGGCATCGAACAACCGTAGAATTTCTCCGATTTCTCGACCAATGGGTAAATCATTAACTATTTGAGAGCGCACTATACGATTTCTATCGATAATGAATGCAGCTCTTAACGCAACACCTGCTTCAGGATGCTCAACACCATAATTACGGCAAATATTATGAGCGACGTCGGCTACCATATCATACTTGACCGGGCCAATACCGCCCCTCTCTATCGGAGTATTTGCCCAAGCATGATGGGTAAATTGCGAATCGATAGATACCGCGATAACCTTGACATGACGGCTTTCGAATTCTTGTATTGCACGATCCAATGCAATCAATTCTGAAGGACAAACAAATGTGAAATCTAAAGGATAAAAGAATATAAGGGCATATTTCCCTTGAATACTACTGGCCAAATGAAAATCATCAACAATTTCCCCATCTGCCAACCTTGCTGGTACAGTAAAATCTGGCGCTTCGCGACCCACTAAAATACTCATAAAAACCTCCACTTTACAAATCCATAATAATAGAAATGGGATTGAAAACTTATCGCCCCCAAACTAGAAATTGCTACCATAATACGGTATGGTTCTAGGTTCAAGTAATTAATTACGGAGCACTAATATGCCTTTTGAATTACCCCCGCTACCTTACGCAAGAGACGCACTTGAACCACATATCTCCAAAGAAACTCTCGATTACCATTACGGTAAACACCATCAAGGCTATGTTAATAAACTTAACATTTTGGTTGAAGGCACTGCAATGGCTGAAAAAAGTCTAGAAGATATCATTATGACAGCAACCGGAGGAATTTTTAATAATGCGGCTCAAATATGGAACCATACTTTTTATTGGCAATGTATGAGTCCAAAAGGAGGTGGTTTACCCAACGGCGAGTTAGCCGAAGTAATTAGTAAAACCTTCGATAGCCTTGAACGCTTTAAAGAAGAATTTATTTCCGCAGCAAATACACACTTTGGTTCAGGCTGGACATGGCTGGTTAAAGACAATCAAGGAAAGCTAGAAATTTTAAGTACTGCCAATGCCGGCAACCCACTGACTCATCAAAAGAAACCGCTACTCGTTTGCGATGTTTGGGAACACGCTTATTATATCGACACTCGAAATGATCGACCCAAATATGTCAATAACTTTTGGGAACTCATCAACTGGGACTTTGTCGATAGTAACTTCAACGGTTAATGGCATGAACATTCGCGTTATCATCAGCGGAATACGCGGAAAAATGGGACGCATCACTGAAAAAGCGATTGATGCTGCAACTGACTTAGAATTAATTGCGGGTGTCAATCGTCAAGACGATTTAGCTGCAGCCATTCAGCAATATCGAGCTGACGTTGTGGTCGATTTTACAACCCCTGATAGTGTATTTCATAATACTGAAGTTATTATTAACAATAATGCGAGGCCAGTCATCGGTACTTCGGGCCTTGAAAATTCTCAAATCACGCAACTTCAACAATTATGCTCTCAAAAACACTTGGGAGGTATCATCGCGCCAAATTTTTCCCTTGGTGCTGTTCTGATGATGAAATTCGCTGCAGAAGCTGCACATTATTTCGATAATGTAGAAATTATTGAAATGCATCATACACAAAAACTAGACGCACCCTCGGGAACTGCGATTAAAACAGCACAAATGATCACAGCATCCAAACACCATAAAGCAAGAGCAGTCAACGATACCATAGTAGCTAGAGGGGACCATACTCATGGCATAGCCATTCATTCAGTCAGGCTACCCGGGTTATTTTCGCAACAACACGTTATATTCGCCGCAGATGGTGAATCACTGAGTATTCGACACGATGGAACGGATCGTCAGTGCTGCATGCCTGGCGTTTTACTTTGCTGTCGCCAAGTGATGCAATTAAAGCAACTTATTTATGGCATGGAACACATTTTATGATAAATGAAACAATCGACTGTTCAAGTCATAATACAGCTACAGCTACACCTATACTCAACAAACAGTATCTTCTGACTGGATAATTATCGACTTGACGAAAGGTATCGTTAATTTGCGTTGTTCTGCCAAAGAGGCTTGATCTAGTTGATCGAGTAATTTGAAAAGTGCCAACATGTCGCGCGGGCAATATCTAAGCAAAAAATCCCCTACTTCCTTGCTGATTTCAAAACCCCGCTCAAGCGCACGCAACTGCAGCGCTTTGATTTTGTCTTCATCATTTAACTCAGTGACATTAAACACTGGCCCCCATGCTAAGCGCGATCTTAAGTCAGGCAAGAGACAGTCGAGCTGTGTTGGTGATTTTGTTGCAGCAACCACTAACCGAATACCTGAATCGATAGCACGATTATAAAAATGAAATAAGGCTTCCTCCCATTCACTATCACCCATTACACAATCGATATCATCAATACAAACCAAATGCATATATTCCAGACCCTGCAGCATATCTGAGACAATCCCAGGTGCTGCAGCAGGTAAATACATAACAGGCTCATCATGAAGTGCGTGACAGCACGCTTGAAGCAAATGAGTGCGACCCACCCCGTGTGAACCGCAACAATAAATAAATCGCTCACCTTGACCAGCAATTAACCGCTTAAGCGCAACCAGCAGCGCTTGATTTTCACCAGATATGAAATTAGAGAAAGTTCGATCCGCAAAGGGAGTCAATTCAAACGCAAGCTGAGAAATCATGTTACTTTTTCTGTAATAGTTTTTATTATTCCAGCCGCCTTCCAGCGATAAAACAGGTTAGCCGGATTGGGACCCGCTTCTGCAGGTGCGCCCTCGGAAATAAAATGGGAAATTTTTGCTAAAGAACCGATTAGTGCTTTGACATCTGCGTTAGTTTCAACCCGTAGTAACAATGTATTTACACTCAAACTTTTAACAGTTACGGTGGATACTAATGGCAAATCTTTCAATGTCGAAATCACATGGACATAATCTTTTAAATTATTTACACCATAAACTTGAAGGGTCACAGTACGTTGCAACTTTTTTTCATCCAACATGGCCAAACTATTTGCCATCATGTCTGCTGCACGATCAATACCGTTAAAAACCACTTGGTTGACCTCTGTCCCTGTTGATTGCCACTCATAAGGCACACCATTCAAATAAATTTGCCATTCAGCTTGATAGCCACCCCCTGCTCCGTTATAAACGGTACCTGCCAATAAGTATTTCACACTGTATTTTTCTGCGATTAATTTCTGCTGTTTACTATCAGGCAGCGTTCCGGAAATATGCGCTGCAAATGATTGGTCTTTACCATCCATCTGCGGGAGAATGACGGGCAGTCCACGTGATTGACTTACATGATTAACAGCGTTGACAACAGCACCTCTCGCACTGCTTGCAATCACGTTGTGATGAGCATTTTTTGGCAACGACAACCATACGAGAACCACAGGCCGCTCACTACTCCAAATAGCCTGATGCGCACGACGCAATAACCCCTTCAAAGAGGTCTCATCAAACACAACGTGCAAAGATAGATGTTTTTCGCCCCGATCATCAGATATTCGTTCATAGCTGTAATTTTTTATGAGACTATTCACATAAGGCAAAGCATTTTGAATGACTGGCAAAGTCATAATAGAAGTATTACCACTTAACTTCACTAAAACCTGCTCCAAAGCGCGCGGAAGGGCAAGCTGCAACGAGTTAAATGCTTGATCTGAAATTTCCACCTGCGCTTCGCCAATATGTTCTAACCATACGGCGAGTGCG